>JACQAO010000040.1 GCA_016194935.1 Betaproteobacteria bacterium
ATTATCCGCTTCACAGACCCATCACCACCGCAATCCCCGCTCGGTGGCTCAACCCTCGCGCACGAATCAAATTCCTCGTCCTGGGAACCATTAAAAACCCCGCTGCCGAGCCGTGAGAAATTCAATCGCGGAATTTGGGGGTACTTCTAGGCGGACATAAAAATGCACGGCAAAATTGCGCTGCTGTTTTTGGCGCTTGTCAGCTACGGCGCAGTTGCGGATGTTGATGGCGGGATCGCGGCTTACAGTCGCGGAGATTATCCGGCGGCGTTTTCCGAGTTCAGCGTTGCCGCCAGTCAGGACTATCCATTTGCCCAGAATATGCTGGGTACGATGTATGCCCGGGGCCAGGGGGTGGCGCAAAATTACGAACTGGCGCTGGACTGGTTTTCCCGGGCGCAAGTGCTGGGTTCGCCCGAGGCGATGGCGAATCTGGCGAATCTGGCGAAGATGTATGCGGAGGGGCTGGGCGTACCGCAGAACAACACCATTGCACTACAGTATTTTCGTGACGCAGCACTCGATGGATTTCAGCCGGCGATATTACGCATGGCTGAAATCTATGAAAAAGGCGAGTTGGGCGTAACGCCGGATATGACCATATCCCTTGGCTGGCGAGCGCGGCTTGGCGGAGGGAAAGCCGGCCATACGCCTGTGATTCCGGCGCCGGCAAAAGCTGTGGCGACGCCGGAACAACCCGGTGCGGGTAAGGCAGTCAACGCAACCGCGCCGCAGCCTTTGGGCCGGGGCAAGACTGCTGCTATTCGTGTCGACGATGGCGCGCAATTCGAGAAGCAGGTCTTCCAGCGGATTGAAAATTATCAACAGCGCGAGCGCAAGCTGTTTGTTGCGTCAACCGACAGCACGCCGTCAATAGCCGCGTATCTCAAGGAACTGCGGGCTGAACTGGCAAGCCGCCTGGCGGCGGTTCAGCCGCCCTTGAAGCCCGATGAAAGAATGATCGTCAGCCTGTCGATCCTGAGAGATGGAACGCTAAAAAACATCGAATTGAGCCAGGGATCACGAAATCCGGAAATCGACATGAGGGTTCTAGCGTCGTTGCAAAGGCTTAAACATCTGGAGCCGTTGCCGGCGGGTACCGGGGGCGATGCCGAGCTGGTGGTGGTGGCGGTCAGCCTGCCTATCCAAGAAAGCATGATGCCTTGATCGACCTTATCTATATGGTCTGACACGAGTTTCGTGGTAATCTTTTCGACGGCCAACAAGCAACTCGCCGAAAGCCAGGGACATGGCACATCAATCAGACCAGGAGGCACCTTGTTCACCAACTTGAAAATCCGCACCCGTTTCTACATATTGATCGGGTTCTCGTCGCTGATGTTGATCTGGGTCGGCGCAACCGGCCTCTCCGGCATACATACGACCAGCCAGGCTGTTTCCAGCATCTACAACGACCGCCTGGTGGCCATCGAGCGCCTGGGTGAAGTGCGTAACGAGCAGATGCTGATCCGTATTACGCTGGGTGTGGCCCGGCAGGAAACCGACGCGTTCGAGATACTCGCGCAGACTGACAAGATCAACGGCATGATTTTCCGCGTCGGCACCATCCTCAAGGAGTACGAGGCGCGCAAGATGCCGCCGGAGGAAAAAGCGCTCTTCGACGCCTTCTCCAAGGCGCGACAGGACTTCGGCGGCAACGGCGTGATGCCGATGATCAGTCTGCTGACGACAGAGAAATTCGCCGAGGCCGACAAATTGCGCGCCGCTGTGCTCGACCCCGGCTACGCCAAGGCGTCGGCGGCAATCGATGCTTTGCTCAAGTACCAGGTGGATGCCGCCATGTCCGAGTACCAAAGCGCCACCGCCTATGCCGCCAAGGTACGCATCATCTCCATCGCCAGCATCGTCGCCGGGCTGACTTTGTCGATTCTGACCGGCCTGTTCATCACTCGCGCCATTGCCCAGGGCGTTGGCGAGCTTGTCAGGGCTGCGTCGAGCCTGGCTGAGGGCGATCTCGGCGGGCGCGCGGAGCTGCGTGGCGACGATGAGCTGGGTCAGGTCGGCAAGGCTTTCAACAAGATGGCCGAAGATTTTTCCGCCATCCTGAGCCAGGTGCAACAAGCTTCGTCCAAGCTCGCCGATACTTCCTCGGAAGTGTCCGATACCGCGGACAGTGTCGCCCAGGCGTCGATCAGCCAGGCCGAAGGGGCCTCTGTGGCCGCTTCGTCGGCAGACAGCCTTAACCAGTCCATCTTCGAACTATCCACCCGTAGCGAGCAGGCGGCTGCATCGGCGGAGGAAACCCGCAGCCTTGCCGTCAATGGTCAGGAGGTGGTCAATCAGGCTGCGCAAGGCATACGCGACATCGCCGTAACCTTCAACGAATCGGCGCGGCTGGTCGACGCGCTGGGTCAACGCTCGGATCAGATCGGTCAGATCGTCGCGGTGATCAAGGACATCGCCGACCAGACCAACCTGCTGGCGCTTAATGCCGCAATCGAGGCGGCGCGCGCCGGCGAGCAGGGCCGCGGTTTCGCGGTGGTCGCCGACGAAGTGCGCAAACTGGCCGAGCGCACCACCAACGCCACCAGCGAAATCTCCAATATGATCTCGACCATTCAGAGCGAGACGCGGAATACCGTGAGCAACATGGACGCCGGTAATCGCCAGGTGAACACGGGATTGCATCTGGCGGAGCAGGCCGGCGAGTCCCTGAAGAAGATCAACGACAGCATCCGCCAGGTAGCGGAGGTGATCCGCGAGACGGCGGCCACCACCAACCAGCAAGCCGCCACCAGCCGCGAAATTTCCAGCCGGGTCGAAGACATCGCCCGCATGGCGCGCGACAACAGCAGCGCCGTGGAGCGCACCACCACATCTACCCACGACCTCAAGCAACTGTCGGAAGAATTGCAGCAGTTGGTGTCGCGCTTCAGGTTCGGTTAATCAGCTCAAGCAGTTCCGCCAGAGACTGCTCGACGGTCTTGCCGGTAGTATCCAGCACTGCGTCGGCCTCGCTGTAGAGGGCGGTGCGACCGGCCAGAATACGCTGCAGGTCTTGCATCGCTTCCTGGTTGCCGCCCATCGGGCGCGTGTCGCCCTGGGCGATGACGCGCGCCATGTGTTGCTCGGGCGAGGTCTTGAGCCAGACGGTGAAGCAGGAGGAGAGCAGCAGGTCGAAGGTGGCGGGTTCGGAGACGATGCCGCCGCCGGGCGCCAGGACGAAAGCGGCGTTGCGTTCGATCACCGCATCGAGACTTTGTTGCTCATAGCGGCGATAGGCGGCCTGACCGTAAAGGGAAAAAATTTCCGGGATTGGAGTGGCGGCTGCGCGTTCGATTTCGCGCGCCATCTCAAGGAAAGGCACGCCCCGCTGCCGGGCCAGCAAGCTGCCGAGCGTGGTCTTGCCGGCGCCGCGCAGTCCGATCAGGGCGATCCGCTGGCGTCTGTCGTGCTTGCCGGCGCCTTCAAACTCGGCCATCAGCAGTTTGCGGGCGCGCAGCAGTTTTTTCGGTGGCAGACGCGCGAGGAACTGCGTCAGCAGGGTCAGTTCGACCGGTTGTTCCGGCCCTTCGCTGACCAGATCGTGCAGCGGGTTGCCCAGCGCCTGGGCGATCTGGCGCAACAGGATAATGGAGATATTGCCGTGACCCGTTTCGAGTTGAGCCAGGTAGCGCTCCGAGACGCCCGAATCCCGCGCCAGGTTCTTGCGCGTCATGCCGTGGCGTGCGCGCATTTCCCGCACGCGCTCACCGAGGATACGCAGATAGTCGTTCTCGTCGGCGTTCAAGTCCGGTCGTTGCAATTTATCGGCTCTGCCGGCCATGTAGTGTCCCTGACGTTGACTGTGTCTGTCTGCGTTGTCATCCCGATGCAGGCTAATGAATTATACTGCCTCATACTTAAAACGATTGCACTATGAGTCTCTCGGCAGGAGGAGATGAAATGGCAAAGGCATTTTCGCTTTCCAGCGCCGATCATGGCGCCGGCCTTCCTGTGGTGAGCTTCCCGCGCAACTACAACGCAGCCGACGACCTGATCGGGCGCAATATTCTGGCCGGACGCGGCGGCAAGGTGGCGATCCGCGACGACCTAGGCGAGTACACCTACGCCGAAGTTGCCGAACGCACCAGCCGTTTTGCCAATGCTCTGGGTGTTTTGGGCGTGCCGAGGGAGGCGCGTGTTTTCGTTGCCCTCCACGACAGCATCGACTTTCCTACGGTATTTCTTGGCAGCATCAAAGCCGGGGTGACGCCGATTGCGGCCAACACGCTGCTCACCAGCGCTGATTACGACTTCATGCTGCAAGACAGCCGTGCCAGCGTGCTGGTCGTCTCCGCCGCGCTGCTGCCGGTTTTTCAAACGCTGCTGGCGAATGCGCCTTATCTCAAGCAGGTGATCGTCTCCGGGGCCGGTGCTGTGGTTCTCGCCAAGGGGCAACTGCGGCTTGAGGAACTGCTGGCGCAGGCTGCGCCGGAACATCAGACGGCGCCCACCACGGCTGATGACATCTGTTTCTGGTTGTATTCTTCCGGCTCGACCGGCAAACCCAAGGGTACGGTGCATATTCACAGCAGCCTGATTTTCTCCGCAGAGCTATATGCCGGGCCGGTACTGGGAATCAGGGAGGACGACACGGTGTTTTCGGCGGCCAAGCTGTTCTTCGCTTACGGGTTGGGCAACGGGCTCACTTTTCCTTTTTCAGTCGGCGCCACGGTATTGCTGATGGCTGAGCGGCCCACGCCAACCGCAGTGTGCCGCATGTTGCGCCAGCACCAGCCATCGATTTTCTACGGCGTGCCGACCCTGTATGCCGCCTTGTTGTCCAGCCCGGAGCTGCCGCGCCGCGATGAGATGCTTCGGCTGCGTCGCTGCGTTTCCGCCGGTGAGGCGCTGCCGGCGGAGATCGGTCGGCGCTGGAAAGAGCACAGCGGAATCGACATCCTGGATGGCATCGGCTCCACCGAAATGCTGCATATCTTCCTCTCCAACAGCCCCAATGACGTGCGCTATGGCAGCACCGGCAAGCCGGTGCCGGGTTATGCCATTCGCCTGGTGGACGAGGCGGGCCAACCGGTGGCGCGCGGCACGCTCGGCGAGTTGCAGGTCAGCGGGCCGACCGCAGCAATCATGTACTGGAACAACCGGGAGAAGAGCCTGGCCACTTTCCAGGGGCCGTGGACCCGTTGCGGCGATAAATATATCGAGGACGAGGAGGGCTACTTCATCTATTGCGGGCGTTCCGACGATATGCTCAAGGTGTCCGGCATCTATGTCTCGCCCTTCGAAGTGGAGGCGGCGTTGATGACCCACGCGGCGGTGCTTGAGGCGGCGGTGGTCGGCGCCAACGACGCGCAGGAGCTGCTCAAGCCGAAGGCTTACGTGGTGCTGAAGAACGGCATCCAGCCGACGCCGCAGCTCGCCGAAGAATTGCAGGCGCACGTCAAGAGCCGGCTCGCCCCCTACAAATATCCGCGCTGGGTGGAGTTTGCCAGTGAGTTGCCGAAGACCGCCACCGGCAAGATTCAGCGTTTCAAACTGCGTAGTCCGCGCCGGGAGGCATAATGGCATTCAGCACGTTAACACCTGCATCAATCAGCGACTATCGCCTGCTGGCGCAGCGCCGTCTGCCGCGCCAGTTGTTCGACTATATCGACGGCGGCAGCTACGCGGAAGTCACGCTCGCCGCCAACCGCGCCGATCTGCTGGCGCTGCGCCTGCGGCAGCGCGTGTTGCGCGATGTTTCGCGGATCGACACCGGCGTTACGCTGCTGGGTCAGCCGCTCAAGCTACCGGTCGCGCTGGCGCCGATCGGCCTGGCAGGTTTGATGGCGCGGCGCGGCGAAGCGCAGGCGGCGCGCGCCGCCGAACACGCCGGCATTCCTTTCTGCCTGTCTACGGTTTCCATCTGCGCGCTGGAGGAAGTGCGGCAGGCCACGCAAGCGCCGTTCTGGTTTCAGCTTTACATGCTGCGTGATCGCGGTTACGTCCGGGAACTGCTGCAACGCGCCCAGGCAGCCGGTTGCGGCGCACTGGTGTTTACCGTCGATCTGGCGGTGCTCGGCGCGCGCTACCGCGATACCCGCAACGGCATGAACGGCGGCCTCACGCTGGCCGGCAAGCTGGCCAAGGCGTGGGATACGGCGCGCCGCGCCGGCTGGCTGCGTGATGTGGCGCTTGGCGGACAGCCATTGGTGTTCGGCAACCTGGCTGCGGCAGTACCTTCGGCGAGAAGCCTGGTCGACTTCAAGCAGTGGGTGGATGCCCAGTTCGATGCCAGCGTGACCTGGCGCGATCTCGATTTCGTGCGGCAGCACTGGAACGGCCCGCTGATCCTGAAAGGCGTACTCGATGCGGAGGACGCCCGCACCGCCGCCGACATTGGCGCCAGCGCATTGATCGTCTCGAACCACGGCGGCCGCCAGCTCGACAGCGCGCCATCCAGCATCGCCGCATTGCCGGGCATCGTCGAGGCGGTCGGCGACCGGCTCGAAATCCTGATGGACGGCGGCATCCGCAGCGGGCAGGATATCGCCAAGGCGCTGGCCCTCGGCGCCCGTGCTGTGCTGATCGGTCGGCCCTGGATCTGGGCGCTGGCCGCACGGGGCGAAATTGGCGTGACGCAAATATTCGATATTCTTGCCCGCGAGTTGCAGGTCACGCTGGCACTGCTGGGTGTTGCGCGTGCTGATCGGCTCGATCAGTCGGTGCTTGCCGAATAGGCGTTCTGGTGACGCAGCGAGAATTTGAGCAGGCAATGACAATGAGCGAGGCGATTGCCGCGTTCAATAGCGGCCAGGTTGACCTTGCCGTGAGCCATTGCAAAAATATTTTGCAGCGCAGTCCGGATAATCCGGCTGCCCATCAGTTGCTGGCGGTGATCTGTCTGGATCGCGGAGAAATAACCGCGTCTCGCCAACATATCCAGCGCAGTCTGCAGGCCCGGCCTGAACATATCCCCTCACTGCTGATCGCGGGCCGGGTTGCCCGCGCCGACGGCGATCTGGTCGTTGCTGTTGACTACTTTGAGCGGGCTGCGACCCTTGCCCCGGCTGAGCCTGAACCCGCCTACCTGACCGGCGTGACGCATCTTGAGCAAGGCAATCTGGTGGCGGCGACCAGCGTGCTGGGCCGGTTGGTGCAGTTATTTCCGCAACACGCACCCGCCTGGAGCAGTCTTGGGGCCGCGCTACGGCAAGCGGGAAAGGAAGAAGCAGCGCGTGTTGCGTTGGAAAAAACACTTGCGCTCGACCCGCAGCAAGTCGATGCGTGGTTCAACCTGGGCTTGGTGCGCCAGGATAGCGGCGATCTACCGGGCGCTGCCGCCGCCTTTCTGACAGCGCTGCAACACCGACCCGGCTACGCAGAAGCGGCAGTCAATCTGGGAATCGTGCTGCAAGAGAACGGCGACCTCGACGAAGCCATGAATGCCTACCGCCGGGCCTACCGGCTGCGCGCCGATACTTTCGGGCGCATCGTCAATGCGCTGACATCCGGTTCCAGCGGACGATTGTGGCTTGATCTGGGTGAGTTGCGCAGACTATTGGTTACCTGATTGGTTGCCTGATTGCCGATCTGTTTTATCAACTGAACCGCCGCGTTTTGCACGGAAGCGTTTGCGGTAAACGCCAGGCGTGGTGAGTACTTCCGCTACCATGCGGTTATATCGAGTGGCCTGTTCCGGGGTAAAGCTTTCGCACACCAGCGCCGGCGCTGAACGCGGCACCGGGAAGCATTGCGCTACCGGCGTACCCTTGGGCAGCACCCCGGTGAACTCCGGCTGAGTCCAGATGGCCGGAAAATTGATACCGGCATCGGTGAAACGGTCCGCATCGACCAGGCCGGTCAACAGGCGGAACGGCAAATCGTCGCGGTTCACCGGATGCGTCGTAAACAGCGACCAGCCAGTTTCCAGTTCTATGGTCCAGTAGCTGTTGAACTTCAACGCGGAGAAATCGGCGCTGTGAAACGGAGCGCCGGTGGTTTGGGCGGGGACATGAAAACTGAGGGGCGAGCGGGGGTGCTCCTTGACGGTCAATGGCGGCAGATCCCATTCCCAGGAGAAGCTGCCGCGATCCACCCGCACATCGCAAGGCAGCAGGATCATGAATCCATGCGACATTGCGTCGACGAACGGCGGGCATTGTTTGACGGTGCGAATATCCCGGCCATGCAGCTCGGAAAACGCTTTTGTCGGCATGTTCCGCAGCCAGTCCGGCAGCGCCAGCCTGGCCGGAATTGGACGCGGCAGCAGATCAATGAGAGCCGGGTCGCAGCGAAAGATGATGTGCATTTTTAATCGCATCGAGACTGGATTTCGACACCATACCGCATGAGCAAAGTTTGCGCATCGGCAGGACAGCGTAAATTTCCATGGCACTTCGGATGTAGTACAGTACAGCAGCGCCAAACTTGCGCTGGAGTAATGCCCGCATTTCTTTCACAACATAAAACGGAGACAATGATGACCTGCGCTAACTTGCTGAAAAAGACTGCCCTGATTGCCTTGCTGGGGATGTGCGGCCTGGCGTTTGCGGATGGAGGCAACCCCGCCGCTCCCTACGGCTCGGCCAAAGAAAGCAGCTATGCCGACATCGACCAGTTGAAACAACTCAAAGCGGTTTGGGATTTCAATTTTCAGGATCCGAAGACTGTGGGTTTTGTCTTCAACAATGTCGCGGCCTTACTGAAGGCGACCGAGGAATACGGCCCCCATGAACTTGACCCGATCAAGGTCGTCATTGTTTCCCACGGCCCGGAAGTAGTCCTCTGGGCGAAAAAGAATTATTCAAAATACAAGGACATCGTTGACCGCGCCGCCAGCCTGGCCAAGCAAGGCGTCCGCTTCGAGATATGCAAGAACGATGCTGCCGCACTGGGTTTCAAGGCAGAAGATCTGGATGGATTTGTCACGGTCATCCCCGCCGGCCCCTATGCGCTGACCTACTGGCAGAACAAGGGCTATGCCTTGATCGCTGTAGGGGCAACTGTACCCACCACGCCGTTTAGCGCCTACAACAAGGAAGACACCAACAAGCACTGAGTTGCTTACATGGCTTCGATGTCGTGAAAGCGCGTCAGGTCGACCAGCCGTTCGCCTTCCGGCGTCATGCTCAGAATATCCACGAAGCGCGCATCGAACACCAGATCCTCGGCTTCGTAGTTGCTGCTGGCATGAACTGGAGTTGACATGGTCTCGTCATGGCCGGTGACGGAGGCCAGGATACGGGAATGACTGGCGGCCAATTGAGCCGCATTGAGGCCGTGCAGCGGACTGTGCTGATCGATAGGGTGGATCAGAGTCCAGGTCAGGGCAAATACCGGTGTGCGCTGGCGGATCAGGTTCAAGTCGTGAATCCGCAGGAAGCTCTCGCCTTGCGGGCTGGTTTCGACGCGCACCAGCGACAGCGTGGCGGTGGCCTCCATGATGCGGTTATAGCGTTCGTTGGCAATCCGCAACATCAATACGCGCTGGCCCTCGAACTCGCGCAGCACGGCGCGTTGACTGAACAATATGCGTGCCGTGGGTTTGGAAAAACGCGCGAACACCAGACCCGTAATCAGGGCGATGCCGACCATGCCGGTGAGAATTTCCACCGAAGCGACAATGTGTCCGCTCAGGCTGGCGGGCGACATGGCCCCGTAGCCAACGGTGGCAAGAGTTTCGATGCTGAAGAAAAAATAATCGAGGAATATTCCCGCGCGGGCGTTGGCTACACTGCCGGGCAGCAGCCAGTAGGCCGCGCCGAAAATCAGATTCATGAGAATAAAGGCGAGCACCAGGGCGCCGAAAAATCTCGGCCAGCTCAAGGACAGCACCAGATGATAGGGGTCGCGCAGCTTGCTCTGGCGGCGGCCCCGAGCAAGTATTTGAGTGTCGCCGACGCGGACGGTATGGACGCGCGGCTTGTTGGGTGCGCTCATGGCCGCCTGGCGCGGGCAAGCAGCATGGAGCGCAGACGCGGCCATAAAAGATTCACAGCCAGGCCGCCCATCACCAGCGCGGCGGCGGCCAGCTTCCAGGCCGGCAGCGTTTCAGCCAGCCAGAGTGCGGCGGCGCTCATGCCGAAAACCGGCACCAGCAACGCCATCGGCGTGATGGTCGCGGCGGGGTGGCGGGCCAGCAGCCAGCCCCATGCCGCATAGCCGAATAAGGTATTCCCCCACGCCTGCCAGGCCACGGCAGCCCAGGTGGCGGCATCCGCGTGGCGCACGCCGGCCAATATGGCGTCCCAGCCTTCGAGCGTCAGCGATAACGCGAACAACGGCGGCACGGCAAAGGCGCTGGACCAGACCACATAGGAGAGCATATTGGCGGGCATGCCTTGTTTGGCGGTGATGTTCCCGCCGGCCCATGACAGCGCGGCGACCAATACCAGTGCGAGTCCGGGGATGGTGGTAGTGCCGTCGGTATGCAGGACGATCACTGCGATGCCGCTGGTCGCCAGCAGCAGCGCGAGCCATTGGAAAATATGCACCCGCTCGCCGGCCAGCCGCATCGACAGGCCGATGGTGAAGAACACCTGCACCTGAATCACCAGCGAGGCGATGCCCGGCGAGACGTGACCATTCATGGCGATGTAGAGCAGCCCGAACTGGCCTACGCCGATGAGTATTCCATACAACGCAAGATTGCCCCAGCTTACCGTCGGGCGCGGCAGGAAAAAAATCGCCGGCACCAGCGCAAGGGAAAAACGCAGCGTGGCAAACAGCAACGGCGGCAGGTGTCCGAGCGCAACTTTAATGACTACGAAGTTGCTGCCCCACACGGCAACGACAGCCAGCGCCAGCAGGAAGTGTCGCAAAGGAAGGGCGGCGGGCATCGGAGGATTATCGCAAGGAAGTGTAAGCAAAGACAAGGAAAGACTATGTACTTTCCTTCAGCGCAACTTCTACTGGCTGAGCGCCTTGGCATCATCGGCACTCAGATACTTCCAGGGCAGCGGGATCAGTCCCGGCACCGCCGCCATGTACTTGCGGTAGCTTTCCCCGTAGCTGGCTATCAGCTTCCGCTCTTCCAGCTTCGAGCCGACGAACAGATAAGCGGTGATTGCCAGTCCCGTGACCAGCAGCGGCCCGTTCATGTTGCCGGTCCAGATCAGCACAAGGGCAATGCTGTACCAGGGATGCCGAACAAAACGATGGAATGGCGAAATGGTGTAGCTCAGCGGGACAACATTGTCGTGCGCCCGCAGTTGGCTGAGCCCCAGAAATTCGCTCATGTCGTAGTAGCGCGTCGAGGCGAGGAAACAGAGAATCGCCGCCAGCCTGGCGCCGTTGGCCACCCAGGCCCAGTTTCCCTGCCATTGCCAGAGCCATGCACCCTCGGCGCTATAGACCAGCCAAACAACCGGCGCCAGCGCCAGCGTGGCAATGAGATTGAAAACCATCCGGTAGCCGGGCATCAAACGCGGCCAATGGCGTTCAACCCAGGCTTTGATGGTGGTGGCCGCCAGCAGTGAATGCAGCGCGAAATAGCCGAGCCAGGCGAGTAGAATTTCAGTGAGTCTCATGGGGTGGGGGTATATGCAGCATGATTTATTCGCGTTGCCGTCAGGACTTCATGATAGCTGGAATTGCCTTGAGGCAAGTGTTATGCGCGGTAACGCACGGACGGTGGAAATATTTGTATCTAAAAGATGCCTCTGCTATTCATTCCTTAAAGGAAAGTCCCCATGAAAACCATGCAAGTTGACGTTGCGGTGATCGGCGCAGGCACTGCGGGCCTGACCGCGTACCATGCCGCCAAGTCGGCGGGGGCGAACACGGTGCTGATTGAAGGCGGTGAATATGGCACTACCTGCGCGCGCGTGGGCTGCATGCCGAGCAAGCTGCTGATTGCAGCCGCCGAGGCCGCCCACGCCGTCGCCAGGGCGCCGGGCTTTGGCGTCCAGGCCGATGGTGTTGTCCGCATCGATGGCCGCGCGGTGATGGATCGCGTGAGAAGCGAACGCGACCGTTTTGTCGGTTTCGTGCTGCGCGATGTACAGGAATTTCCTGCTGCGGATCGGATTCGCGGTCATGCGCGGTTCGTGGATAACCATACGCTGACGGTCGACACGCATACGCGCATCGAAGCCAAAAGTATCGTCATCGCTACAGGCTCGCACGCAACCTACCCGGATTCATTCAAAACCCTGGGCGACCGGCTGATCATCAACGACGATGTGTTCAACTGGCACGATCTCCCCAAAGCCGTGGCGGTGATGGGTCCGGGGATCATCGGCCTGGAACTGGGCCAGGCGCTGCATCGCCTGGGTGTCCGTGTCGCCGTGCTTGGTCGCGGCGGTCGGGTCGGCCCCATCGGCGATCCGCAGATACTGGCGTACGCGATTGCCGCTTTCAGCGCGGAGTTCACCCTGGAGCCGGATGCGCAGGTTGTCGATATTCAGCGCGACGGCGACGGCGTTGTGATTCGTCGCACTGGATCAAATGGTTCCGAAGAAACCCAGCACTTCGATTATGTCCTGGCCGCCACCGGTCGCGCGCCGAATGTGACGGACATCGGTCTCGACCAGACCACGCTGCGACTCGACGCCAAAGGCGTGCCATCGTTCGACCCGGCGACCACCCGGTGCACGAGCACAAGCGGCGACAGCACAATTTTCATCGCGGGCGATGCCAGCAACTTCATCCCGTTACTCCATGAGGCCTCAGACGAAGGACACATCGCCGGCAAGAATGCCGCGCACCTCGCGCTGGGACAGGAGCAGCCTTCAGGTCAGCGCCGCGCGCCCATCAGTGTGGTGTTTACCGATCCGCAGATCGGCATCGTGGGGGGCGGATTTCATTCCTTGAAGCCCGGCAGCTACGCCACCGGGCAGGTGAGTTTCGAGGATCAGGGCCGTGCGCGCGTGCTGCTCAGAAACCAAGGGCTGCTGCATGTCTACGCGGATATTGTCACAGGCCGCTTGCTGGGCGCGGAAATGCTGGCGCCCGAGGCCGAGCATCTGGCGCATCTGCTGGCCTGGGCGCTGCAAAATAAAATGACTGTCGCGCAGATGCTGGAAATGCCCTTCTACCACCCGGTCATCGAAGAAGGATTACGCACCGCCTTGCGCGACCTGCAGGCCAAGCTGCGGGCAGGGCAGGCCGGTCACAACAAGGCGGTCTGAGCTTCCCTTCGTCAGAGGTTTTGACGATACGGGTCTGTAGTCTTCAATTCCCCGGCAGTTTGTCGTTGTTGGGCAGGAACATGTCTTTCCAGGAGGCTGGTTTTACTTTGATGGTACCGGTTCGGTACATGAAGTCGGAGTATTTCTGGATGCCTTTGGGTGTCGTGGAAAATAGCAAGTCAGGCTTATTCAGCATCGCCACAATTTCCTGGACACTTTCTTTCGAGTTATACAGCTTCAGATAGGACTGCGCCGCAGCCGCCTTGTCCCTGCTGATAATGGACATCGCTTCGTCCAGCGCCTTGATGATGGCGCTATATACCTTCGGATTTTTCATGTAGAAATCCGTGGTGGCCCACATCACCGCCAGAACCCCCGGACCTCCCAGCACCTCGTCGGAATTCAATACGACGTGAATCGAGGGGTCAGCAAGTTCCTGGTAAGTAAAAGGCGGCGTGGAAAAATGGCTGTTCACTTCGCTGACGCCACCCAGCAGTGAGGCGGTGGCGTCAGGATGCGACATGGACACCGTCAGCTTGTCCAACTGGTCGTGGTGGCCGGGGCCGAAGGCCTTTTCCGCCGCCATTTGCAGCACGATAGACTGCGGCGCCAGCTTCGCTGCAGGCATGGCGATTTTGTCCTTGTTGGTAAAGTTTTCGATTTTCCTGACCGCAGGATTGCGGGTCAACAGCAGCATGGGACTGGAGCTGATGACGCTGACCCCCTTGATTTCCTGGGGACTGCCGGCGGTCTTCGCCCACGCCACGATCAGCGGCGTGATGCCGCCAGAGGCAATCTGCAAGCTGCCGGATAACAAACCATCGTTCATCATGGCGCCGCCGGAGACCATCACCCAGTCAACCTTGAGATCGCCCAGTTGTTCGCTCCTGGCGTATTTTTCGATCAGCTTGTAATCGCGCATCACATACATCGGCAGAAACCCTATGCTGGGGCCATAGGCGATTTTTATTTCGCCCATTTCCGCCCGGCTGACCGGCGCATTGAAAATCAGAACCAACGCCAGCAGCGGTGCAATCAGTTTGCTCGGTTTCATGGTTTTATCCTCCAGTCAGATTACTTCTCGGATGCGCCTTGGGCGTGACGGCATTTCTTAATTCCCCGGCAGTTTGTCATTGTTGGGCAGGAACATGTCTTTCCAGGAAGCTGGTTTTAACTTGATGGTGCCGGTTCGATACATGAAGTCGGTATATTTCTGTATGCCTGTTGGGGTCGTGGAAAACTGCAATTCCGGTTTATTCAGCACGGAGACGATTTCCTCGACGCTCTCTTTGGAATTGAATATCTTCAGATAGGACTGCGCCGCAGCAACCTTGTCCTTATGGATAATGTCTATCGCCTCGTCCAGCGCCTTGATAATGGCGCCGTAGATTTTTGGATTTTTTCTGTAGAACTCCGTAGTGGTCCACATGAGGGCAAAAACGCCGGGGCCACCGAACACATCGTCGGAACTCAGTACGCTGTGGATAGCGGGATCTGCCAGCTCCTGGTACATGAAAGGCATTGCCGAAAAATGGCTGTTAACCTCGCTGACGCCGCCGAGCAGCGCCGCCGTGGCGTCGGGATGGGACATGGACACCGTCAGCTTGTCCAACTGGTCGTGGTGGCCGACGCCGAACGCTTTTTCCGCCGCCATTTGCAATACGATGAACTGCGCCCCCAGCTTCGCCGCCGGCATGGCGATTTTATCTTTGCCGGTGAAATCCTCGATTCTTTTGACCGCCGGATTGCGGGTCAAAAGCACCACGGGGCTGGAGCTGAATACACTGACTCCCTTGATTTCCTGGGGGCTGTTGGCGGTCTTCGCCCACGCCACGATCAACGGCGTGATACCGCCCGAGGCAATCTGCAAGCTGCCGGATAACAGGCCGTCGTTCATCATCGTGCCACCGGAAAGCCTCACCCAGTCGACCTTGAGATTGTCCAGATGTTCGCTCCTGGCGTACTTCTCGATCAGTTTGTGATCGCGCATCAAGTACAACGGCAGATAGACCAGGCCGAGCCCTTCGGCGATTTTTATTTCGCTCATCTCCGCGCGGCTGATCGGCGCGCTGAAAATCAGAACCAACGTCAGCAGTGGCGCAATCAATCTGCCCGGCTTCATGTCATATCCTCCGTCACCAACGGTTGCCATTCAGGCGGATGATAACCCGATCATGCTGACCGGAGCGGGCGTATTGCGTATTGCGCATTGCAATATGGTCCAATATTAGTTATTTACCTTAAATACATTTTCATTCATTATGTATCCATGAACATGAATCTGGATCTTGGTCTCCTGCGTACCCTGATTGCGATTGCCGACACCGGCGGATTTGCGCGGGCCGGCGTGCTGCTGCATCAAACCCAGCCGACAGTCAGCCTGCGGATGCGCCGACTTGAGGAGCATCTCGGCGAAGTATTGTTCCAGCGACAAGGGCGGCAGATGGTGCTGACCGCTCAGGCTGAGCTGCTGATCACCTATGGCAGAAAACTGCTGGCCCTGAACGACGAAGCCGCGATGGCGGTCAAGCGCACTGCCATCGAGGGAAACCTGCGCATCGGCGCCCCTGAAGACATCTCCCAGACAATACTGCCAGCCGTCCTCAAGCGTTTCGTGCAGGGACACCCGAAAATTTCGCTGTATGTCCGATCCAGCCGCAATACCGATCTGGTGGCTTCGGTAAAAAATGGCGACCTTGACCTGGCGTTGGCGTTCAGTCCCAAGGATGTCGCCGGCGCTACTCTGTTAAAGCGCTACCCGGTGATGTGGATTTGCGGCGCTGAATACAGCTTGCCAACAAATGCTCCGTTGCCGCTGGTGCTGTTTGAATCCCCCTGCATGTACCGCGAGTTTGCCTTGCGCGCCTTAAATGACGCGGAAGCTTCCTGGCGTGTTTCCTATACGGCGACCAACGTGGGTAACCTGCTGGCTGCGGTGAAGGCCGATCTGGGGGTCACCGCCAGAGTTGTGATACAGCGAGAGAGCGCCATGCGGTATCTCGGCAAGCCTGATGGACTACCCGTGTTGCCGGAGATTGGCATTTGGCTCTGCCGCGGACCCGTCGCGCAAACCGCTGCGGCAGAAAAATTCCAGGAGTTTTTGCAGGATGGCTTGGACTCTTTGCGGTTTTAACGGTCATTGCAGAAAGAAAAATATGTGAAAGGTATGCGTTGATGCAAATTCATCCCGCCGTGGTTGAAGACGCAGCCGCCATCAGTGCGTTGATACGCAGCTTCGACGGGGATGTCTCAGCTCACCCGGACGGTTGCGGCATCGAGCCATACCTTGCTTCTACGTCCCCTGAAGCGGAAGCCGGCTACATCGCAAATCCAAGGTATACCTACCTCACTACGTTCTGCGAGTCAAAGCTTGTTGGCGTGGTGGCATTACGCGACCGCACTCACCTCTTCCATCTGTTTATTGAACGCAGCTTCCAGCGCCGTGGCATCGGGCGAGCGCTCTGGCTGGCAGCGCTGACGACTGTGGACCCGGAGCGAACAATCGGGGTCTTCACCGTCAATTCGAGTCTAGTCGCGCTGCCGGTCTACGAGAAATTCGGGTTTGAACCAGCCGGGCCGAAGATTGAAGCGAACGGTATCTCTTTCATCCCCATGCAGTTGTTTTCTGGTCGCGCGAGTGCAGGTTATGTAGAAAACGGCCACCCACTGGAGAGCACCATCCCATGAACAAGTCTCCCATCACATTGCGCATTATTCTCGTCAGCGTCGTAGCCGGCTTCGGTGGGGCGCTTGCGGGGCAGGCTCTTTCAAGAATACTGTTCGCCAAATTTGCAGATTCGCCTGTTTGGGAGCTTCCTGCAATTTTTGTCGGTGTGCTTGCTGTAATGATCCTGGCTTTCATGCTTGTCCCGCAATTCCTGTTCTCCCGCAGGCTTAACCGGGATGGCAATATCGCGCCAAGCAAATTACCCACCGGGTCTGCGCATGAGGCTACACAGGCTGATGATTTCAAACATTAGGGGCCACGATGTCTCATCACCAACTTGCTCAACTGAATATCGCGGCGATGAAAGACTCGCTGGAGTCGCCGCTGATGGCCGATTTCGTTGCCAATCTTGAGCGTATTAACGCACTCGCAGAAGAGTCACCGGGTTTCGTATGGCGGCTGAAGGATGAGGATGGGGATGCTACGGCGATTCGTCCTTTCGGCGAAAATATCCTGGTCAATATGTCGGTTTGGGAAAGCGTCGAGGCGCTGCATGCCTTTGTGTTCAAGTCTGCCCATGTGGATATCCTGCGCAGGCGCCGCGAGTGGTTCGAGCGCATTTCAGAAGCCTACGCGGTGTTGTGGTGGGTACCGCGCGGCCACCGCCCCCCGGTGTCCGAGGCTGCTGAACGCATAGCGCACCTGAAAGCATGCGGTCCAACGGCGCGGGCATTTACCTTTAAGGATGCGTTCCCGCCTCCGGACGCAAGCCCTCAACATAAGACAATGGCATTTGACAATGTATGCCCGGCTGGTTGAGCGATCAGCGAAAAGTTAACGCTATGCCGACGATCCCTGATAATTTTGCCAATCCAGTGGAAGTGGTGCGTGAGTTCTGGCGGCTCATGGCATCGAACGACTTCTGGTGGAAGCAATTTTGTGAACCGCATCCGCGCGACGGATAAGCCATAACCAAGGAGCGCCCGCATGGCCCAGTACGCAACGGAAGTTATTTGGTCACGGGGAGAACAGAATTTCCTCGATAATCGCTACAGCCGCAAACATCTGCTGCGCTTCGACGGCGGGGTGGAAGTGCCTGGCTCTTCGTCGCCGCATGTGGTGCCGCTGCCGTATTCCGACCCCGCCGCAGTCGACCCTGAGGAAGCCTTTGTCGCGTCGCTATCAAGTTGCCACATGCTATGGTTTCTCGACATTGCGGGGAAGAAAAAATTTCGCGTTGATCGGTATTTTGACCAGGCCATCGGCATCATGGAAAAGAATACCGAGGGCAAGCTGTTCATGTCGGTGGTGACCTTGCGGCCTGAAGTAATATTCTCCGGCGAGCGAATTCCCGAACGTGCGGAGATCGAAAAAATGCACCACCGTGCTCATGCCGAGTGCTTTATCGCCAACTCGGTGAAGACGGAAGTGCGCTGCGAGCCTGTCTACAACATGCGCTGAGATTTCTGGCGGCGAAAGAGTAAACTGGCGCTCCTGATTTATCCGTCGTTCCCATGATACAAACCATACGCTCCAG
>JACQAO010000002.1 GCA_016194935.1 Betaproteobacteria bacterium
TTTGGCACTACGGAAATTGTCATCGTGCAGCATACGCAGTGTGGAATGTTGTCAGCGAATGCAACCGACCTGGAGAAGATGTTACGCAGCAAAGGGATCGATACTGACAATATTCCGATGGACCCAACGCTGCCGGAACTCAAGCTGGAAAAAGGCGCATTTGCCAAGTGGATCGGGATGATGGACGACGTGGACGAAACCTGTATGAAGACCGTAGAAGCATTCAAAAAACATCCCCTCATCCCCAAAGGCACGGTGATTAGCGGCTGGGTCTGGGAGGTTGAGACGCGACGCTTGAGAGCTCCGACACGGGATGCTGAAAAACGGGCAAGAACGGATGTCACCTCTGCGCCATTCGGCGTCAAAGGGAAGCAACCGCCACGCTGGAGCTAGGTCGAAGAGAGAGTCGAGGAAACGTGGGCGCTTGGCTGACAGGCCGCCCACGTCCTGGTATTTATGTGAAATGCAACAACACAACGGATGGGAGCTCAGAATGCCAACGTATGATTACCTGTGTACGCAATGCAAGCAGCGATTCGAAGCACATCATGCAATCAATACGCTTGACCCGGATTGCCCGCTATGTGGGGGGGTGACCGAGAAGGTGATCCTCTCTGCCCCGGCGATGCATGGCAATATGGCGCGTGGTCGTGATCTGGCGATGCGCTCGCTTCAGCCGAAACCAGGCCAGGAAAAACATATACACGGGCCTGGATGCGGATGCGGACATCCTCAACATTCTTGAACGCAATCGATCTTTTGGCGTAGTCTAGGCGGATAAATCCAGTACGCAACAACGCAGGGCATACGGAGCGGCGTCGGATTTGAGGAGAACTAATATGACCGATAAGATTTTTTCCCATCTTAATCCCATCCTGTTTTTGCAAACCTTTGTTGCCCAGAGTGTCGAGGTCAGCGCGAAGAGGGGTGGCGGCAAAGGTAATGAACGCCTGAAATACATCGAACAACTCGGCCTCACCGCAAGCGGCTGCTTTGAGACCGCGTATCGCCAAGAGTTTGCGCAAGACGGTCCCTTGGATCATGGTAAGTATGCAGACATGATTGTGGAAATCAAGAATAAGATCGGCGGAAATTTTTCCCGTGCATCAAGCGAACCGGGCGTGGTGCGGGTGGTCAACACGCGCTGCCCGTTTGGGGAGGCCGTAACCCAGGCCCCTGAACTTTGCAGAATGACGTCCAGCGTTTTCGGCGGGATTGCGGCACGTAACTTTGGCTATGCCAAGGTGATCCTGGATAAACGCATTGCCGCCGGAGATGGAATTTGCGAGGCGCGCATCTATACCGATTCCGAGAAGGCCGCTGCCTTAGAAGGGGACGAATACCACCGCGAACAGGAGATCATACGCGGTCGATCAGCCTCAGCAAAAGCCAGCATCGCTATCGGAAAGCACGATCGGGTAGCCTGGTGCGGCGCCCGTACGAGTAATAATCTGAATCATCCGCCCATTGTGGCAAAGTCGCCGGCCATGCTCGAGGCGCTGGAGACGGTGAATGTGGTGGCGCCGACCACTGCGACCGTGCTGATCACCGGGGAGACCGGCGTGGGCAAGGAGGTCATTGCCCGCCGCATCCATGCCTTGAGCGAACGCTGGAACCGGAATTTCGTCGCTGTGAACTGCGGCGCTATACCCGAAAATCTGGTCGAGACCACACTCTTCGGACATGAGCGCGGTGCGTTTACCGGCGCCTACGAAGTCCACCACGGACTGTTCGAACAGGCAGAGGGCGGCAGCCTGTTTCTTGACGAGATCGATTCCTTGCCGCTTGCCGCTCAAGTGCGTCTTTTGCGGGTGCTGCAAGACGGTGAGTTTGAGCGAGTGGGCGGCAAGCAGCGCCTATCCGCAGATGTTCGGGTAATTGCTGCGGCCAGCATCCGGCTGGATAAATTCATTGCCGAGGGTACTTTCCGGGCAGACCTCTACTACCGGATTAACGTAGTGCCGATTGTTCTGCCGCCGTTACGCGAACGGCGGGAGGATCTGCCGCCACTGGTCAATCACATCCTTGCCCAGCTCTCCGTGAAGTACGACAAACCCGTCAAGGCATTGAGCGCGGAGGCAATCGAGCAGGTAATGAGTTATGACTGGCCCGGAAACGTGCGTGAACTGGAGAACGTGCTGGAGCGCTCGTTTTTGTTCTCACCCGGCCCTGTTTTGTACGTTGTGCAGTTGCCGAAAACTGAAAACGAAAATACCGCGTCGGCAAGTACCGGGCAACCCTTTGACCAGTCCCTCAAAGAGGCCAAGCGTCGCGCGGCTGAACATGTGGAGGTTCTGATCCTCAGGGAAGCCTTTACCCGATTCAGTGGCAATGTCAGCGAAGTGGCAAAATCCTTGGGGCTTACGCCGAGGGCAATCCATCAGAAACTTAATTTACACAGTATGGATCCCAACGCTTATCGCTCCAAGGCACGGCTCAAAGTCGTACAATTTAGAAGCCGGTAACTGATATTCCCAAGGTAATCAACCTATCATGGAGGAGGGCAATAACATGGCTCATATCGTAATACTCGGGGCGGGCATCGGCGGCATGCCGATGGCCTATGAAATGCGTGAAAGCGTGCGTCCCGGCGACAAGGTGACGGTGATCTCCAACAACCCGAAGTTCCATTTCGTACCCTCCAACCCCTGGGTGGCGGTGGACTGGCGCAAACGCGACGACATAGAACTGGAAATCGCGCCGGTGCTGGCGAAGAAAAACATCGATTTCATCGGCGTCGGGGCGAAAAGGGTACACCCGGAAAAAAACCAGATCGAGCTGGATGATGGACGCACGGTCGACTATGACTACCTGGTGATCGCCACCGGACCCAAGCTGGCTTTCGAGGAAGTTGAAGGGCTGGGGCCGAACGGACACACGCATTCGATCTGCCATGTCGACCATGCGGTCGAGGCGGAAAAAGGCTGGCAGGAATTCGTCAAGAATCCCGGTCATGTGGTGATCGGCGCGGTGCAGATGGCTTCCTGCTATGGCCCGGCCTACGAGTTTGCAATGATCATGGACACCGATCTGCGCAAACGCAAAATCCGTGACAAGGTGCCGATGACCTTCGTCACTGCCGAGCCTTACATCGGTCATCTCGGCCTGGGCGGCGTGGGCGACTCGAAGGGCTTGATCGAGTCGATCATGCGCGACCGCCACATCAAATGGATCTGCAACGCCAAGACCACCAAGGTCGAGGCCGGCAAGATGTACGTCACCGAGCACAACGAGGACGGCACGCCGAAGAAGGAGCATGTGCTGGAATTCAAATACTCGATGATGCTGCCGGCTTTCAAGGGCGTGGATGCGGTGATCGGCATCGAAGGCTTGGCCAATCCGCGCGGCTTTATCCTGATCGACGCGCACCAGCGCAACCCGAAATTCAAGAACATCTATGCGGTCGGTGTCTGCGTTGCCATTCCGCCGGTGGAAGCCACACCGGTGCCGACCGGTGCGCCGAAAACCGGCTATATGATCGAGTCCATGGTCAGCGCCACGGTGCACAATATCCGCGATGAGCTGAATGGCAAGGCGCCCAGCCACAAGGCCACCTGGAATGCCGTCTGCCTGGCCGATTTCGGCGATACCGGCGCTTGCTTCGTGGCCCTGCCGCAGATTCCGCCGCGCAATGTGAACTGGTTTTCAGAAGGCAAGTGGGTGCATCTGGCCAAAGTCGCCTTCGAAAAATATTTCATGCGCAAAATGAAGAAGGGTACCAGCGAGCATGTGTTCGAGAAAATGGTGATGAGCGCGCTGGGCATCATGAAACTCAAAGACAAGTAAGCACCGACAGGCACGCGGGGCGCGGGCTTTCGTCCGCGCCCCGTATTTTTTAGGATATACGGAACAGATATGGGACTTTCAGGCCGCATCGCCGAATTTTTTCTGCGCAACTCGATGACACCGCTGATCGCACTGATCGCGCTGTTGCTGGGCGCGTTTGCCGTGCTGGTGACACCGCGCGAGGAAGAGCCGCAGATCAATGTGACCATGGCGAACGTGTTCATCCCGTTTCCCGGCGCTTCGGCCAAGGATGTCGAGGCGCTGGTGGCGCGCCCGGCGGAGCAGGTGCTGTCGCGCATTTCCGGCATCGAACATGTTTACTCGGTATCGCGCCCCGGCATGGCGGTGATTACCGTGCAGTATGTAGTCGGCGAAGACCCGATCCAGGCGCTGGTGCGTTTGTATGACACCATCAACTCCCATCGTGACTGGGTCTCGCCGAATCTCGGGGTGCTCGACCCGATCATCAAGCCCAAGGGCATTGACGATGTACCCATCGTCACGCTGACTTTCTGGAGCCCCGATTCCGCCAAGTCGGCCTTCGAGTTGCAGCAGGTGGCGCGCGCGGCCGAGATTGATCTCAAGCGGATTGCCGGCACGCGCGACGTGGTCACCATCGGCGGACCCGGCCATGTGATTCGCGTCGTCATGGATTCCGAGCGGATGAATGCTTACGGCGTTACCGCGCAGGATCTCAAGGCGGCCCTGCAAGTCTCGAACGCTTCGCAGCCGTCCGGCAACCTGGTCAGCGGCAACCAGGAAATGCTGGTGCAGACCGGCACCTACATCGAGTCGGCTGGCGACGTCAAACGGCTGGTGGTGGGGGTGCATGCAGGCAAGCCGGTATTCATGTCGGATGTGGCCGGCGTCATCGACGGCGCGGATCAACCGTCGAGTTACGTCTGGTTCGGCACGGGCGCCGCAGCCAAGACCAAAGGCATCAGCGTGCAGGGAGAGTTTCCCGCCGTGACGCTGTCGGTGTCGAAAAAACCCGGAGTGAACGCCGCCGATGTCGCCTCGGCGGTAATCGCCCGCGCCCAGGCATTGAAAGGTATGGTGATTCCCGAAGGCGTCGAGTTTACCGTGACGCGCAATTATGGCGAGACGGCCACCGATAAGGCGCAAAAGCTGATCGGCAAGCTGATTTTCGCCACCGCTTTCGTAGTGCTGCTGGTGCTGCTGGCGCTAGGCAGGCGCGAGGCGGTGATCGTCGGCGTGGCGGTGTCGCTGACGCTGGCGTCGACGCTGTTTGCTTCCTGGGCGTGGGGCTTTACCCTCAACCGCGTGTCGCTGTTCGCGCTGATTTTTTCCATCGGCATTCTTGTCGACGACGCCATAGTGGTGGTCGAGAACATACACCGCTGGCATACGCTGGCGCCGGGGAAACCTCTCTGGCAGATCATCCCGTTGGCGGTGGATGAAGTCGGCGGGCCGACCATACTCGCTACCCTCACGGTGATCGCGGCGCTTTTGCCGATGGCTTTCGTGAGCGGACTGATGGGCCCCTACATGAGCCCGATCCCGATCAACGCCTCGATGGGCATGTTCATCTCGCTGGCCATCGCCTTCATCATTACGCCCTGGCTGGCTTTGAAGTTGCTGGGCGGCAAGGATGGGCATGGTCAACATGTTGCGCCGGCTGGCGAGCAGCGCGCGGGAAAGCTGGAGCGACTGTTCCGCCGCGTGCTCACGCCCTTTCTCGACGAGAACAGCGGCAAGCGCGCCCGGCGCAAACTGTGGATCGGCTTACTGGTGGCGATTCTTGCTTCGGTGTCGCTGGTGGCGGTCAAACTGGTGGTAATGAAAATGCTGCCTTTCGACAACAAAAGTGAATTTCAAGTCGTGCTCGACATGCCGGTCGGCACACCGCTGGAAGATACCGCCAAGGTGCTGCGCGCGCTTGGCGAGCATCTGGCGACGGTGGAGGAAGTCAGCGATTACCAGGCTTACGCCGGCATCTCCAGTCCCATCAACTTCAATGGCCTGGTGCGTCAATACTATCTGCGCACCAATTCGGAGATGGGCGACATCCAGGTCAACCTCGCCGACAAGAAACATCGTCATCGCCAGAGTCACGAGGTTGCGGTGGCGGTGCGCGCCGCACTGACAACCATCGCCCGCAAATACGGCGGCAACGTCAAGGTGGTGGAAGTGCCGCCGGGACCGCCGGTGCTCTCGCCGATCGTCGCCGAAATTTATGGCCCCGACTACGCCGGCCAGATCGCCGTGGCGAAACTGGTGCGCCAGCAGTTCGAAAACTCCGCCGACATTATCGGGGTCGACGACAGCAGTTCCGCTCCGGCGCAGAAAATCGTCCTGCATGTGATGCAAAGCAAAGCAGCGCTGCTGGGCGTGGCGCAGCAGGACATCGTTGATGTGGTGCGCCTGGGGCTGGCTGGCGAGGATGTGACGCCGGTGCATGATGGCGATGCAAAATACGAAATCCCGGTACGCATCACCCTGCCGGCGGAAAAACAGAACTCGATCGACCAGTTGCTGAAATTGCTGGTGCGTTCCCGCGACGGCCATCTGGTGCCGATCTCCGAGGTGACTGAAGCACGCATGCAGCCGCGCGAACAGGTGATTTACCACAAGGACCTGCTGCCAGTGGTATACGTCACCGGCGACATGGGCGGCAAACTTGATTCGCCGTTGTACGGCATGTTCGAAATTCGCGCCCGGCTCAAGAACCTGCCGTTGACCAAGGTGGCCGGCGGCGGCACGCTGGGCGAATACTTCATCAAGCAGCCGCAGGATCCCTACGCCGGTTACAGCCTCAAATGGGACGGCGAATGGCAGGTGACCTATGAAACTTTCCGCGACATGGGCATCGCTTATGCCGTGGGCCTGGTGCTGATTTACCTGCTGGTGGTGGCGCAATTTAAATCGTATCTTGTGCCGCTCATCATCATGGCGCCGATCCCGCTCACCATCATCGGCGTGATGCCCGGCCATGCGCTGTTCGGTTCGCAATTTACCGCAACTTCGATGATCGGCATGATCGCCCTGGCCGGCATCATCGTGCGCAATTCGATCCTGCTGGTGGATTTCATCAACCAGCAAGTAGCCGAAGGCAAGGGCTTTGCCGAAGCGGTGATCCAGTCCGCCATCGTCCGCGCCAAGCCCATTGTGCTAACCGGCCTGGCGGCCATGCTGGGGGCCTTGTTCATCCTCGACGATCCAATCTTCAACGGGCTCGCGCTGGCGCTGATTTTCGGCATCCTGGTCTCCACCGTGCTGACACTGGTGGTGATTCCGGTTCTCTATTACGCCGCGATGCGCGGCAACTTAAACTTACTCAAGGAAAAATTATGACCGTCAATCAAATCGTACGTATCGTCGCCGGCTTTTTTGTTATGCTTTCGCTCGCGCTTGGCGTCGAAGGCAGCCCACTGTTTGTCAGCCATTACTGGTTGTGGCTGACGTTGTTTGTCGGCGCCAACCTGTTTCAAAGCGGGTTCACCAGGTTCTGTCCGCTCGACATGCTGTTAGTTAAACTGGGCGTCAAGGAAAATAGCGGTACCGGCTGCGCCTGACTCCGGCTCAGCCGGAACCGCATAACCCCGCTATAGCTCAATTTCAACCGATGCGCCGGGCATGCTGCGCCGGCCAAGTTTCGACGGGACTTTTTTGATCGCGTTTCCAGGAATGAGAGCCTGGCGGGAGCGTCTTCTCGCCTTTCACCCGGTGTGGATCGCCGCGCTGGTTTTCCTGTTCGCGGGATCAGTCACGGTACTGGCCTGGCGCTGGCTGGCGGCGGGTGAAGTTATCGAGGCGCGCCGCGATTTCGAACATACCGCCGATGCGGCCATCTCCCTGCTGGAGAGCCGGTTGCGCGCCTACGACGAGACATTGCGGGCCGCTGGCGCTTTCCATCGGGCAGCCGGCGGCATGACGCGCAAAAAGTGGAACACATTTGTCGACAAGCTTGATCTTCCCCAGGTCTATCCCGGCATACAGGCACTGGCTTATTCGTCGCGCGTCGCGGCGGATGATTTGCCGCAGTTTATCGCCTCCCATCGCGCCGAAGGTCAGGCGAATTACACAGCGTTTCCCCACGGTGCGCGCCCTTACTATCAGTTGGTGGAATATGTTTTTCCGGAAACTCCACTGAATCTGCGCGCGCTGGGCTACGACATGGCGACGCATGCGCTGCGGCGCGCAGCCATGGATGCTGCGCGTGATCAAGCGCGTACCGCAATGTCCGGAAAAATCAGGCTGATACAGGATGACCGTAGCGGTCAAACGGGGTTCTTGATGTTCCATCCCCTCTACCGGGGCGACAGCGACCCGCCGCCTGAGCAGCGGCGTGAGCGCTTGACCGGCTTTGTTGTCGCGGCTTTCCGGGTGCGGGATTTCATGCTGGCCAGTTTTGCGGAAGAATTGCCGAGCGAATTTTCGGTACGCATATTCGATGCCGCCATGCCGCTTGGCAATGAATCGCTGATGTTCGATTCGGACAGTAAATTGGATCGTAACAACCGCCTGTTCCATTACGAGAGCGTATTCAGTTTTGGCGGCCACGCCTGGCAACTGAGTTTCGACTCTACCCCGGTTCTGGAAAACAGGATCGATCATGGACGATCCCGGCTGGCCTTACAGAGCGGCCTCCTGATAACGCTGCTGCTGACCGCTCTGGCCTGGACGCTCTCCGGATCACGCGAACTGGCTTTGCGCCGGGCCAGGGAGATGACCGTCGATTTACGGGCCGGCGAAGAGCGTTTCCGCAGACTTTCCGAGCTATCGTCCGACTGGTTCTGGGAACAGGACAGCGAGTTCCGTTTTGTCGAGCTGCCCCGCAACCAGTCCAACAAAGGCGGTCTGGACACACAACGCGTGCTCGGTTTGCATCGCTGGGATTTGCCCATCAGGCTTTCACCGGAACAATGGGCGGCGCATCGCGCAGTGCTGGAGGCACACCTGCCCTTCCGCGATTTTGAGTACCAGATACAGGGCGAAGACGGGCCGGATGACCTGCGCTGGATCTCCATCAGCGGCGAACCTCTGTTCGATGGAGAAGGACGCTTCACCGGCTATAGCGGCGTCGGCAAGAACATCACCGAACGCCGTCATGCCGGGGAAGAGTTGAAGCAGCACCGCAACAACTTGCAGGAATTGGTGGGCGAACAGACGGCGGATTTGCTGAGAGCCAAGCGTGCTGCGGAGAGCGCCAACCAGGCCAAGTCGGAATTTCTCGCCAATATGTCGCATGAATTGCGCACTCCGATGCACGCCATCCTCAGTTTTGCCCGCATCGGCATTGACAAGACGGCAACCGCCAGCCCCGAAAAAATCAGCGGTTATTTTTCCCGTATCCTGATGAGCGGCGAGCGTCTGCTGGTCTTGATCAACGGCCTGCTGGATTTGTCCAAGCTGGAAGCCGGCAAAATGGCCATAGATCGCAAGCCGGTCGACCTGGCCGAAATTGTCCGCGAAGCGCTCAGTGAATTCGAGGCATTGAGCGCCTCCAAGTTTCTGCATGTCGTCTTCGAGCCGCCGGCAGGCGATACTTACGCCAGCATGGATGCCCTGCGCATCAGCCAGGTGGTGCGCAATCTGCTCTCCAACGCCATCAAATTCTCACCACCCGAGTCCCGCATCAGAATCATGATTGATTCCGGGGAATTGCATAACGGGCGGCGAGCGCAGGACCAGGGGGTGGTGCCGGCGATACGGCTGCGGGTGGTTGACGCTGGCGTCGGCATTCCCAAGGACGAATTGCTGACTGTCTTCGACAAATTTACCCAGAGCGGCGCCACCCGCACCGGTGCGGGCGGCACCGGGCTTGGCCTGGCGATCTGCAAGGAGATTGTGACTACCCACCGGGGAAGTATTCGCGCTTACAATAACGCCCGCGGCGGCGCTACTTTTGAGGTGCTGTTGCCGCGCAGTGAGTAATTGATCAACGTGAGTTCTGCCGTACATTTGCCACCCAGTACACAAAGATATGAAAAAATGGCGTCTGCTGGTCGTCGATGACGAACCGCTGAATCTGGAAATCATCGCTGAATTTCTCGATGAGGCTCACTTCGACCTGGACTTGACGCTCAACGCCGAGCGCGCACTGGAAAAACTTGAGGCGCCCGACGCCAAATACGATCTGATTGTGCTGGATCGCATGATGCCGGGCATGAGCGGCATCGAGTTTCTCCGCCTGATCAAGGGCGAACGGCGTTTCCAGCGCATCCCGGTGATCATGCAGACTGCGGCGTCTGCGCCCGAACAGGTACGCGAGGGGATCGAGGCCGGCGCCTACTATTACCTGACCAAGCCCTACGAGCCGAAAGCGTTGCTGGCGATTATCCGCGCCGCGCTTGCCGACATGGAGGATCAGGCGAAGCAGGCGGTGACGGTGGAGCAGATGCAACACCAGTCGGACGCGCTGCGTCTGGTCTCTCACGCCGAATTTCGTTTCGCCACGCTTGCCGAAGCGCGCGCCCTCGCCGCCTTGCTCGCCGCATTATGTCCGGCGCCGGATATGGCGGCGATGGGTTTGTCGGAATTGCTGGTGAATGCCGTCGAGCACGGTAATCTCGGCATCAGCTATGCCGAGAAATCGCATCTCAATCGGGAGGGCGGCTGGGCCGATGAAATCGCGCGCCGCCTGACCCAGCCAGAATATCAAGGACGTTTTGCAACTGTCTGTATCGAGCGCGACCCTGGGAAAATTATTTTTTATATCAGCGACCAGGGTGCCGGATTCGATTGGCGAAATTACCTCGAAATGGACCCCGCGAGGGCCTTTGACCCCAACGGTCGGGGCATAGCCATGGCGAGACAAATCAGTTTCAACAGCCTGAAATATCTTGGTTGCGGTAACAAGGCGGTGGCGACGATAGACTTGCCACTTTCCCCGCCTGTGGGCGGGACACACTAAACGAATCGGATACGGGCGACTGCGCCAGCCGCATACATCTCAAGGTTCATCTCTCATGGCAACGTCACCAGCAGGAAATTACACAGCAAATCAGATCACGGTTCTGGTGGTTGATGACACCACCGCCAACCGCCAGGTTCTTCAGATGTTCCTGAAGAAGCTCGGGTTTATCGTGGCGCTGGCCGAGGACGGTGCGCAGGCGGTGGAGCAATTTTCCATTGTGCAGCCCGACATGATCCTGATGGATGTGATGATGCCGGTGATGGACGGCTATGAGGCCACCCGCCGCATCAAGGCCATGTGCGGAGAGCGCTGGGTGCCGGTGGTGTTTCTTTCCGCGCTCGACAAGGATGACAACCTGGTTGCCGGACTCGATGCGGGCGGCGATGATTACCTCGCCAAACCGGTGAGTTTTGTGGTGCTTGACGCCAAACTGCGCTCGTTGATGCGCACCATGAACATGCAGCGTGCGCTGGCCGAAACCCGGCGGCGCGCCCAGGCGATTTCCGACAACATCATCGACGGCGTCATCACTCTCGACCAGGACGGCAAGGTGCAGACGGCCAATCCGTCGGCACTGGATATTTTCGGTTACGCCGGCGAAGAACTGATCGGATGCAACGCCGCGATGCTGCTCGCGGAAGCTGACCGAAACGCCGGTAACGGCATGTTCGGCGCCGGTCAGCGCGAGGTCCTGGGCGTGCGCAAGAACGGCGCAGTGTTCCCGATGGAGCTGGGCGTCACCGAACTGCATCTCGACGATGACACCACCCTGGTGGCAATCGTGCGCGATATCAGCGAACGCAAGACAGCGGAGCTGCAACTTCGGGAAAATGCCGAGCGCCTGCAGCGCTACCACGATGCTCAAGTGGAGGAGAACGCCCTGGCGCAGGAAATCATGTTCCGCCTGATGCGCCGGGAAGGCCTGAATGAGTCCAACCTGAGTCACTGGCTGTCTCCGGCGGCCAACTTCAGCGGCGACATTGTCGCCGCCAAGCGCTCGGTGCAGGGCCGGCAGTATGCGTTGCTGGCCGATGCCTCGGGCCACGGCCTGGGCGCCGCCATCAGCGCACTGCCGGTGCTGATGATATTCATCCGCATGGCTGAACGGAATTTGAAGTTGTCTACCATGGTGAGTGAATTCAACAAACACTTGCGCAACACCCTGCCGATGGGACGCTTCGTCGCCCTGGCCGCAGTTTGCATCGATGATGCAACGGGAAAAGTCGAAGTCTGGAACGGCGGCATGCCGGATGTGCTGCTGCTGGGGCCGGATGGCCGGGTGATGCAGCGCTTTATCTCATCCCAGGTATCGCTGGGCATCCTGGATTTCAGCGACCCGGCAATGATCGCCACGGAATCCGCTCAATGCCCGCCAGGTTGCCAGATGGTCCTGTACTCGGACGGCCTGCTGGATGCAGAGAACCAGGCCGGCGTGCCTTTCGGCCTGGAGCGCATGACCGACGCGCTGGCCAGCACTACCCCGGCCAAGCGCCTGGATGCAATCAAGCAGGCGTTGGCCGAACATGTTGGCGCGGTACAACCGTACGACGATATTTCGGTGATGCTGATCGAGCGCAATACCGCTGGATAACACGCAGTGCGGGAGCCCGGCGGGGCGGTCTATAATGCGCCGACCTGATAATTTCGTGAGATACGATGATGACGACGATTACCGACCCAGACCGTTATTCCCGCGCCATCGCCCTGTTCGATGCGGCCAATGCCGAAGATCCCAATATGGAGGCGGCGAACGATAAATTGCGGCCCAAGGAACTGCTCTATGCTGAACGCATGAGCGAAATGCTGGCGCGTTTTTTCCCGGATGCTTCCGAAGCGGTGAAGCTGGCGGTGCGCGCTCAGCACATCTGCCGCTGGAAAATACCGCGCCGGGATTATCCGATGACGCCGCAGGGCTACCAGCAATGGCGCACGACACTGTACAAATTCCATGCCGAGACCGCCGGAAAACTCATGCAGCGGGCCGGTTATGACGATGAGATGATCGAGCGGGTGCAAAAAATCATCGGCAAACGCGGCCTCAAGGTGAATCCGGAAACCCAGGCGATGGAAGATGTGGTGGATCTCGTCTTCATCGAGCACTACCTGGCCGGCTTTGCCGCCCAGCACCCGGAATATGACGAAGCCAAGTGGCTGGACATCCTCCGCAAAACCTGGCGGAAAATGTCCGAGGCCGGCCACGCGTTCGCCCTGTCCGGCAAGATCAAGCTGCCCGAGCATCTGACGCCGCTGATAGTCAAGGCGGTCAGTTGACGCTGGTAAGCCGGCGTAAAAACGGAGGGGAAGAATGCAAATAGGATTTATCGGCCTGGGCCTGATGGGGCGGCCTATGGCCTTGCACCTGGCGCGCGCTGGCCATACGCTGCACTTGTGGGCGCGGCGGACGGCCTCCCTGGCGCCGTTCAAGGAGGTCGATGCTCATGTGCATCCGAACCCCGCCGAGGTGGCGCAGCACGCAGAAGTCGTTTTTCTCATGGTGGCCGACGCGCCCGATGTGATGCAGGTGGCGCTGGGCGAGGGCGGCCTTGCCGAAGGCGTTGCGGTTGCAGGAAAAAGCGGGCTGGTCATCGTCGACATGAGCACCATCGCCCCGACTGCGGCGCGCGACATCGGCGCCAGGCTTGCTGCGCAGGGCATCGAGTTTCTCGACGCGCCGGTTTCCGGCGGCGAAACCGGCGCCATTGGAGCCAGCTTGACCATCATGGCCGGCGGCAAGGCGGAAATCTTCGCGCAGGTCAAACCGCTGTTCGAAAAAATGGGCAAGTCGGTTACGCTGATCGGCGAGTGTGGCGCGGGCCAGGTGGCGAAGGCTTGCAACCAGATACTCACCGGCGTCGGCACCGTCGCGGTGGCCGAGGCATTCAATTTCGCCCGCAACAGCGGCGTCGATCCGGCGCGCGTGCGCGAAGCGTTGCTGGGCGGTTTCGCCTACAGCAAGATTCTCGAAAACCACGGCCAGCGCATGCTTGATCGAAATTTCAAGCCCGGCTTCAAGGCCTGGATGCACCAGAAGGATTTGCGCATCGTCATGGAGGAAGCGCACAAACTTGGCTTGATACTGCCCAGCGCGGCGGCGACGGCGCAAATGTTCAACGCCATGGTCGGCAGCGGCCTGGGTGAGGAAGATTCGATTGCCATGCTGAAACTTCTGGAACGCATGAGTAGCCGGCAATGAGATTCGACTGCATCGGCCTGGGCGCGATGGGTTCGCCGATGACGCAACATCTGTTGCTCGCCGGCATGGCTGCTCTTATGCTACAGACAGGATACGCCGCCGAGCAGGCAACCGTGGATATGCAGGTGCAAAAGATCAGCGCGCATGCGTATTTCGTGCAGGGTCAAGCGGGCGCCGCTTCCGCCGGGAACCAGGGCTTCATGTCGAACGCCGGTTTTGTCGTCACTCCGGACGGCGTAGTGGTGTTCGACGCTCTCGGCACGCCGCCGCTGGCGGAAAAACTGATCGGGGAAATTCGCAAAATCACCGCGCAGCCGATCCGGCGCGTCATCGTCAGCCATTGGCATGCCGATCATTACTACGGCCTGCAAGCCTTCAAGGCGCTCGGGGCGGAGGTGTGGGCGCATGCCTCCGGACGCGCCGCCCTGGCGTCGGACGCCGCCGCAGCGCGTCTGCAACAGCGCAAGGAAACGCTGGCGCCCTGGGTCGATGCAGGATTTCGCGCCGTGCCGGCAGATGTCTGGCTGACTGAGGATAGCGATTTCAAATTTGGAGGCCTGACCTTCCAGTTGCGTTATGTCGGCCCGGCGCACTCGCCGGAGGATATGGTGATGTACCTCAAGGAAGACGGCGTACTGTTTGCCGGCGACCTGGTATTCAGGGGGCGCGTGCCATTTGTCGGCGATGCCGATTCACTGGCGTGGCTGGGGGCGCTCGACAAGTTGCTGGCGCTGCGGCCTCGTGTCATGGCGCCGGGACATGGCGCTGTTTCCACCGACCCCGGCGCCGATCTGGCGCTGACCCGCGATTACTTGCGTTATCTGCGCAGCAGCATGGGCCGCGCCGTCGCGGATTTGACGCCTTTCGACGAAGCCTATGCCGCCACCGATTGGCGTCCCTGGGAAAAACTACCGGCTTTTTCCGTCGCCAACCGCGCCAATGCCTACAACACTTATTTGTTGATGGAACAAGAAGCCTTGCGCAAATGATCTCCCGCATCGATCAACTGACCAAGGACGAGCTGCGCATAATACTGCTGGAACAACAGGCGATCCTCGACAACGCCAGTGTGGGGATTTTGTTTTCCCGCAACCGCGTGATGGTTTCCTGCAACGCCCTGGGCGCCAGGATGCTCGGCTATACGCCAGAAGAAATGATCGGCCTGCCGGGCGCGGCGTTGTACCCGTCGATGGAGGCTTATGCGGAATTCGGCCGCAATGCCGGGCCGACGCTGGCGGCTGGCGAGGCGCTGCATGCCGAGCTGCAATATTGCCGCAAGGACGGCTCGCTATTCTGGGCGCGCGTCTCGGCCAGGGCAGTCGATCCTCAGAACACGCAGGACGGCACCATCTGGATATTCGAGAATATCGACGATGAGCGGACCATGCGCGCCGCGCTGGAACAGTCCATCCGCGAGCTGGGAGCGATTTTTGAGACGGCGATGATCGGTATCGCGGTGGTGCGCGAGCGGATTATGGCGCGCTGCAACCGCCGCATGGAAGAACTGTTCGGCTATGAGCCGGGTGAGATGACCGGCAAGTCCACCCGCGTGTGGTATCTGTCCGATGAGGATTATGAAGGCATCGGCGGCAGCGCCTATCCGGACTTGCTGCGTGACAACGTGCATCAGCGCGAGCAGGAGTTCCGGCGCAAGGACGGTTCGGTTTTCTGGGGTAGGTTGTTTATCAGGGCGTTCAACCAGAGCGAGCCGATGGCGGGCAGCGTCGTCATGATCGAGGATATCACCGACAGAAAACTCGGCGAAGAGAAGGTGCGCAAGGCGTTCGAGGAACAGGAGCTGATCTTCAACAACGCCGCAGTGGGCATGATGTTCGTGCGCAATCGCATCGTGCGCCGCTGCAACCGCAAGTTCGAGGAAATCTTCGGCTACGCCGAGGGCGAGCTGGTTGGCAACTCGACGCTGGTGCTCTATCCCACCGTGCGCGATTACGACGACGATGGCGCGCGTGACTACGAGATGCTCAAGCGCGGCGAAACCGTGATCGACGAACGGCGCGTGCGGCGTAAGGACGGCAGCCTGTTCTGGGTACGCACCACCTGCCGCAAAACCGACGTGTCCGGCCTGGGCCTGGATGTGATCTGGATTTTCGAGGATGTCACCGAGCGCCACCAGGCCGAAGATGCGCTGGTGCGGGCGCACGACGAGCTGGAGCAGCGGGTGATCGAACGCACCACCGAACTGAAAACCACCAATGAGCAATTGCAGGATGAAATATTCGAACGGATGCAGGCCGAACAACGCATCTGGCATATGGCGCACCATGACGCCTTGACCGGCTTGCCGAACCGCAGCCTGCTGCACGACCGCCTCGACCAGGCGCTGACCCAGGCCGGGCGGTCGCACCACCGTCTGGCTGTGATGTTCCTGGACCTGGATCGTTTCAAAAGCGTCAACGACACCCTCGGCCATCCCATCGGCGATCAGTTGCTGAAACATGTTGCCGAGCGCCTGCGCGAAGTGGTGCGCGCCGTCGATACCGTGTCGCGCCTGGGTGGTGACGAATTTGTAGTGGTGTTGCACGAAATCCAGAATCCCGATGACGCCATCATGGTGGCGGAGAAAATTATCGCCGCGCTGGCGGTGGCGGTGGTCGTCGAGGGGCATACCTTGCACGCTACGCCGTCCATCGGCATCAGCATCTATCCCGATGATGGCGACGAGGCGTATGCCTTGATGAAGAACGCCGACACCGCGATGTATCACGCCAAAGCCAATGGCCGCAATACTTTCCAGTTATTCGCGGCGAACATGAACGACGAGGCGCAGCAGATCTTCGGCATCGAGCAAAGACTGCGCTATGCGCTGGAGCAGAAGCAGTTTCTGTTGCATTTCCAGCCGCTCATTGATCACCGGCTGCAAGCAGTCTGCGGCATGGAAGTGCTGGTGCGCTGGCAGGACCCTGAGCATGGCCTGATATTGCCCGGCGCTTTCATCCCGGTAGCGGAAGAAACCGGATTGATTCTGCCGCTCGGCGAATGGGTGCTGCGCGAGGCCTGCCGCCAGAACGGCGTGTGGCAGTCGCAGGGTTATCCGGCACTGCCGGTATCGGTCAATCTGTCGCCGCGCCAGTTTCGCCAGAAGGGCCTGGTCGACACCATCCGCGGCATTCTGGAAGAGGCCGGGCAAGCGCCGGAACTGCTGGAACTGGAAATCACCGAATCAACGCTGATGCACGATGCCGATGAAACCCTGGAAAAATTGCGCCAGCTCGCCGAGATGGGCGTCAAGCTGGCGATTGATGATTTCGGCACCGGCTATTCCAGCCTCGCCTACCTCAAACGCTTCCCGGTGCACAAGCTGAAAATCGACCAGGGGTTCATCCGCGACCTGGGACACGACCGCGACGATGCAGTGATCGTGTCCACCATTATTGTTCTGGCGCATTCCCTGGGTCTCAATGTGCTGGCCGAAGGCGTGGAAACCGGGGAGCAACTCGACCGGCTGATCGACTACGGTTGCCACCTGTTTCAGGGTTATTACTTCTCGCGTCCGCTGCCGTCCGGCGAAGTGGCGCGGATATTCAAGCCGGACAGCCTGTCCTGAAAGTATGGCTAATCGTCGCCTTCCAGGCTGATGTCGGGAATATGCTGAAAAGCAATCCGCATCGGCGCCGCGCCGGCGTCGATGGCCCGATGGGCGCCGCCGAAATAGAGCGTGTTCTTGCCGTAGCGCAGATTCACCGCATCGATTACCGCATTCAACTGGTCGTGCGCCGTCTGTGGAGAGTTATCCCACAGGCTGCCTGATTGATGCGTCCGTACTTGCAGATCAGTCAGCGTCACCGAAACGGCAAGCGGCGCGGTACGTGTGACGGGGCGCGCCGCCCACATGCGCTTGAGCGCTTCCAGCAGTTGCAGCGTGTCGCTGGTGGGGTCGAAACGCATGCGTTGTTGCCAGTGCCGTCCGTCGACGAATTTCACGCCTGCCGATAAACTCCCGGCGACCAGCGCTTCACTGCGCAAACGCATTGCGGCCTTCTGCAACAGACGGTGCAGCACCGACCAGGCGCTTTGCGGGTTGCGCAGTTCGGGCGGCAGCACATGCGAATGCCCCAGTGAAGCCCGGTCTTTATCCACAGCGGCGGGGCTGGCCTCGCCACGCAGCCTGGCATACATCCGTTCGCCTTCGATGCTGCCCCAGGCATGACGCAGTTGCCGGGCATTGGCCTGGCACAGCGCGCGCATGCTGCGTATGCCGTGGCGCTGGAGGCGGGCCTCCATGGCCTTGCCGATGCCGGTGAGGGCGCGCAACTCCAGTGGATAAAGTATGTCCGGCAGATCGGCGGCCTCGATCACCGTGCAGCCGTCGGGCTTGAGCATATTGGAGGCGGTCTTGGCGAGGAAGGTGTTGGGTGCGATGCCGATGGAACAACGCAGGTGTTCGCCGACTTTTTCCGCGATGCTGCGCTTGATCGCCGCCGCCAGCGCCAGTGCTTTATCGCGCCGCTGTTCGCTGCCGCTCAGCGAGCAGGTCATCTCGTCAATCGACAATACTTTCTCGACATGAGTGCAGTCTTCCACCGCCGCCACCAACTGGTGATGCATCTCGACATACAACGCCGGGCGCGCCTCGACCAGGACAATGCCGGGGCAACGTTTGCGCGCCTCATACACCGGCGTGCCGGTCTTGACGCCGAAAGCCTTGGCCTGGTAACTGGCGGCGATGCAGCAAGTGGTCTCGGCCAGCACCGGCAGCACGCCGATGGCCTTCCCGCGCAGCTCCGGGCGCAACTGCTGCTCGACCGAGGCGAAGTAAGAGTTGAAATCGACGTAAAGATTACGCAGTGGATGGAGTTGGTTCATGGTGTGTGGTGCGTGGTGAATTGGAACTGCTGGGTATAATCCTGCATTTAGCTTAACGTAAATGGAGGATCACCACATGAGCCAGGTCACCACCGGCAGCGGCCTTATCATTGAAGACATTACCCTCGGCGGCGGCGACGAAGCATGCGCCGGACAGACCGTTACTGTGCATTACACCGGCTGGCTGACCAATGGAGACAAGTTCGACTCCAGCAAGGACCGCAATGAACCTTTCGAGTTTCCATTAGGTGGCCGCAGTGTCATTGCCGGCTGGGATGAGGGCGTGCAAGGCATGAAAATCGGCGGTGTCCGCAAACTGACGATCCCGCCGCAACTCGCCTACGGGGCGCGCGGCGCGGGCGGGGTGATTCCGCCCAACGCCACGCTGGTGTTCGAGGTTGAATTGCTGGGATGCAATTGACGGTGACTCCTGCGCTATCTTCGAAACTGCCGCAGGTCGGCACGACTATTTTCACCGTCATGTCGAAACTTGCCGCAGAGTGCGGCGCAATCAACTTGTCGCAGGGCTATCCGGATTTCTCCGCGCCGCAGCGCTTACTCGATCTGGTCGCACAACACATGGCCGCCGGACACAACCAGTATCCGCCGATGGCCGGTGCGCTCAGTCTGCGCGAGGCCATCGCCGAAAAAGTGGAGAGTCTTTACGCGGCGCGTTACGCTGTCGAGCATGAGATCACCGTGACCGCCGGCGCCACCCAGGCGATTTTCACGGCGATCAGCGCCTGCGTGCGGCCTGGCGACGAGGTGCTGGTATTTGCGCCGGTGTACGATTCCTACGTGCCGGGCATCGAATTGAACGGCGGCAAGGCGGTGTACGCCACGCTGCGTTACCCCGATTTCCGTCCGGATTGGGACGAGGTGCGCAGCTTGATTTCGCCGCGCACCCGCATGATCCTCATCAACTCGCCGCACAATCCCAGCGGCACGGTGTGGGCGGAGAGCGATCTGGATCAATTGGCGGCACTGACGCGCGGCAGCGACATCCTGATCGTCAGCGATGAAGTGTATGAGCATATGGTTTTCGATGGCGCCCGTCATGTCGGCGTGGCGGCGCATGCGGAACTGCGCGAACGCAGTTTCGTCGTTTCCAGTTTCGGCAAGACCTACCACATCACCGGCTGGAAAGTCGCCTACTGCCTGGCGCCGAAGGAACTCATGCAGGAGTTTCGCAAGGCGCACCAGTTCGTGGTGTTCACGGTGAACCACCCGATGCAACTGGCGCTGGCTGATTTCATGCGCGAGCAGCCGCGCTTCGCCCGCGACCTGTCGGCGTTCTACCAGGACAAGCGGGATTTCTTCCGGCGTCAGTTGGAAGCGTCACGTTTCGAACTATTGCCTTGCGCCGGCGCCTACTTTCAGTTGGCGCGCTATGCGGCGATTTCAGACGAGCCGGATACGCAATTCGTCCAGCGTCTGACGCGCGAACACGGGGTTGCGGCGATTCCGGTGTCGGTGTTTTCCCCGCCGGGCGACGATCATCGCGTAGTGCGTTTCTGTTTCGCCAAGAGTGACGAGACGCTTGCCGCCGCAGGCGAGCGGCTGCGGCAAATAGTTTAGGGCAGAAACAGCGAAAAACGCGCGCCGTTTTTGCCGAGGCCGTCGTTGCCGAGTTCCAGTCGGCCATGCAGGCCGGCAGGCGTGGCGTGACGGGCGGCGATCAGGCGGGCGAAGCTGAGGCCCAGGCCGCTGCTGGCCGCGCTCATTTCCGTAGCCGGCCGGTTTTCGTTGCGCAGTATTGCTTCCGGATAGCCGTCGCCGTCATCGGCGATGCTGAAGCGGATTCCTCCGCCGGGCGCCGCAGCGAGGGAGAAGCGCACCTGCCGCCGGGCATGGCGCAGAGCGTTGCGCAAGGCGTCGAGCAGGACGAATTTCACCAGGTAGGCGTCGAAAGCCCAGGCGTTGACTTCGTTCGCCACGGCGAAATCGGTGTCAATGACTATTGCATTTTCCGGCGTGTCCCCGGTCTGCGTCAAGATGGCGCGAGACTCGTCCAGCTCGGCCATCAGGTCGGCAAGAAAATCTTCCAGATGCTGATCTTCCACCGCCAGGCGCAGGCTGCCGTCGCCGGCGCGATAGAGTGCGAGCAACTCCACCAGTTGTCCGGAGAGTGTCGATGCAATGGCTTTGGCGCGCGCCAGGGCTGGCGACGGCGTCGGGGAGGCGCATTCGCGCTGCGCCTCGTCGAGCCAGACGCCGAGCGTGTTGAGTGCGTTTTTGGCGTCATGGATGGCGGCGGCGACCAATACATCCATCGGGCTAAATCTCCAGCGGACGTGCGCCTGGCGGCGCCAGTTTGCGATAGAAGGCGACCGCCCCTTCGAGTTTCGGGTGTTGCGGATTGGCGCGGATCGCCTGGGTGATGTAACGATGCGCCTGGCCGATCTGGCCCAGGTCCATTCCTTTGGTCTGGACCCGCATCAATATCGCCTGGGCCGCATTGACGGCGACCTGGGCGTTGTTGGGCAGGCGATCAGCGGCTTCCACCAGCATCAGGATCGCCTTGTCCAACTCGTTCGATTTGGCCAGGGCTACCGCTTCGTTGTTCAAGCGGATCATGCTCTTGCGCGTGGCCTCCAGGAATAACGCGCCTTCTTCCTCAAGCCCTGCGGCTTCGAATACGGCATGGGCGCGCGCGAGTATTTTTTCGTTCTCCTGGTGATCCTCGGCGATTGCCTGGATAATTTTTTTGGCCTCGTCGGGTCGACCGGAGGCGAAGCAGGCCTGGGCGATTTCCAGCGAGGTGGTGGCGTCCAGCACCCCTTGCTGCTGTAACGCCAGCGCTCTGGTCAGCGCGGCCTGTGCTGCGGCGGCGTTGCCGGAACGCGCATGCACCTGGCATTCGAGCGCGGCCTGGCGACCGGCCAGCTCCGGCGTGCTCTTGAAGCGCTGGCCCATGTCCTTGACGGTGGCCATCGCCTCCGAAGTCTTGTCTTGTTCGACGTAGCTCTTGGTGAGTCCGGCGTAGTCGTCATGGCTGTTGAAAAAGCCCGAGCGATCACGCTCGACGGCGACCCGGAAGGCATCCTCGGCGCGGCTGTAGTCCTTGTTGTCCAGCGCCAGGGTACCCAGCTCGCGTTGGCGCTGGGTGGTTGACGCCACCTTGAGCGCTTGCTCGACGACTTGCTGGGCGGCGATTTTGTCGGTTTTCACCAGCATATCCGCCAGCGAGTCGTATGCCGCAAGATAGTTGGGATAGGCGACCAGCGTCTGCTCCAGCAGGAAGCGGGCTTCATCGGGGTCGCCGATGGCGGACAGCGCCAACGCCTTGCCGACCTCGGCCCAGGGGGTGGAGCGCTGTCCCAGAATTTCCTCGTACAGGGCCAGCGCATCGGTGGCGCGTCCGCTGGAGAGCAGCAGGTCGCCCTTGATGCGCAGCACTTCCAGCGTGTAGCGGGTCTTCTGGGCAAGCAACACCTCGCAGGCCGCCAGCGCCTTGTTTCTGTCGCCTTTCGCGCCCATGTGTTGATAAACGGGCTTCAGGGCTTCCTTCTTTTCGATGATGCGCAGCAGGCGGGTTCCCAGCGTCTCGGCGGTGAAGGGCTTGAGCAGGTAATCGTCCGGCGAATATTCGGCGGCGGTGGACACTTGCTGGTAGGCGGTTTCGCCGGTAATCATCAGGAAGGCGGTGGACAACGGCAGGAGTTGCTTGCGCCGCACCAGTTCGAGGAACTGCTGGCCATCGGCGCCGTCGCCAAGGTTGTAATCGCAGACGATCAGGTCGTAGTGCTTGTTGGTCAGCCGGTCGATGGCTTCCTTGATGTTGCGCGCCTGGTCACAACGTTCAAGGCGGATGCTGGCGAGCTGGATGCGAACGGTAGTCCGCATCGAGGCGATATCATCAATCAGCAATCCGTACTTGTCGCTTAAATCCGTAGCGGATGCTTGTTTTTGTGGCAGCGCCATTGCTTGATTTGCTCGATATGAAATGTGACGGATAAACGGCCTTCCGAGGCTAGTCTACCAGAAAGGTTGTCGGCTTTCGGCGGGCAAACAGGAGGGAAATACGCCCCTAATTCGACTGCATTCAAGTCTCCACCAGGCGACGGATCACCGCGTTAAATGACGCGATCCATTCCGGCGCAAACTGGTTGTCGCAGGCATTCACTTCGGCGATGGCGCGGACGATGGAGCGGGTGCGACCGCGATCACCGTGCTTGAGGGTGACGGCCTCGAAGGCATCGACGATGGCGAGAATTTTTGCCCCGGCGCAGATTTCGCCATTTTTGAGTTGTTCTGGATAGCCGCCGCCATCAGGCATTTCATGGTGTTGCGCCACCATTTCGGCGGCGCCTTGCCAGCCTGGCATGCGTTGCATCAATGCCGCCGCCTGGATCGGGTGGCCTTGCAGCAGCAGCTTGTTCTGTTCGGATAATTTACCCGCCTTCAGCCACACCTGTTCAGGCAGGAACATCATGCCAATATCATGGAAATAAACGGCTGCCTCCAGTTGCAGCGGGTCGACCGGGTTGCCGGCGTCCAGGTTGGTGTCGCGTGCGAGTTTCAGCAGACGCTCGCTGCGACCCTGGAACAGCGGCGAACGGGCCTCGAATTGCAGCGCCAGCGAGCGGAAGAAATGCAGGTCGGCGGAGGTGTCGCCCGGCCCGGCTTCAGTAGCTGGCGAATGAGGTTTGGGGGAAGGGTCAGGCAGAGTGCCGTGTTTGTGGCGTGCTGGCCGAAAGCCGGTTACGGCTTCAATGAGCCGGGCTGAATCTTCGGCAAGCGCCGCAGGCGCGACTGCCGCTATTTTTTCCAGGCCGCCAACCAGTTCAACCAGTTTCAGGTGCATCAGGGGGCGATTACTGACCAGCGCCTCGACTGCCAGCTCCAGACGATCCATGGCCAGCAGGACGACTTCCGCCAGCAGATCGGTGAATATCACTTCGCCGGTGCGCAGCCGGGACAGCAGGGTTTCGACGGGATGGGCAATCATCACGCCGAGTTCCACCTGGGATATCGAGGCGTCGCCCTTGATGTTGTGCAGTGCGCGAAACAGGTCGGCAATCAGCGCCTTGTCGCCGGGGGTTCGTTCCAGGCGGGCGATGTCGCGCTCGATATGCGGTATCTGGTCAGTCAGATTGTCGGCGAATTCCTGCAGTGATTCGCGGTCGGTAATCTGCGGTTGGAGCAAAGCGTTGGTATTCATGGTGCATCTCGCTGATGGTGGGTGGTGCGCTGGCTGGCGCAATCATCCGCCAAAATCGGCGCAAATGAAAGTTCCGCAAAGAAAAAGCCGCGCGCGGCACTTGGCACGCGCGCGGCCAGTTTTCCCGGCTTAAATCCGCTGCTAGCGAACCTTGCCGGCTTTCCAGGCGTTAAGCAACTTTTCGTAGGCGATGGTTTCACCCTTGGGCTTTTCGTTGGCCAGCTTCTTCCACGGCGCTTCCTTGTCGCTCAGCCACTTGTTGGGATCTCCTTTAGGGTTGAGTTTCGGTGCGCAGTGCGCCATGCCGGCACGCTGGAGCCTGGCCATCACTTCGTCCATTTGTTCGGCCAGGTTGTCCATCGCCTGCTGCGGCGTTTTTTCTCCCGTCACCGCTTCCGCCACATTTTTCCACCACAACTGTGCGAGCTTGGGGTAATCCGGTACGTTGGTTCCGGTCGGCGTCCACGCCACGCGCGCCGGGCTGCGGTAGAACTCGATCAGGCCGCCGTACTTGTTGGCGTTTTTAGTAAAGTACTCGCTGCGAATATCGCTGTCGCGGATGAAAGTGAGGCCGGTGATCGACTTCTTCAACGACACAGTTTTGCTGGTGACGAACTGTGCGTACAGCCAGGCCGCCGCTGCGCGATCCGGATTGGCGGACTTCAGGAAGGTCCATGAGCCGACATCCTGGTAGCCGTTTTGCATGCCCTGCTTCCAGTATGGGCCGTTGGGGCCGGGCGCCATGCGCCACTTCGGCGAACCGTCGGCATTGACCACCGGCAGGCCGGGTTTGGTCATGTCGGCGGTGAATGCCGTGTACCAGAATATCTGCTGCGCGATCTGGCCTTGCGCGGGTACCGGGCCGGCTTCGCCGAAGGTCATGCCGGTGGCTTCCTTGGGCGCGTATTTCTTCATCCAGTCGATGTACTTGGTGAGCGCATAAACCGCAGCCGGCGAGTTGGCGCCGCCGCCGCGCGACACCGATGCGCCGACCGGCGTGCATTTGTCGGCGGCGACGCGGATGCCCCACTCGTCCACCGGCAAGCCGTTAGGGATGCCGATATCCGCTTCGCCCGCCATCGACAGCCAGGCGTCGGTAAAGCGCCAGCCCAGCGACGGATCCTTCTTGCCGTAGTCCATGTGGCCGTAGATCGGCTTGCCGTCGATGGTTTTCACATCGTCGGTGAAGAATTGGGCGATGTCCTCATAAGCGCTCCAGTTGAGCGGCACGCCCAGCTCGTAGCCGTACTTGGCCTTGAACTTGTCCTGCAAGTCCTTGCGGGCGAACAGGTCGGCGCGGAACCAATACAGGTTGGCGAACTGCTGGTCGGGCAACTGATACAGCTTGCCGTCCGGCGCAGTGGTGAAGCTGGTGCCGATGAAGTCCTTCAGGTCCAGGTAGGGATCGGTAAACTGCTTCCAGGGCCCGGCCATCTGATCGGACAGCGCCAGGGCGGTGCCGTAACGATAGTGAGTGCCGATCAGGTCTGAATCTGAAATCCAGCCGTCATAGATCGACTTGCCGGACTGCATCGAGGTTTGCAGTTTCTCGACCACGTCGCCTTCCTGGATGATGTCGTGCTTGACCTTGATGCCGGTAATTTCCTCAAAAGCCTTGGCCAGGGTTTTGGATTCATACTCATGCACCGTCAGGGTTTCGGAGACAGTGCTGATCTCCTTGACGCCTTTGGCTTTGAGCTTGTTGGCGGCTTCGATGAACCACTTCATCTCGGCCATCTGCTTATCCTTGCTCAGCGTGGATGGCTGGAATTCATGGTCGATCCATTTTTTCGCCTCGGCCTCGCCGGCCCAGGCATGGCCTGCCGCCGCGCAAGCGACGGCCAGTGCCATTGTTGTGTAGCGTAATTTCATTTCTCTCTCCCGATTCATATGCCTCCCCGTGTGTAGTATTGGTCGCCGCGGCCCCGGGGAAGCTTCGGGCCGGATTACCTGAAACGCCTCAACCTCAACCTTTACGCATCACCAGGGCCAGCACGGCGATGGAAACTGCAAAACTGATCCACACGCTTGGTTCCTGCTCAAGCTGTAGCCACTCGGCGAATTTTCCCGCCAGTCCGACGAACGCCAGATTGATGTAAGCCGCAATCAGCAGGCCGATAAATAACCGGTCGCCGCGCGTCGTGGCGATGGGCAGAAAACCCTTGCGCAATGTTGTCGGCGACTTGATTTCCCACACCGTCATGCCTGCCAGCATCAGTGCGATACAGATGAAGAACACCGCCACCGGCGTGGTCCATACCATCCAGTCAAACATGGCCCGTCTCCCTTAATCCAAATGGGCAATTGCGCATCTCACACCCGCCCCATCGCAAAGCCCTTGGCGATGTAATGCCGGACGAACCAGATGACGATGGCGCCCGGTACGATGGTCAGCACCCCGGCAGCGGCCAGGGTGGCCCAGTCCATGCCGGCGGCCGAAACGGTGCGGGTCATGGTGGCGACGATCGGCTTGGCGTCGACGCTGGTGAGGGTGCGCGCCAGCAACAGTTCCACCCAACTGAACATGAAGCAGAAGAACGCCGCCACGCCCACGCCGGCCTTGATCAGCGGCAGGAAGATGGTCAGGAAGAAACGCGGAAACGAATAACCGTCGATGTAGGCAGTCTCGTCGATTTCGCGCGGCACGCCGCTCATGAAGCCTTCCAGTATCCACACCGCCAGCGGCACATTGAACACCAGGTGCGCCAGGGCCACCGCAATGTGTGTGTCCATCAGCCCGAGAGTGGTGTAGAGCTGGAAGAAAGGCAGCAGGAACACCGCCGGGGGCGTCATGCGGTTGGTCAGCAGCCAGAAGAACAGATGCTTGTCGCCGAGGAAGCTGTAGCGCGAGAAGGCATAGGCGGCGGGCAAGGCCACGCAGATCGAGATCGTCATGTTGATGGCGACGATGATCAGGCTGTTGATATAGCCGGAGTACCAGGAAGCATCGGTGAAAATAGTCTTGTAGTTGTCCCAGGTGAAGTGCTGCGGAAAGAAGGTGAAGCTGGAAAGAATTTCCTCATTGGTCTTGAAGCTCATGTTGATCATCCAGTAGATGGGCAACAGCGCAAAGACGATATACACGACCAGGAACAGCGTGCGCGGCAGGGTGCGGTTGTCATTCATGGCCGGCGCCCTCCTTGTCGGCTGTACCGACGCGCTGCATCCAGTTGTAGAGAATGAAGCACAGCAGCAGGATGATGAGGAAATAGATCAGGGAGAACGCCGCCGCCGGTCCCACGTCGAACTGACCGACGGCTTTTTGCGTCAGATATTCGCTGAGGAAAGTGGTGGCATTTCCCGGGCCGCCGCCGGTGAGGACGAAAGGTTCGGTGTAGATCATGAAGCTGTCCATGAAGCGCAGCAGCACCGCGATCATCAACACTCCGCGCATCTTGGGCAGTTGGATATAACGGAACACCGCGAATCTGGATGCGCCGTCGATGCGCGCAGCCTGGTAATAAGCGTCAGGGATCGAGCGCAACCCGGCGTAGCAGAGCAGCGCCACCAGCGGCGTCCAGTGCCACACGTCCATGACCAGCACGGTGAGCCAGGCATGCGTTGCGTTGCCGGTGTAGTTGTAATCGAAGCCCATCTTTTGCAGCATGGCGCCCAGCAAACCGATGTCGGCACGGCCAAAGATCTGCCAGATGGTGCCGACCACGTTCCAGGGAATCAGCAGCGACAAAGCCACGACCACCAGCACGGCCGAGGCTTTCCAGCCCTTGGCCGGCATCGACAGTGCCAGCATGATGCCCAGGGGAATTTCCACCGTCAGCACAGCCAGCGAGAAGGTCAGTTGCCGCCACAAAGCGGAGTGCAGTTCCTCGTCGCGCATGGCGGCTGCAAACCACTCGGTGCCGACAAACACGCGCCGCTCGGGCGAGATGATGTCCTGCAAAGAATAGTTCACCACCGTCATCAGCGGCAGCACGGCGGAGAACGCGACGCAGACCACCACCGGCAACACCAGCCACCAGGCTTTCTGGTTTACAGGTTTTATCGTGCTCACGGGATCAACTCCTCATTCTTGTAGAAACAGGTATGTGCTTCCAGCACACGCAGCCAGACGGTGTCGCCACGTTGCGGAGCGGCGAGTTCCGGGCTCAGCCGCGCCTTGATCTTCAAATCGCTGCCGGCGCATTGGCCTGTCAGCAGGACATGGGTGCCGATATCCAGCGCCTGCACCACCGTCACCGGCAGCGCCGCAGTATCGTCAGCAGTTGTCAGTGCGACGTATTCCGGGCGAATGCCAAGCTTGAGTTCGCCATCAGGCAGGCCAAGATTCGGCGGTAGCGCCAAGGTGCGTCCGGCGACTTCGAGTTTTCCACCAACGGTGCGCGCCGGTAGAAAATTCATGCCTGGCGAACCGATGAAGTGGCCGACAAAAGTGTGCTGTGGCCGCTCGAACAATGCATCGGCGCTGCCCACTTGCACCGCCTGGCCGCGCGTCATAACCATCACCTGGTCGGCGAAGGTCAGCGCCTCGACCTGGTCGTGGGTGACGTAAATCAGCGTCAGCTTCAGCTCATGGTGGATCTGTTTCAGCTTGCGCCGCAACTGCCATTTGAGGTGCGGGTCGATCACCGTCAGAGGCTCGTCGAACAGCACTGCCGATACATCGGGCCGCACCAGGCCGCGCCCGAGAGAGATCTTTTGCTTGGCGTCGGCGGCAAGGTCTGCGGCGCGCCGGTTGAGCTGGCCGCTCAGCTCCAGCATCTCGGCGATTTCGCCGACGCGCTTCCTGATTTGCGCCTCCGGCATCCTGCGGTTGCGCAAGGGGAAGGCCAGGTTGTCGGCCACCGTCATGGTGTCGTAAATCACCGGGAACTGGAATACCTGAGCGATGTTGCGTTGCTGCGGGCTGCGTTGCGTCACGTCCTCGCCGTCGAATTTAACGCTGCCCCGCGAAGGCGCCAGCAGGCCGGACATGATGTTGAGCATGGTCGTCTTGCCGCAACCCGAGGGACCCAGCAGCGCGTATGCGCCGCCATCCTCAAAACTCATCTGTAGCGGCAGTAGCGCATAGTCCGCATCCTGCTGCGGGTCGGGCAGATAGGAATGCGCGAGGTCGAGATCAATGCGCGCCATCTTATGGCCCTCCTGGCCGCTTGGGCGCTACCAGCAGTGCGCCTTGCGCATCGAACACATAGACCTGCGCCGGACTGAGATGCAGAGTGAGCGGCGCGCCCAGGCCGAAGTAGTGCACGCCGGTGAGTTGCGCCACCACTTCGCCGACGCCGGTGGTGAGGTGCACGAAAGTATCCGATCCGGAAATTTCGGCGAGCTCCACCACGCCTGGCAGGGCCACATCGCCGTCGCGCGCCTGCAAGCGCAGGGCGCTGGCGCGCACGCCGACGGTCAAGTTTGCCGTCAGGTTTTTCGCAGTTTCCGGCGGCAGCGAAATCGCCAGCGCCGGGCCGGAATTCAGTTGCACGCCCAGCGTTACTGCGGCGGCGCCGAGCAGGTTCATCGGCGGGTCGCTGAAAGCGCGAGCCACGCGCAGCGACTGCGGTGCATGGAATACTTCGGCGGTGGGGCCGTATTGCAGCAGTTCGCCGGCATCCATCACGGCGGTGTAGCCGCCCAGCAGCAGGGCTTCGCCAGGCTCGGTGGTGGCATAGATTACGGTTGAGTCGCCGGCAGCGAAGAGTTGGGTCAGTTCCTCGCGCAACTCCTCACGCAGCTTGTAGTCCAGGTTGACCAGCGGTTCGTCGAGCAGCATCAGCGGCGCACCTTTGGCCAGTGCGCGCGCCAGCGCCACGCGCTGTTGCTGGCCGCCCGAAAGCTCCGCCGGATAGCGGTCGAGCAGTGTTTCGATGTGCAGCCTGGAGGCGAGTGCGCGGACGCGCTGATCGATATTTTTTTCTCCGCGCAGCTTCAGCGGCGAGGCAATGTTGTCGGCCACCCGCAGCGAAGGGTAGTTGATGAATTGCTGGTAGACCATCGCCACATTACGTTCGCGCACCGGCATGCCGGTGACATCCTTGCCGTCTACCTTGACGGAACCCTGGGTGGGGGTGTCGAGGCCGGCCATGATCCGCATCAGGCTGGTTTTGCCGGCCTGGGTGGCGCCCAGCAACACCGTCACCGCATCGCGCTTGGGGGCGAGGTTCATTGCATACAGCCAGGGTTGCGCCCCGACTTTCTTGCTGATGCCTTCCAGTGTCAATTCCATGAATATCTTCCCAGGGTTCTTGGGTTGAACCGTCTATTCCACTGCATCATGCAACCTTTCTGCGTTCGTCACTCTGGTTCATCCAGTCGGCTACGCACTGACGCTGGTTTGCATCGAAATGCAAACCCAGCTTGGTGCGCCGCCACAGCACATCTTCTACGGTATACGCCCACTCCTCGCGCCGCAGGTAACGCAACTCGGCCTCGAACAGGCCGGGGGCGATTTCCTCGCCAAGATCTGCCTGGCAACCGACACCGTCGAGCACTTGCGCAATGCGGCTGCCATAAGCGCGCGCCATGCGCCGCGCCGTCGCAGCCGCCAGCCACGGGTAGCGCGAGTGGGCGGCGATGACAAAGCGTTCAAAGTCGGTATCGGGCCTGCGCTGCCGGCCGATCCAGGCGCTGAGATCGCCGCCCGGCAGGCTCGCGCCCTTGGTCCAGGCATGGCGCATTGACAGTCTTCCTGATTCGCCGAGCATACGCACGATCTCGTCGGCGGCTTCTTCCGCCAGTTTGCGGAAGGTGGTGATTTTGCCACCCCACACGCTTAACAGCGGCGCCGCCTGGGTGTTGCTCTCCAGCATGTAATCGCGGGTAACGGCGGACGGGTCGCCGGAGGCGTCGTCGAGCAGCGGACGTACTCCGGCATAGCTCCAGACCACGTCGGCAGGGTGCACCGGATTGGTGAAATAGCGACTCGCCTGTTCGCACAGATAGGCGATTTCATCCGCGCCGACGCTGGCATCGCGCGGGTCGCCATGCAGTTCGACATCGGTGGTGCCGATCAGGGTGAAACGCTCTTCGTAGGGGATGGCGAAAATAATGCGTTTGTCCGGATTCTGGAATATGTAGGCATGGTCGTGCTCGAAACAGCGCGGCACAACGATGTGGCTGCCCTTGACCAGCCGCAGGCTTTTGGTCACCAGCGCTTCGTTATGCGCGGGGCGGGCTGCGCCGCGCAGAAAAGCTTCCGCCCACGGCCCGGCGGCATTCACCAGTGCGCGGGCAGTGACGACGAGTTCATGCCCGTCGACCGAGCGCAGGGTCGCCGTCCACCCCCGTGCATCGCGTTGCGCCGCAGTGCAACGGGTGCGGGTGAGTATCCGCGCGCCATGCGCTTGCGCGTCCAGTGCGTTGAGCACCACCAGGCGCGCATCGTCCACCCATCCGTCCGAATACACGAAGCCGCGGGTAAATCGCTCCTGGAGCGGCGCACCCACGGGATGCGTGCGCAAATCCACGCCGGTGGAGCCGGGCAGCACTTCCCGCCGCGCCAGGTGGTCATATAGGAACAGGCCCAGGCGGATCATCCAGGCAGGCCGCATCGACGGATCGTGCGGCATCACAAAGCGCAGCGGCCACATGATGTGCGGGGCGCTCTTGAGCAGCACCTCGCGCTCCAGCAGCGCCTTGCGCACCAGTGCAAACTCGTAATACTCCAGGTAGCGCAAACCGCCGTGGATCAGCTTGGTCGAGGAGGACGAGGTATGCGCCCCCAGGTCGTCCTGCTCGGCCAGGACGACACGCATGCCGCGACCGGCGAGGTCGCGCGCAATACCGGCGCCGTTAATGCCGCCGCCAACCACCAGCACGTCGCAGGCGAAGGTGCTATCCGCGACTAGCCTGTCTGGCAGCCCGCCGGGGCGGGGGTGGGTCATTCTGTCTCCTCACTATATTCGGCCACGCGCGGACATTTCTACAAGGTACGAGAAGTCTCGGGTGGCTTCGTTATAAAGTTCGTTTTTGTTTTTATGCGTTCTTTTTACATCGAACCGTCACGGATTGCAAGCTCCAATTTTATCGCTCTGTTGTATTTTGTGATCAGTTTCATTACGCTTACGCTAATTTCTTTATCGGGTTTCCGCATGACCCCTAATCCGAGGCAGCTTGAATTGCTGGAACAGGTACAAACGCGCGGCTCGGTATCGGTCGAGGAATTGGCCGCCCTGTTCGATGTGACGCTGCAAACCGTGCGCCGCGACGTCAAGCTGCTGTCGGATGCCGGCCTGCTGGCGCGATTCCACGGCGGGGTGCGGGTGCCGAGTTCGACCACCGAGAACCTCGCTTACCGGCAGCGCCAGTTGCTCAACGAAGCGGCCAAGCAGCGCATCGCGCGTGCAGTCGCCAGGGATGTTCCCGAAGGCTGTTCATTGATCATCAACATCGGCACCACCACCGAAGCCATTGCCCGCGAGTTGTTGCGTCACAAGGGCTTGCGCGTGATCACCAACAATCTCAACGTGGCGTCGATACTTTCGGACAACGCCGACTGCGAAGTCATCGTTGCCGGCGGCGTGGTGCGTTCGCGCGACCGCGGCATCGTCGGCGAGGCCACGGTGGATTTCATCCGCCAGTTCAAGGCCGACATCGGCCTGATCGGCATCTCCGGCATCGAAGTCGACGGCAGCCTGCGTGATTTCGACTACCGCGAGGTGAAAGTGGCGCAGACCATCATCGAGCATTCGCGCGAAGTATGGCTGGCTGCCGACCACAGCAAATTCAACCGTCCGGCGATGGTGGAGCTGGCGCACTTGAATCAGGTGGATATGTTGTACACCGATGCGCCCCCGCCCAGTCCTTTTCCGGCGCTGCTGTCCGAGGCCGGCGTGACCTGCCAGGTGGCAAACTGAGAGCAAGCTGAACGGAAAAGATCGCCATGAACCATCCCCCATTCCTGCTGGCTTTGGACCAAGGCACCTCCAGCTCGCGCAGCATCGTGTTCGATGCGCGGGGACAAATCGTGGCGAAGGCGCAGCGCGAGTTTCGCCAGATCTACCCCCAGCCCGGCTGGGTGGAACATGATCCGCAAGAGATATGGTCCAGCCAGCTCGCCACCGCGCAAGAGGTGCTGGCCCAGGCGGGCATCGGCGCTGCCGATCTCGCTGCGCTGGGTATTACCAATCAGCGCGAGACCACGCTGGTGTGGAATCGCACCAGCGGCGAGCCGTTGTATAACGCCATCGTCTGGCAGGACCGGCGTGCCGAGCCGGCCTGCGCGGTGTTGCGCGCGCGGGGTCTGGCAGACATCATCCGCGAGAAAACCGGGTTGGTCGTCGACGCCTATTTTTCCGGCGCCAAGCTGCAATGGATCCTCGACAACATTCCCGGCGCGCGCACTGCCGCGCGTCGCGGCGAGCTGGCCTTCGGCACGGTGGATACCTGGCTGACCTGGCATCTGACCGGCGGCGCGGTGCATGCCACCGATGTCAGCAATGCGTCGCGCACCATGTTGTTCAACGTGCATAGCAATCAGTGGGACGATGAACTGCTGGAGATACTCGACATTCCGCGCGAACTGCTTCCGGCGGTGCATCCCTCCAGCCATGTGTATGGACACACCCGAGCCGACCTGCTTGGCGCAGCGGTGGCCATCGGCGGCATCGCCGGCGACCAGCAAAGCGCACTGTTCGGGCAAGCGTGTTTCCGTGCCGGGCAGGCCAAGAACACTTACGGCACCGGCTGCTTCATGCTGATGCATACCGGCCCGCATTTCCAGCACAGCGCCAACGGCCTCATTACCACAAGTGCGGCGCAAGTCACCGCCACGCCCGAGTTCGCGCTGGAAGGCAGCGTCTTCATCGGCGGCGCAGTGGTGCAATGGTTGCGTGACGGCTTGCAAGCCATCAAAGGCAGCGAAGCTGTGCAAGGCCTGGCCGAAAGCGTGCCGGACAGCGGCGGCGTGATGTTCGTGCCGGCCTTCACCGGCCTCGGCGCGCCTTACTGGAAGCCCGAGGCGCGCGGCGCGATTCTCGGCCTGAGTCGCGGCACCAGCGTGGCGCACATCGCCCGCGCTGCCCTGGAAAGCATCGCCTTCCAGAGCGCCGCGCTGTTGCAGGCGATGAGCCGCGATGCGCTGGCCGGGCTGGCGGGTTCCGGCGAGGTGACGGAGTTGCGCGTCGATGGCGGCGCTTGCGTCAACGACTTGCTGATGCAATTCCAGGCGGATTTACTTGGCATCCCGGTGGTGCGTCCGCAAGTAATCGAGACCACCGCGCTCGGCGCCGCCTACCTGGCCGGATTATCCTGCGGCGTTTACCGGAATCTCGAGCAACTCGCAGCGCAATGGCAGGTGGAACGCACTTTCCACCCAACCATGTCGCGCGAACGTGCCGGTGAATTGATGCAGCAGTGGGAGCATGCGGTGGCGCAGACCACGCTGTGAGTCGCCAAAGTGAACTCGCAACACCGGTAAATGTGAGTTGATAATTATTCAAAATTGGTGCAATATAGGGTCATGGCGATGAAGCCGAACTACAAACCCCCGTTCAGCAGGTTTGTGAAGAAGGCTCACAAGCCCCTGCAGCTTGCCATCGAGGATGCTGTAGATGTGATTCTTGACAACCCGGAGACAGGGGAACCCAAAGTGGGCGACCTGGCCGGGATGTGGGTCTACAAGTTCAAATTCAATCGCCAGGAGTATCTGATTGCGTATCGCCCTCCAACACCGGATGCGCGCCGTCAAGGAGTAGATGTGGAATTGTTGATGATCGATTTTTACCAGGCGGGTTTGCACGAGAATTTCTATGGTGAACTCAAGCGCTACCTGAAATCCGGGGGATAAGAAAATGACACATGCGCTGACTGCGGAAAATTTGTTTCAGGATCTCAAGCAAATGCCTCTCACGGAGCGGCAGAGATTTTTCGCGATTCTGTCTACGAATGCTTTCCGTGGCGATGATCTGAGCCATGAAGAGCTATTCGGACACCTCGCCGGCGATCAGTTCACGGCTCAGGAAGCAGCGGAATATCTGGAGGTTTCGATGTCCACCTTCCGGCGGTTTGTCGCCGGGGGGAAACTGAACCCGAGTTTGATCGTCGGTCGTAACCAGATGTTCGCAGTACCGGAGTTGAAGGCCTTCAAGAAGGCCCTGAAAACGACGAAGGGCTGATCGGGGTTGGCTGAAGCGCAAAGCGTTGATGCTTCTTGATGCATTGTGCTCGACATGGCTTATGCCTGAGTCTTGCCCCAGGAATCCCGCAGCGTCACGGTACGGTTGAAGACCGGAACGCCGGGGCGTGAGTCGATACGGTCGGCGACGAAATAGCCGTGACGCTCGAACTGGAAGCACTCCTCGGGCTGGGCCTGTTGCAACGCTGCTTCGAGATAGGCGGTAATCACCTGTTTTGAATTCGGGTTGAGGTCGAGCAAAAAATCGCGTTCGTCGGCCCCCGGTTTTGGTGCGGCGAACAGCCGGTCGTAGAGGCGCACTTCGGCTGCGTAGGCATGCGCTGCGGAGACCCAGTGCAGGTTGCCCTTGACCTTGTAGCTGTCGGCGCCTGGCCCGCCGGATTTGGAGTCGGGAATATATTCGCAATGCACGGCGCTGATCTTGCCGTCGGCATCCTTGTCGCTGCCGGTGCATTTGACCACGAAGCCATAGCGCAGCCGTACGCTGTTGCCGGGGAACAGGCGGAAATAGCCTTTGGTGGGAACTTCCATAAAATCCTCGCGCTCGATCCACAACTCGCGCGAGAATTTCATGGCGCGCTTGCCCAGCTCGGGCTGCTGCGGATGATTGGGCGCGAAGCATTCTTCCTCTTGGCCGTGCGGGTAGTTGTCGATGATCAGCTTAAGCGGATCGAGTACCGCCATACGGCGTTGTGCGCGTTCATTCAAGTCCTCGCGCATGCAATCTTCCAGCACGCTCATGTCGATCCACGAGTCGGATTTGGAGACGCCGATGCGCTCGGCGAACAAGCGGAAGCCTTGCGGCGTGTAGCCGCGCCGACGTGCGCCGATGAGGGTGGGCAGGCGCGGATCGTCCCAGCCGGCGACATGTTTTTCTTCGACCAGTTGAATCAGCTTGCGCTTCGACAGCACCACATGGTTGAGGTTGAGGCGGGAAAATTCGATCTGTTGCGGCAGAGGCCGCAACAACAGCCCGCCTTCGGCCAGCCGCTCCAGCAGCCAGTCGTAGAAAGGCCGCTGATCTTCGAACTCAAGGGTGCAGATGGAGTGGGTGATGTTCTCCAGTGCATCTTCGATGGGATGGGCGTAGGTGTACATCGGATACACGCACCACTGGTCGCCGGTGTTGTGGTGGGTGGCATGACGGATGCGGTAGATGGCGGGATCGCGCAGGTTGAAATTGGGCGATGCCATGTCGATTTTAGCCCGCAGGATGTGGCTGCCATCGGGAAACTCGCCGACCTTCATGCGGCGGAACAGGTCGAGATTTTCTTCCCGCGAACGTTCACGGTAGGGACTGTTCCTGCCCGCTTCGGTGGGCGTACCGCGATTGGCGCGGATTTCATCGGCGCTCTGGCTGTCCACGTAGGCATGGCCGGATTCGATCAAATATTCGGCGAACTGGAACATCCAGTCGAAGTAATAAGAGGCGTGATAGAGATTTTCCTGCCAGTCAAAGCCCAGCCAACGCACTGCGTCGATGATGGAGTCGGCGAATTCCTTCTCTTCTTTCTCGGGATTGGTGTCGTCGAAACGCAGATGGCAAACTCCGCCAAAGTCGCGCGCCAGACCGAAATTCAGGCAGATGCTTTTGGCATGACCGTAGTGCAGATAGCCGTTTGGCTCAGGCGGGAAGCGGGTGCGGATCTTCGCCGTGTCGAGAGGCGCGGCGGCGTGCGTCTGGGCCGGGCCGGGCTGGCCGCCCCAGCGGCGGCTGGCAAATTTACCGGCGGCGAGATCGGCTTCGACGATGTTGCGGATGAAGTTGGCGGCGGGGGCGGCTGGGTGGTTCTTGGGGTCGGCGGACATGGTTGAAATGATTGGATGCGGCAATGCAGTGAGGCTGCATTTTAGCGGGAAAGAAGCCGGGAAGGCCGTGTAAAATCACCCCCATGAGCCTCACTGATTCCTTATGCGCATGAACTGGCTGAGCCTCGCCGCCATCGGCATCGGCGCGGTGCTGGGCGCATGGCTGCGCTGGGGACTGGGCCTGCTGCTGAATCCGCTGTTTCCCGCGATACCGCTGGGTACGCTGGCGGCCAACCTGAGCGGCGGTTACCTGGTGGGCGTGGCGGTGGCGGTGTTTCACATCAATGTCGATCTGCCGCCCGAGGCGCGGTTGTTTTTCGTCACTGGCTTTCTCGGCGCGCTGACGACTTTTTCGACCTTCTCCGCCGAGGTGGTGGCCCTGATCCAGCGCGGCGAATATGGCATGGCTTTCGGCGCCGCGAGCTTGCATCTGTTCGGTTCGCTATTGATGACGGGCTTGGGCATTTACACCATCCTGCAGCTCAACAAATGAACCTAAAAACCGTAATTCAAGCCACAGAGGACACAGAGGACACAGAGATAATGCGGGTTCTACATGTTCCCCATGCTCACCTGATGGGTGTGGTGGTCATTGATAAGCACTTCTTGTTTTTCTCTGTGAACTCTGTGTTCTCTGTGGCTAACTGCTTTTTCTAGGATGAAGCCGGATCGAGAGGCCAGCATCGCCCGGCGACTGGCGATGCGCCCGGTCATTGCATACGACGAAACCCTGCCGGTGAATGAACGCCGCGGCGAAATCACGCGCGCCATCGTAGAGCACCAGGTCATCATCGTCTGCGGCGAGACCGGCTCCGGCAAGACCACGCAACTGCCGAAGATCTGCCTGGAGCTTGGGCGCGGCTGCGCCGGCCTGATCGGCCACACCCAGCCGCGCCGCATTGCCGCGCGCGCCACCGCCACGCGCATCGCCCAGGAACTCAACAGCGAGCCGGGCCGCTATGTCGGCTACAAGATTCGTTTTACCGACCGTGTCACGCCCGAGACCTATATCAAGCTGATGACCGACGGCATCCTGCTGGCTGAGACGCAGGGCGACCCGCAACTGCGTGCCTACGACACCATCATTCTTGACGAGGCGCACGAGCGCAACCTCAATATCGACTTCCTGCTGGGCTTTCTCAAGCAGTTGTTGCCCAAGCGTCCTGATCTGAAAGTGATCGTTACTTCTGCGACGCTGGATGCGGAAAAATTCTCCCGCCATTTCGGCGATGCCCCGGTGATCGAAGTCTCGGGCCGACTCTATCCCATCGAAATGCGCTGGCGGCCGGTGCAGGATGAGACCACCGACAAGGATAGACAACTCCACGACGCCATCGTCGACGCCGTCGACGAGGCGCAACGCGCGGGACCCGGCGACGTGCTGGTGTTCCTGCCGGGCGAGCGGGAGATCCGCGAAGCAGCGGAGGCCTTGAGGAAGCATGCTTTCAACCGGAGCGGCGGGCCGGCTACCGCGACCACAGAGATACTGCCGCTGTTCGCGCGCCAGTCGGCGCAGGAGCAGAGTCGCGTATTCCAGTCGCACCAGGGCCGGCGGGTGGTGCTGGCGACCAATGTGGCGGAAACATCGTTGACCGTGCCGGGCATCCGCTATGTCGTCGACACCGGGCTGGCGCGGCTCAAGCGTTATTCTCATCGCAACAAGATCGAGCAGTTGCAGGTGGAGCCGATCGCCCAGGCGGCGGCCAATCAGCGCGCCGGGCGTTGCGGACGGGTGGCGGCAGGCATCTGCATCCGCCTGTATGCCGGGGACGATTTTGCCAAGCGCCCGCCGCACACCGACCCGGAGATTCTGCGCTCCTCGCTGGCGGGAGTGATCCTGCGTATGAAGTCCTTGCAACTCGGCGATGTGGAGGATTTCCCGTTTCTTCAGCCGCCGTCACCGAAGATGGTGTCCGACGGCTATCAGTTGCTCGGCGAGCTGGGTGCCGTGGATGAGGGACGCGAGTTGACTGCGCTGGGCCGGGAGCTGGCGAAACTTCCGCTGGACCCGAAAATCGGCCGCATGATACTCGCCGCCCGCGACGAGCAAGCCTTGACCGAGGTACTGGTGATCGCCGCCGCGCTGTCAGTGCCGGATCCCCGCGAACGCCCGCCGGAAAAATCCGGGGGTTTACATGGGGCGGATCAAGCACATGCCCAATGGAAGGACGAGAAATCCGAGTTCCTGTCCTACCTCAAGCTCTGGCATGCCGCCGACGAGGCATGGAAACACGAATCCTCGTCAAAGCTGAAACTATGGTGCCGGCAGAATTTCATCTCCTGGCTGCGGCTGCGCGAATGGCGCGATATTCATGGTCAACTGCATGCGCTGTGCACCGAACACGGCTGGAAGGAGAATCAGCAGCCGGCGTCCTTCGACGCCATCCACCGCGCCCTGCTCAGCGGCCTGCTGGGAAACATCGGCCTGAAAAGCGAAGACGAAGGTCATTATCTCGGTGCACGCGGGATCAAATTCTTCATTCATCCAGGCTCGACCCTGGTGAAGAAAGCCGGGCGCTGGATCATGGCGGCAGAACTGATGGAGACCACGCGGCTGTTCGCCCGTTGCCTGGCGAAGATCGAACCGGAGTGGCTGGAGCGTGTCGGCGCGCACCTGGTAAAACGCCACGTCTATGAGCCGCATTGGGAGAAAAGCTCGGGACAGGTAGTGGCCTGGGAGCGCGCCACGCTGCATGGTCTCCTGCTGTACGCCAAACGCCGCGTGCAGTTCGGTAGGCCCGGCGCTGCCGATGTCTCCTCTGTAGAGGTACAACTGGCGCGCGAACTGTTCATCCGCGGCGCGCTGGTCAACGGCGAAGTGCATGAAGACTTTGCGCGGCGGGCGAAATTCTTTCAGCACAACCGAAAACTGATCGCCGACATCGAAGCCCTCGAACACAAGTCGCGCCGGCCCGATGTGCTGGTCGACGATGAATTGATCCATGCCTTCTACGACAGCAAGCTGCCGGAAGATGCGGTCACGCTGGCGGCATTCGAGGCCTGGCGCAAGGATGCCGAGGCCAGGCAGCCTAAACTGCTGTTCCTCGAACGCGAACAACTGATGCGCCACGAGGCGGCCGGCATTACCACCGATGCCTTCCCGCACAGCATGGCGTTTCACGGCCAGAGTCTGACGCTGACTTATCACCACGATCCCGGCGCTGCCGACGACGGCGTGACGCTGTCACTGCCGTTGCCGGCGCTGAACCAGATTTCCGCCAACCGCTGCGAATGGCTGGTGCCGGGCCTGCTCAAGGAAAAGACCTTGGCGTTGCTCAAGACCCTGCCGCAAAAATATCGTCAGCGTTTGCAACCGCTGGACGCTTTCGCGGAACGCTTCTGCGAAGCACCGCACGATAATGAGGAAGCGCCGGTGCGCGCACTCACCCGCGCGGTCGAGGAAACACTCGCCATGAAACTGCCGCTCGATGCTTTCCGTCCGGGCGAGCTGCGCCCGCACTTACAGATGAACTTCCGCCTGCTCGACGAGCACGGTGGCACCCTGGCGATGTCCCGCTCCTTGCCGGAACTGCGCGCCGAACATGGCGGACGGGTGGCCAGCGCTTTCGCACAGGCCATGCAGGAGGGGCCGAGCGGCGAGGCCGGGCAGGGCGGATTGAGCGGGCTGACCGCCTGGACCTTCGGTGACCTGCCCGAGTTGCTGGAAGTCGCTGTCGGCGGTCAGCAAGGGAAAATGCGCGTGATCGGTTTTCCGGCGCTGGTGGACCAGGGCGACAGTGTTGCCCTGCGGGTCTTCGATACGCCGGATCAGGCGCGCGCGCTGCATCGCGTCGGCTTGCGCCGGCTGTTTGCGCTGGCGCTGCGCGAGCAGGTGAAAACCATCGAGAAAAATTTGCCCGGCGCGCGGGATCTGGCGCTGCAATTCATCAATCTGGGCAGTGAACAGGAACTGCGTCAACAACTGGTCGCCGCCACTCTCGAACGCACCTGCCTGGCCGAACCTCTGCCGGTCACGGCGACCGAGTTTGAGACGCGCAAGGAAACGGCACGCAGCAAGGTCATCCTGGTGGCGCAGGAAATTTCCCGCTTGTTGGCCAGCCTGTTGGCCGAGTACACTGTCTTGCAGAAAAAAATTGTTTCTATGCAAAAGGCATTCCCTCAAACCTGCGCCGATATCGCGGCGCAGATGGCGGAGCTGCTGCGCAAGGACTTCCTGGTTGCCACGCCTTTCGAGCGGCTGGCGCATTATCCGCGCTATCTGAAAGCCGCCGCCATGCGGCTCGACAAAGCCCGCGTCGACGCTGAGCGCGATGCCAGGCTGATGCGCGAATGGCAAACGCTGGGCAAGGTTTTCGAGCGGGAATGGACGATCCAGGCCAGGAGTGGCGTGGCCGATCCGTTGCTGGAAGAGTTCCGCTGGCTGCTGGAAGAATTGCGCGTGGCTTTGTTTGCGCAGGAGTTGCGCACGCCTACGCCGGTGTCGGTGAAGCGTTTGCAGAAAATGTGGGATACCAGGGTACGCAAATGAGACCGCAAATGAGACCGCAAATAAATAAGCAACTGCTCTCCATGATAGAAGTGTTCGCGGCTTTCATCCGCGCAGCGCGGGATTTGACGCAGCGAAATATCCTGGTGCATGCCCTGTGGCCGCCGCTGGTCTCTCTGGCGGCATGGTCCGCGCTTGCCGTGGCGCTATGGGAACCGGCGCAGGCCACGCTGGCGGCGATGCTGCCCGACTGGTCCTGGCTGACGAGCAGTTGGGTTTCCGGCTGGCTGGTGAATGCCATCCTGCTGATGGCGCTGGCGCCGCTGGTGTATTTTACGACGCTGATGCTGGTGGCGACTGTTGCGCTGCCGCTGATGATGACGGTGGTGGCGGCGCGCGACTATCCGGATTTGTCGCGTTATGGCTCGAATGTCGTGTGGGGCAGCGTCGTCAACACGCTGCTGGCCGGGCTGGTGTTTGTGCTGGGCTGGCTGATCACGCTGCCGCTGCTGCTGATTCCCGGTGTGCTGCTGGTGATGCCGCTGGCATGGGCGGCATGGCTCAACCAGCGCACTTTTCGTTTCGATGCGCTGGCGGAGCATGCCAGTGCGGATGAGCGGCGGCGGGTGATCGCCCGCTGCAAGCCGCAATTGCTGCTCGCCGGAGGTGGCGCGGCGCTGCTCGTCTATGTACCGTTGGTGAATCTGCTGGCGCCGGCGTGGGCCGCGCTGGTGTTCGTGCATCTATGCCTGAGTGCTTTGCGGCGGCTGCGGGCCGAGGAGGGCGTATGGGTGGGCTGAAGGGTGAGATGACCGGCTGGGGCGCACTGATCATCGGCGACGAGATTACCCGCGGCAAGCGCCAGGACAAGCATTTCGCGCGGGTGGTGGACGTCCTCGCCGCACGGGGTTTGCATCTGGATTGGGCTTTGACTCTCGGCGACGACCGTGCGCGCTTGACGGATACCTTGCGGCGGACGCTGGCCGGCAACGACGTGGTATTCAGCTTCGGCGGCATCGGCGTCACCCCCGACGATCACACCCGCCAGGCCGCCGCCGCTGCGGCCAATGTGGCGCTGCAACTGCATCCCGATGCTGAAGCCGAAATCCGCGCCCGCTTCGCCGCAACCGGCGCCGAAGTGACGCCGCAGCGTTTGCAACTCGGAGAGTTCCCGGTCGGCAGTCGCATCGTGCCGAACCCGTTCAATCGTATTCCAGGCTTCTCCCTCGGCCACCATCATTTTTTTCCCGGCTTCCCGCAGATGGCCTGGCCGATGCTGGAATGGGTGCTCGACAATTATTATCGTGAATACTTTCACGCCCAAGCCGAGGACGAGCAAGCCATCATCGTCTGGGAAGGGCAGGAGGGCGCATTGCTGGAGCTGATGCGCCACATCGAGACTGGCTATCCGCAAGCCCGCCTGTTCAGCCTGCCGTCTTTCGGCAGCGATGATATGCGCCGCCATATCGAACTCGGCATGCGCGGCGAACCGGGCCAGGTGGCTGCGGCGATGGCTGAAATAAAGGATGAAGTGACCCGGCTTGGTTTTGCCTGGGAAACGAAATCGGAATAAAAAAACCCCGGCACTAGGCCGGGGTGAATCCAGTCATAGACGACTGGAGGAGGAGACGGTAATGCCGGGATCAGGCAGCTTTTCTGGCCTTGGCGGCGGCGCCGGCGGAGCCGACAGCCTTGACAGTGGCGCTGGTGGCGGCAGCCACGTTGGCTTCGGTGATCTCGGCAACTTGTTTGGCGGCTTTGGTCATGCTGTCGTAGGCTGAGTTGGCGGCGGCGATAGCGGACTTAACGGCAGCCACAGCGACATCTGAACCCGCCGGAGCGTTTTTGGCGGCTTTGTCGAGAGCGGTGGCGACATTCTTGTTGGCTTCGGCGAACTGCGACTCGACGATCTTGGAAATTTCTTCCTGGGTCTGGGTGGCAATTTCGTAGATGCTGCGCGAATAGGCAACCACCTTTTCCGCAGCCGGCTGGGCCAGAGTGGTTTGCAGTGCGACCAGGCTCTGAATGTCCTTGACACCCAGCAAAGCCTTGGCGGAAGCGACGCTATCTTCCATCAGGGCGCGGGCGGTATTCAGGTTCAGGGCGGCAAGGCGTTCGGCGCTGGCAAAAGCGGTGTTGGCAAAAGTCAGCATGGCTTCGACGTTGGCTTTGTTGCTGGTGGCGAGTTGCTCGGGTGTGGCGAACATGGCGAATCTCCTTGGAGTAAGTGGCATTAAACGGGTGAGTCTGTGTTCAGCCTCATCACCGCAATGCTAACTACTGATCGGTTCGTGGCTGGTTATTGCGGTGCATCATGGTTAGAATTATAGGGTGAGATCAGCACATGTCAAGGGTTTTTTTGTGCGACGCACAAAATATTTTTAATACGTTTAATAACATTAGCTTATATATATGATATGACCTTTATAAAGCCTTTTTTGTGACAAAATTATTGCACTGCAATTTGAGTTTGCGAAAGCCAGGGCGGCGTGGCTGAGAAAACCACCAGTATTTTCCAGCGGGTCGCGCCGGGCTTTTTCGTGCTCCTCTGGAGTACCGGGTTTATCGGCGCCAAGCTGGGCCTGCCGGATGCCGAGCCGCTGACTTTCCTGCTGCTGCGCTTCGCCATCGTCTGTACCTTGTTGCTGATGCTGGCACTGGTGCTGCGGCGTCCCTGGCCCGTGAATCGGCGGCAAGCCCTGCATATCGCCGTGGCGGGGGTGCTGCTGCACGGCGGCTATCTTGGAGGAGTATTCAGCGCCATTCACCGGGGCATGCCGGCGGGGCCGGTGGCATTGGTCGTCGGCATGCAGCCTTTGCTGACCGCGCTGCTCGGCGGCAGATTGCTGGGCGAGCGTGTCGGCGCGAAGCAATGGGTGGGTTTGTTGCTGGGTTTTGCCGGCGTGGTGCTGGTGCTGTCGGGCAAGCTGGCGTTGGCCGGCGCCTCCGCTGCAGGATTGGCGCTGGCGCTGCTGGCACTGGTGAGCATCACCGCCGGGACGCTTTACCAGAAACGTTTTTGCGGCCAGATGGATCTATGGACCGGGTCGTTGCTGCAGTTTGCGGCCACCAGTCTGGTGCTCCTGCCGTTGGCGCTCACTACCGAAACCATGCGGGTGAACTGGAGCGGCAACTTCATTTTCGCGCTGGGCTGGCTGGTGCTGGTGTTGTCGCTGGGCGCAATTTCCCTGTTACACCTGTTGATCCGGCGCGGCGCGGCGACGCGGGTATCGACGCTGTTTTACCTGACGCCGCCGGTCACCGCACTGATGGCCTGGGCAATGTTTGGCGAGCAACTCGACCCGCTTGCCATGACAGGCATGGCGCTGGCGGCAGCCGGGGTGGCGCTGGCGTTGAAGCGGTGATACTTAAATATTCTTGAAATCCGCTTTGCGCTTGTCGATAAACGCCGTCATGCCTTCCTTCTGGTCGATCAGGCCGAAGGTGGAGTGGAAGGTGCGGCGCTCGAACAGCAGACCTTCCTGGAGCGAAGATTCATAGGCGCGGTTCACCGATTCCTTGATCATCATTACTACCGGCAGTGAATAGCCGGCGATTTTTTCGGCGCTGGCGAGCGCCTCCTCGATCAGTTTGTCTGCCGCCACGATGCGCGCCACCAGGCCGGCGCGCTCGGCCTCGGCGGCATCCATCATGCGGGCGGTCAGGCACATTTCCATCGCCTTCGACTTGCTCACGGCGCGCGGCAAGCGCTGCGTGCCGCCGGCGCCGGGGAGGATGCCGAGCTTGACTTCGGGCTGGCCGAACTGCGCCGTGTCGGCGGCCAGGATGAAGTCGCACATCATCGCCAGCTCGCAGCCGCCGCCCAGGGCGTAACCGGCCACTGCGGCAATGACCGGCTTGCGGCAGTGCGCCACGCGATCCCAGTTGCGGCTGATGTAGTTGGCCTTGTAGACATCCATGTGGCTCCAGTCTTTCATGGCGGCGATGTCGGCGCCGGCGGCAAAGGCTTTTTCCGAGCCGGTAATGATGATGCAACCGATGGCTTCGTCGGCTTCGAAAGCGTCCAGCGCAGCGCCGACTTCGTCCATCAGCGCGTCGTTGAGCGCATTGAGCGCCTGGGGCCGATTCAGGGTGATCAAGCCGACATTGTGTTTTGCACCGCGTACCTCGGCGATGATATTTGCATATGTCATGTTGCGCTTACTCCTGGCGTGGATTGGCGATTTCCGGCACTGCTTTGAGCGGCGCCGGTTCGATGGCGGATTTTGAATCGGCAACAGGCGGCGCCGGCTGCCCGGCAGCAGCCTTGTTTTTCGGCTGGATCACAGCGCGCACGCGATTGTCCTTGCCAGGCACAGGCGCAGCGGTGGCGCCAGCCGGGCCGCTGGTGACAACATAATTTTCGTTCTTGCCGTCATAGGCGATGTATTGGCCGCGCACTTCATCCTGGCCGCTCTTGATGCGGGCGCGCAGGAAAAACTCGGTCTTGTCCGCCTTGCCGTCGTACACAATCCGCTCGGCCTCGCCATCGACATAGGCGTCCCGGCCTTCGCGCTTCTGCCGGAAGTGCGCCAGCCCGCCGGGGCCGCCGGTGGCAACGCTGGTCTGGAAGCCATCCGCATCCTGGGTCACCACCAGCTTTTCGCAGCGGATCACCAGAGTGCCTTGCACCAGTTGGACGTTACCTTCGAAAACATTTATTTTCTTTGCGTCGTCGATGACAATTTTGTCGGCCTCGAGGTTGACCGGTTTGTCGCGGTCGGCCTTTTCCGCAAAGGCTGGCAGGGACAGGGCAAGAGTGGCGAGCGCGAGCAGCGGCCAGGCGATTGGCTTCATGGTGGATTGATATCCTTCCGATAAATCATGCCGTGAGTCGGCCCGTTCAGCGTGTAGGTGTGGGCGCGGTTGTCGACTTCCATGCCGGCGCCGGTAAGCACGCTGTGTCCCTGGACTATGCTGACGGGCGCGCTGGTGCGGGCAATTTCGTCGTCGGGGTACACCACCATTTCGGCAGTAGTCACCAGCAGCTCCGGATTACCGGCGCTGGCTTCACGCACCACGCGGACGTCGTCGGAAAGCCGGACTTGTTTGCCGTCCTTGCTGATCAGGGCCTTATGCGCGCTGAGCCGGGTCGGTGAGGTGTTGCCAAAAAAAATCAGCGCAGGATCGGTGACCGTGGTGCTGTCATCGTCGGGATAATGCAACATCTCCTTCGCGCTCAGCGAGTGTTGCAGACTGCCGTCCAGGTTGAAGCGGCGCAGGGTGAAATTGTCGACGACAAAATCCGGGTCGTGGCGTCTCTTGTCGTAGCCGATGCCGCCCACCTGACTGGCGCGTTCGAGCCAGAACGTGAGCGCCGCCAGCAGGGTCAGCAGGACCAGCGGAAACAGATTGGCGCTGTGCACCCTCATGTTGACGGCCTGATCGCTGGGTTGGCCATACTGGCTGAAGTTGGTGCAAGGTAAGGCGCCAGCGCGGCTTCCAGCTTGCCTTGCGCGGCGAGGATCAGTTCGCAGATTTCCCGTACCGCGCCGCCGCCTGCCGCAGCTTGCGTCACATAATGAACATGGGATCGCACCAGGGCATGACCGTTCGGCACGCTGGCGGAAAAGCCGCAGGCACGCAGCAGCGGCAGATCAACCACGTCGTCGCCCATGTAACCGGCGTCGGCGAATTCCAGATTGAGCGGCTGCAACAGGTCTTGCATGGCGCGGTGTTTATCCTCGATGCCTTGCAGCAGCAGTTCGATGCCAAGATTTTTGGCGCGTAATTCGACGGCGCGCGAGTGGCGGCCAGTGATGATGGCGAGCACGATACCAGCGTTAGCGAGCATTTTCAGGCCATGACCGTCGAGCGTGTTGAACGCCTTCATTTCGTCGCCCTGCGCAGTGAAATAAAGCGTGCCGTCGGTCAGTACGCCATCCACGTCGAAGGCCATCAGCTTGATCTGGCGCGCTTGTCGATGGGCAAGAGTGGCGGACATCAGACCACCTTGGCGCGGAACAGGTCGTGCATGTTGAGGGCGCCGCAGAGCCTGCCATCGGCGTCGATGACCAGGAGCTGGGTAATTTTGTGCTCCTCCATCAACTGCACGCCCTCGACGGCGAGCCGTTGCGGTGCGATGGTGCGCGGCTGGCGCGTCATCACCTGGCTGACCGGCGTATCGCGCAGGTCGCCGAGTTTCTGCATGGCGCGGCGCAGGTCGCCGTCGGTGAAAATTCCGCTTAGCGTTCCGTCGGAATTCATCACCGCCACCATGCCCATGCCTCCGCTGGAGATAGCGGCCAGCGCCTCAATGATGGACTGGGTTTCAGGTACGCACGGCACTTTCTCAGCCGGACGCATGACATCGCTGACGTGCGTCAGCAGGCGTCGACCGAGAGCGCCGCCGGGATGCGAGCGGGCAAAATCCTCAGCGCCGAAACCGCGCGCGTCCAGCAGCGCCACCGCCAGTGCGTCGCCCAGAGCCAACGCAGCAGTGGTGCTGGCGGTGGGAGCAAGATTGAGCGAGCAGGCTTCTTCCTTGACGCTGGCGTCAAGATGCACATCAGCCTCCCGCGCCAATGACGACGCCGGGTTTCCGGTGATGGCGATCAGTCGGCCACCCTGGCGCTTGATCAGCGGCACGATGGTGAGCAGCTCGTCGGTTTCGCCGGAGTTGGACAGGGCGATCAGTATGTCGTCGCGCGTGATCATGCCGAGATCGCCGTGGATCGCCTCGGCGGCATGCACGAAATAAGCTGGTGTGCCGGTGCTGGCGAGGGTGGCGGCGATCTTGCGGGCGACGTGGCCGGATTTGCCGATGCCGCAGACGATGACCCGGCCTCGGCAGGCGAGAATCAACTCCACCGCGCGCAGAAAATCCTCACCCAGACGCCCGCTCAGTGCGGCGACGGCGTCCGCCTCGATTTGCAGCACGCGCCGCGCCATTTCGATCGGACGCGGCGGCAATCGGGAAGCGCTGCCGGGTGTGCCTGTTTGGCTCATGGAAGGGTTGCAGTTATGATTCGTTTGATTATAACAAACCGCATCGCCGCACTTTGAAATAGTCGCCTATGGGTACTACCCTGCAACTCGTCCTGCTGCTGCTGATTTCCGCCGTGCTGGTGGTGGCCCTGTTTCGCGCCTTGAATCTGCCGCCGGTGCTGGGTTATCTGCTGGTCGGCGCGGTGATCGGCCCGCATGCGCTGAACTTCATGGCTGACTCGGAAGGCACGCGCCACCTGGCGGAATTCGGCGTGGTGTTCCTGATGTTCACTATCGGCCTGGAGTTTTCACTGCCGCGCCTCTACAGCATGAAGCGCATCGTCTTCGGCCTGGGGCTGGCCCAGGTGCTGGTGACGGGAACCGTCATCCTGCTTGCGGCCTGGCTGCTGGGGCTGTCCTGGCAAGGCGCGCTGGCGCTGGGCGGTGCGTTGGCGATGTCTTCCACGGCGGTGGCGAGCAAGCTGCTGGCCGAGCGTATGGAACTGGAGTCGACCCACGGCCGCCAGATCATGGGCGTGCTGCTGTTCCAGGATATTGCCGTGGTGCCGCTGTTGATTCTGCTGCCGGCGTTGGCCGGGAGCGCCGAATCACTTGCGGGTACTTTGTCCGTCGCAGTGCTCAAGGCGGCCGTGGTGCTGGCGATTGTGTTGTTTTTCGGCCAGCGTCTGATGCGCGCCTGGTTCACCATCGTCGCCCGACGCAAGTCGACCGAGCTGTTCATGCTCAACGTGCTGCTGATTACCCTGGGCCTTTCCTACATTACCGAAAGGGCTGGCTTGTCGTTGGCGCTGGGTGCTTTTATCGCCGGTATGCTGATCTCCGAAACCGAATATCGCTTCGAGGTCGAGCAGGACATCAAACCCTTCCGCGATGTTTTGCTGGGTTTGTTTTTCATCACCATCGGCATGTACCTTGATCCGGCGTTGATTGCGCATCACTTCCTCGCTGTGGCCGGCGTGCTGGCAGGTCTGCTGGCGCTCAAACTGGCGCTGGCCGCGGGCCTGGCGCGCCTGTTCGGCGCTGCGCCGGGCGAGGCGTTGCGCACCGGCCTGTGGTTGTGCGCTGGCGGAGAGTTCGGCTTTGTCCTGCTGGCCTTGACCATGCAACAACAACTGGCCGCACCGGCCGTCACCCAAATCGTGCTGGCGGCGCTGGTGCTGTCGCTGCTGCTGGCGCCGCTGCTGATTCACTTCAGTGATCGGATTGTGCTGCGCTTCGTGGCTTCGGAATGGATGATGCGTTCGATGGCCCTGACCCACATCGCCGCCCGCACCATCGCCAGCGACAAACACGCCATCCTGTGCGGATACGGACGCACCGGCCAGCACCTGGCGCGGTTCCTGGAAAAGGAAGGCATCTCCCATGTTGCGCTCGATCTCGATCCGGAGCGTGTGCGCGAAGCCGCCGCCGCCGGCGATGCGGTGGTGTTCGGCGACGCTGCGCGCCGCGAAACCCTGATTGCCGCCGGCATCCAGCGCGCCGATGTAGTGGTGGTGACTTCCAACGATGCGCAGTTGGCGCTGCGCGTGCTGCATCACGCACGCGAATTGCGACCTGGTCTGCCGGTGGTGGTGCGCGCCGCCGAAGACGCCGACATCGCGCGCTTCGAAGCCGCCGGCGCCGCCGAAGTGGTGCCGGAGGCGCTGGAGACCAGCGTCATGTTGGCGACCCATGCGCTGGCCCTGCTGGGCGTGCCGATGCATCGCGTGATCAAACGGCTGCGTGAAATGCGCGAACAGCATTACGTGTTGCTGCGCGGCTTCTTCCACGGCGGATCGGATGTCGGCGAGCATCTGTCGGATGCCCAGCAGCCGCGTCTGCATTCGGTAGTGCTGACCGAAGGCGCCCACGCCATTGGCCGTTCGTTGGAAGATCTGGCGCTGTCAAGCCTGGCAGTGACCGTCCCGGCGATCCGCCGGCGCGATATACGCGGCATCGAACCCGGCCCCGAAACGCTGCTTGCCGCCGGTGATGTGGTGGTGATGCTGGGCGTATCGGCGGCGGTGGCGGCAGCGGAGGTAAGGCTGTTGCGGGGCTAGCAATGACTATGTGCTGGATGCCAATAGTCCTTCATCGAGCAGCGTTTGCACGATAGCCGCCTGGCGCCGGTCGCGTCGACGCTTGGGCTCCGGACGCCGTGGCGCTTTATCAGCCATCCATAGCTTGAATTCGACAAATGCCTGCGGAATAATCGTGCGCATCAAAGTCATGCGCCCGGTGGCCGAGATAACTACATGTTCAAAGCGTGGTGCGTTGGTTAGCACTGAGGCGCGTTTGGCTTGCACCGGCCACAGGTCTTCCTCATCATCGGAAAACCGGAACGGATGCGGGTCATCCCCCTCGGGCTGGCGTCTCAGGAAGTCAACCTCGAAGCCTTTCGCATTTATGGCTGTCTCGTTCTGACCCTGCTTGCGCTGAAACGTAGGGTCTGATATCTGTAACACCTTCAGCATCGACGAGTCCAGCTTGCCGATATCGGTGATGAAGCGTACCCGCCTGCGTGCGTCCCACAACAGGTCAACGTCCTGTGTGGCAAGCGCGCCCTGCACAATACGCACGCCTGCGGCTGTTTCGTAGGCGTACAGCGCGTGTGTACCCACCACGGTGAAGTATTCGCCAAGTCCGGTGCTCTCGATGGCTTGCAGTACTGCTACAACGATTGACGGTACGCGACCGGCTTTCAGGGCTTTGTTCAGGCGCTCGGCGTCGGTGAGGGCTCCTCTGAGGGATTTCAGCCGCGCCTCAACTGCGGACTTGTGCGCGGTGAACTCCCCAAAAACCCGCTCAGTCTCGGGCGTTCGCGGGCCGATACGCTGCTGCAGGTTGTCAGGCCGCGTCTTGACCAGATATTGGTAGCCCTGCTGCCGCTTCCAATACATGCCACCTGCGTATTGACGCGCTTGAGCCTGGACCCGGACGAACTCGTCGAATACAGTGGCGGAGTCGATGACTTGCCGGGCGGTGTTGTCAGGAAGCGGCAGGTAGTCCATTGGCCGTATTTTTTGCAAATATTGATTATATACGGCCAAGATCAATTAGTGCAGTTGAGGGGAGCCTTAAATGAAGACCCTCGCAGCAAACTGCGAGGGTTCAAATCAGAATCCTGAGTCCGGTGAAATCATTCTACGGAAGAGGAGGGGAGTCGGACCAGGCCCGAGACGCGGCTTGCCGCCAGTGATGTAGTGGTAAAGCTGTTGCGTGGTTAAGGCTGGCTTTGACCTCCAAAAATGTACACACTTTTATGTGTATATAAAATCCGGGGGCGACTATGAAAACAGCCAAAGTATTCAAGCAGGGCAACAGCCAGGCGGTAAGGCTACCCAAGGAATTCCGTTTTCAGGAGGATGAGATTTTCATCCGCAGGCAGGGCGATACTGTCCTGCTGATCCCCAAAAAGGCAGCGCGCTGGCAACACCTGAAAAATACCATCGGCAAATTCAAGGGCGATTTCGCGCGTGCTCCGCAAGCGGCATTCGAGGAGCGGGACTGGCCGCAATGAACTACATGCTGGACACCAACATCTGCATTTATCTGATGACCGATCGCTACCCCTTGCGCCAGTCGCGCATCCTTGCCCGGTTGGAAGCACTCGCGCCGGACGACAGGCTGGTGCTCTCCAGCCTCGTGATCTTTGAACTCAGCTACGGCGCACAGAAAGGGCGCTGGCGCAAAGCCAACCTCGCCCTGCTCGAAGGATTCCTGCTCGACTTTATCATTGCACCCTTCGATGAAAAAGCCGCACATATCGGCGGAACGATCCGCACAGGACTCGAAAAGAAAGGCAAGCCCATCGGCTCAATGAATACCCTCATCGCCGCCCACGCCGTCAGCCTCGGCAATCCTTTGGTCACGCACAATCTTGTGGAGTTTTCCAGGGTGCCGAAATTGAAGGTGGAAAACTGGGCGGGGGAGTAACCACTGCCAAGGCCACGGTTGGGCATCTGACCTAAAGCTGCCCGAATGCGACGTGCGCTTCTTTGGTAATACTGAGTTTGCCGACGGCAGCGGAGATAGGTAAGGCTGTTGCGGGATAATCGAAGCAAGAAAAGCCCGCCGGAGCGGGCTTTTTGTGGCGAATAGGCCTGTGTTACAGACCGAGACAGACTACGTACGTAGTACCATCAACGATAGCTGCTTCATTGACAACAGCGGGGAGAGGTGTGCCGGTATAGGGACCCAATGCGACGCGCATTGAACCAGTAAATGGATTTCCGTCATCCATGGTGGTGTCGAGTTGCTTGGCAAACTTACCCTGGATTCCATCAGAACAGACGAAGTATGAACTTGTCATAGTGGCTATTGGTGCTGTAGATTGTATACCGATTCTTCCACCATCTGCATTCACAGGGGCATAAGTGGAGTCGGTCGTAGTTGTACTACCAGCGGCCAGACCTGCAAGGCGCACATGTTGCCAGAAAACGTACGACTCATCAGTGATGGCTGTTGAGTTATATGCGCCATCAATTGTGCCGCTTCCAGTAGCGCACTTCCCGGCAGCAGGAGGAGCGCACGGTGTTCCAGCAGTGCCGAAACGACCGTTAGCGGTTCCATCAACTCCTTTATCATCCCCAGGCAGCGCACGGTACTTGTCCTGATAACCATAAATGAAAAGCGGCACCTGCTTGAAATCCTGCGCGAAGTTCTTCACCTTCGCACTATTGATCAATTCCTGGCCCTTCAACACACCACCCAGCAGCAAGCCGATGATGACCAGCACGATGGCGATTTCGATGAGAGTGAAACCGGACTGTTTCCTGGACATCTGCATTTTAGTCTCCTTGGTTTTTGCGAACATGTTCATCACATAACTCTCAGCAATTATAGTGCCAGCGATATTGTGTGCATATTGCCACAAAACGCCCGGATTTCCACATTAAAACGTCATTTTTTCGACGTAGCTGACGGGTTTTCGGCAAACCCCGGCGCCGCTCCGGGGTTAAAATCCAGTCGTATCCATCGAACCGCCACCTCGCCCTTCACCCACATGTCCGCCGCCGCCCATCTTGCCGACTGGCTTGGCCGCCACCGCCGCTGGTTGCTGCTGGGCCTGCTGTTGCTGCTGCATCTGGGGCTGATGCAGGGCGTCGATAGCCAACTGGGCCGCACCATGCTGGTGGCGCATATCGGCCTGTTCATCCTCTGGCAGCCGTTCGTCCGCGCCGAGCTGCGTCTTGATTACCGGCATTTCGCGGTTCTGTTCGCACTGGTCGGCGCGGCCATTGTCTGGCTGACCTGGGGGACGCTGGCGATCTGGGTGATGTTTATCGCCGGCATCATCGGCGGCAAAGTGTTCTTCTTCGGCGCGCGCTGGAGCAAAGTTTTTTATCTGTTGGCGCTGGCCTATCTGGTGGCGATACTGGTGACATTCATCATCCCGCATTCGCTGCCGTATCAGCAAACCAATCAGGAAGTGTTTGGCGTGCTGGCGAGTTATGTGCTGCCGCTGTTGCTGCTGGGAATGGCGATTCTGCCGGCAGGCGGGGAGCGTGAGGCGCAGGACGAAGTCATCGACCTGATCTACAGCATTTTCGTTTTCCTGATATTGGCGGTGCTGGTGCTGGGTAGCCTGGCCTTCATGCTTGTGCTGCAACTGGGTTATATCCAGTCGCTGTTGGGGGCGCTGGCGACGAGTGCGTTGCTGCTGTTTTTATTCAGCTGGACCTGGAATCCTCTGGCTGGTTTTGCCGGGCTGGGCGCAGTATTTTCCCGCTACCTGTTGTCGATTGGTTTGCCTTTCGAGCGCTGGATGCATGCCTTGGCGGAACACTCGCAGCGTGAGCCGCATCCTGAAAAATTTCTTGCCGTCGCCTGCGCCGACCTGGTGAATCGCCTGCCCTGGGTGTTAGGCGGGGAGTGGCAGGTCAAGCAGAAACACGGAGAGTTCGGGGTGCGGGAGGGCCAGTCGAAGGCCTTTCAGCATGGGGCGCTGCGCATCGTTTTGTTTTCGCGTCATCCACTCAGCCCGTCGCTGATCTGGCACTTCATACTGCTGGTGCAGATTATCGGCGAGTTCCATGAGGCCAAGCTGAGCGCCCGGCAACTCAGCCAGATGGCATATCTCCGGGCGATCCACGAAACCGGCGCGCGCATCACGCACGATGTCAAAAACCTGATGCAGTCGCTGAATACCCTGTGTTTCGCGGCGGAGCGCGAGAAGCATGAGACGACCCTCTCGCCGCAGTTTCAATCCCTGCTGCGCCGGCAGTTGCCGGTGATCGCCGAACGCCTTCAGCATGCTCTGGACAAGCTGCGCAAGCCGGTCGGCAACCCGAGCGCGCCGGCCCATGCGCAGGATTGGTGGGATGAAAAACGCCAGCGCTATGCAGAGCAGGAAATAAGTTTTGTAACGGTCGGCGCGCTGGCGGGCATTACGCTGCCGGCGGATTTATTTACCGATGTGATCGAGAACCTGCTGCAAAATGCATTCGACAAACGCCGCAGCCATCCCCGCCTGAAGATCGAAGTTCAGCTTGAGATCATCGCCGACGACAATGCCGGCCAGGCGGTGCTGACAGTATGCGACGATGGCGCGCCGATTCCGCCGAGCGTGACGGAGGAGTTGTTTGCCGGCCCGCTGCCATCGGAAAATGGCTACGGCATCAGTCTTTATCAAGCCGCCCGGCATGCCGAAGCCAACGGCTATCGCCTCGCCCTGGTCGCCAATCTCCCCGGCAGCGTGTGCTTCCGGTTGTTGCCTGGTTGGGCGTGAGTTTGCGCTGTGGTCAGGGCAGTTTGGCGGCGCCGATCATACGATTCATCAGGATGCCAGGCGGTATCCAGACCAGTTGGTCATCGATAAAAGTATTGCTGACGAATGTTGCGTCGCCATTGGAGTTCTCAGCTTCGTCGCCTGTTCCAGCGGTTTTCTTTGAACCTTGGGGGGTGTATGCACCCAAACCATTCTTGCCGTGTGAAACCACCGCAGCGGGAACCTGACTGGCGAGTGGCGTACCGCCGCTGGCAGTGAGAATAGTGACGCCGCCTGGCGTGCATAAAGCGAAAGCCGCGTTGGCAGTACCGGTGGTTACCGAACAGCCAAAAATGGCTGTGTATGGTTGCCCGATGCCCCGCGCGAAGAAACTACTCACATGATAAGTGTAGCGATTGCCCCAGGCATCAGTTTCCAGCAACCCCAAGCTTGCCCAAGGCAATACTCCGCCAACAGTATCGGTGGCGGCGGATATGGAGCAAGGAGTTGTCCCGATCTGGGCGGCGCCGGGACTGGACGTGGCCGCACAGGCGCAGGTCAAGTTGGTTCCGCTGCCGGTGGTGGCTTCGATCCCCGCATTGGTGGAGGTGTAAGCGATATTTGCCTGGGCTGGACAGGGCAGGCGACCGTTGATTACCGCGAAACCGATCAGTGCTTCACGAATATCTATCAAGGATTTTTCCGTTGCCTGACGGCTTTGCAGATCCTGTTGGCTCGACAGCGGGATTAGCAAGCCTCCCAGCAGCAGCCCCACGATCACCAGCACCATCGCCAGCTCCATCAGGGTGAAACCTCGGCAGGAAAGTTTTCTGCAGTGAATAGTGGTAGTCATTGGCTGCGCATGAGCAGGTTGCTAATCGAGATATCCTGATTATCGCTGGAACCAGAGCCGCGAGCAGTAGTGAAGCCGACATAAATGCTGGCGAGAGCCGGCCCGTTGACGTCGTTGATTACGATGTTGTCCTGTTCGATGGTGGGAGCGCGCGATGGACAGAATACCGGCAAGTCGCGCGTCAGGTTCTGGAAATCAGTGTATGAGCAAGCGTCAGCCAGTGGAAATTGGTTGTCCACATAAGCCTTGAGGGTGAGTGTCGCCCGCTTCGTCATAGCATCGTAAGTGCGGCTGATATCCAGCCGGACATGGATATCGCTGGCAAGCGGCATCAGCCCGCCAGCCGGGAAATAGGGAGATTTAACTGTGGCGATGCCCGGCAGGGCGAAGACGCCGCCGGTAAAGCCAGCGCCTGGATCTACAGTCAGCGGATAGGTGAAGTGGGTAGAGTCAATCACAGTGACGGGGAAGCTGCCGTTGTATCCCGCAGGAGATATCCCGGCGATATTCATCATTTCACCCGTGCTTAGTCCGTGGTTCGTCGCAGTGGTTACCGTGACGATACCCGAGGGAGTAGCAGGAGCCCAGGTAGCGCTGACGATTTTATTGGTGGCGGTTGCGTAGCCATCAGCCGAGTAGCTGCCTGGATTGGTGGCCAGTGAGTAGGTGAAGTTTTGGGGGTCGATGATTGAGACGATCTGGTAAGTGCCGTTATACCCCGCTGGGCTGATGCCTGAAATGTTCACGAACTGGCCTGCGGAAAAGCCATGATTCGATTGGGTCGTGACAGTCACCGTGCCGCCGCCCGTACTTGACCATGCGGCACTGGAAGTGATGGCGCTGCGGCTGGCGGTGGCGCCGTAGGTATAAGCGCCAGGGGCAGAACCGAGGGTGTAGGTGAAATGTGTAGCATCAGTGACCGTAACCGGCACCGGGCTGGCGCCAGGGCTGTAGCCTGCGGCGGCGGTATCCGATATCAGCACCTCCTGGCCCGTGGCAAACCCGTGTGGCGCGGCACTTGTGGCGGTTACCGTGCCTGACGACCAGGTTGCCGCAGCAAGCGTAGCGATAGGCGTTGCTGTGGCGGTAGTCAAGGACAGCGGGCCTGGATTGAGCGGCTCGCTGCCGCTGCCGAGTATGCCTTTGTAATGGGTGTTGTCGTCATCTCCGGTATTGGTTCCGGTGGGACTGTTATCACCCGCCATGCCCCAGTACAGGAAAGCAAAGTGATCCGAGCTGGGGTCGTTGCGCGAGGAATTGATGGAGGTGTCGAATTCCACGCCAAGTTTTGGGGGCTTGATACCGGCGGACGAACCCGACGGCGGCGTACCCGCATAACCCAGGCGGGTACTGCTGGCAGCGCCGCACATGATGGGATTGGTGTTGGCGACATTATTGGTGGAGGCATCCGCCAGGGCCAAAGTGAAGCCTGGTCCCGAGCCGGTGGAACCGGTATTGATTCTGAATTTGAAGTAAAGCCGCAACATAGATCCCAGCGAAATCGGCGTGGGAAACCAGACGCAGCCGGAGCGCGAAGCCAGCGTTGTACTGCCGAGGTTGATGGCCGGTGTGCTGGTGTTGACCGATGCGACCGGGCTGCCGCTCCCCGTGGAGCTGACTGTGCCGGTATTGAACGCGGCAAAATCCTGAGCAAGTGAGACGAAGGCTCCAGGGAACAGGCAGACGCCGACATCTGCGCTTGGATTCGCGGCTGAATAGGCCGTGCTCCCCGAGCCCGTCAGTGGGAAGGTGTTTGCGGCGCTGTTGAGAATATCAAGACCGCCGCCGGGAATGGATTCGAAGTAATTAGCAAGATTCGCAAAGCCTGCGGTCTTCTGCGCGCTTGGCCGCGGCTGTCCGTTGGCGCTACGGCCGGCGAACATCAGCGCGCCCCGGCAGCTCGGCGTTCCGGCTACGGTCAGGCACGGCGAGGTCAGGCTGGAGCACATGATCTGGCGGTATTGTTCGCTCCAGTTGTTGTAATAGTTGCTATAGGCTGTGTGGTAGAGCGTAAGGGCTGCAGGCAGGTTACCAATCAGTTTCCCGGAAATCTGAGGGGAATAGCCGGTAATGATCGGTTGGCTGGTGGTCGTGCCATTGGTTAAATCATCCTGAATGTTTTTTTCCAGCGCTCCCCTGATTTCGTCTGTCAGATAATTGATTTGTCCGGCAGGGCTGGCGCTGGCCGGATTGCTGAAATCCTGACGCTTTATCACCTTGTCGAAAATTTCTTTCGGGGTGATCCATGTCATCAGGCGGTCGTTGTTGATGATATTGCCCAGGCTGTCCTTGACAACGCCGGGAGTGATCTGAATGGTGGCGCTGGTGGCGAAATTGTAGTTGCCGTCGAGGTAGGCTGATACCTGGGACGGATCGGCGTTGCAGGGCTGGGGAAACTGGCTACGGGTCTGCGATGCTAAAGGTACGCCGGGAGAGAAGATCACCGCTGCTGCGCCGCCATCTCCTTGATCGGGTGCGACCGTAGTACCGACTATGCTGAATTGCCCTTGGGTGTCCCAGTTCATTACGCTGCTGGTCGCCTTAATGTTGTTCTTAAACGTCCCGGAAACGGCGTACCAGAGGCAATTTCCGTCGGCATCGCGCAGGTCGGGCAGGCCGAGCTCCTGGTATGGCAACAGGCCAATGGCAGCTAGATCTCCGCTACCACAGTTATTGGGGACCGTAGAGACCGATGGAACAGATCCGTCCCCAGTCACGGAATCCGGGCAGGGCAGATAGCCGAATACCTGGATGTTGGTGCTGCTGGGGTGTTGATCCTGATAAGTTATCGCATACCCGATCAGCGCCTCTTTCGCCATCGCCAGGGCTTTCAAGGTAACCTCGTCGCGCGCGTATTTGCGGGTGGCGACTTCCAGTTGGCTGGTGACGGCATACAAGGAACCCAGCACTACGATGATCAGCATCAGCAGCAGGGCAAAGCCTTGCTGGCGATGCTGGGCGGCGTGAAGCCCACGGGTTGACAACTTCCAGTCCGGGGTAGTCGAAATCCCTTTTGTTGCGCGTTACAAGACGTAATTCGTGATGCAGCGCGGTGGCTGCCAGCAAGCTGTCAATACTGGGGACGGGGCGTCCTGCTTGCGCCAGCAATCTTCCCCATCGGTCGGCAACCGGCATATCCACCGGCAGTACTCTTGGACCAAACCAATCGGTCAAATCATGTTCAAGCCACAGCCGGAGTTTTTCACGACGCGATCCGGCTGGCATGCGTTCCACTCCTTTGCGAATCTCACCCAGGCTCAGCACACTGATATGCAGTGCGTCGGAGGGAATGTTTTCAAACCATGCCAAGACAGTCTTGGCGGGCTTGGGGCGCACCAGCTCGGAAATCACATTGGTGTCGAGTAAATAACTCATAACTTATAACGCATGGCTCATAGCTTGAGTTTGCGCGTGAGGGTTTGTTCGCGCGTCAGGTCGAGACCGCTGCGCATGAGAGGGGATGTTCGCAACAATTCCACGAAACCGGGCTTGGGATGAATCAGCTTCAAATAATCGCGCCGGGAAATCAGTACGGCGACTGGTTCGCCATGCACGGTAATGTTTTGCGGCCCTTGGTTTTGGGCATTTTTAACAACCTCGCTGAACTTTCCCTTTGCTTCTTGCAGTTGCCAGGTTCTCATGCTTCCTCCTGATTCTAGTCAGACTGACTAAATTATATCAGGCTGGATGAGTCCAGCGATTTATTGCTGGCTAGGGACGCTTGGCGTCATGGCCGGGGTTGATTTGCAGTTGTCCGCCTGCCAGCCCGTCGGTCTTCTCCTGAGTGCCGCGATTGAGGGTCTCGCCGATTCGCAGGTGGGCGGGTTTTTCGTCACCGACGCTGATCGCCATCCGGCCCGGCTCTCCGGGCGATGGCCGGAGGGCGATGCCGCTGTTGTTTTCGCCGTCCCGTTGCGGGCGGCCATTGACCCAGACCGTCGTTTTGCCGCCGTTATCGTTACGGTAGACCACGCCGTTGAGGTGCACCTTGTCGACTGCAAGAGTTTCCTGGGGCTTTTCCTGGATGTTGAGTTGGCGCTGTCGCTCCAGCGCGGCGCGGCGTTCCGGCGTCAGGAAGAGCCGGCCTAGCGTTTCGGATTGAGCGGGCGGGGCAACCATCAGCCAGGCCAGTGCCGTAAGTATCGCGGAAACCGCAATGCGGGGTGAATTTTTCATGTTTGACCGGGACGTTTTTCGCGCAGGGTAATCCAGTCTATCGAGCAGTCGGCCTTGAGCTGGGCGGTGCTGCCGGGGGAGGAGAAGCGCTGAACATCGCATTTGTTGACGCGCAGATAAGCCTGCACGCTGCCGCGCAGGTCGGACAGGAAATTCAGTAAATCATCTTCGTGCAGCAACTGCATGTGCAACTGCATATTGCTGACCATGAAATCATATCCGATGATGTTGCCGGTGTCGGCAATTGCCGGGGCCGCCGGGGCGTTGGCGGGCCGCGCCCCCGGGCTGCCGGGCGCAGGCGGGTTAGGGTTGCCGCTGTCGAGCAATTGCTGTGGCGCCAGCTCGTATTGTATGTCCAGCAGTTTGCGCGCCGTTTTGATCTTGCGAATCTGCTCGATCCAGTCGAGGCGATGTTCATTGCCGATGTAACCGCGCGCCATGATGTTCTGGTATTCAGAAAATTTCTGGCGCAGCTCCCGCTCCTCGTCACGGGCGTGCGCCAGCTTGGTACTGATTTCATCCCGCTTGCCCGAGGCCTGGCGATAGACCTGTTGCGCATCTTTGGCGTAACGCAGAGTGGCGTACACCGCGACCGCGCCCAGCACGGCAAACACCAGCAGCAGGGCCAGGTTCCAGCGGATGCGGCGCAAGTCTTCAGCGGTGAATTTCATGTCAGGATCGCAGTCCGGGGAGATCGCAGGAACATGGCTTTACAGTTTCTGCAAGATGCGTAAAGAGAATTTTGGCGTTTCGACATTTGATGTAGCCTCCTCGGTGCTTTTCAGGGTCTTGGTAGACTCAACGTCAAAGGGCAGTTTGAGGATATGTATTTGCAGCGTGTCGCCGCCTTTGCGCAAGCTTGCGGCGAATGCGTCGATGAGGCTTTTCAGGGCGCGCTCATCGTTTTTCAGCGCCATTGGCAACTCTGCATATATGTCGGTGATGATGCTCAGGTCGTTGCCGGTGCTTGCGGCTGGACCCGTGACGGGTGAGACATTGCCGGATGCCTGGACGCCGCCGGTGTTGCTGCCGATCCGCCAGTCGATGCGGTTAATTTCGATCTGCGGCGATGTCTGGAGGGCGTCGCTGATGCGCTGATAGGCCGGCTCCAGAGTGGCGGAATTCTTCACCAGCTTGTCGTAGCGGTCTATCAAGGCACGCAGTACATCGTTGCCAAAGGGCATGGCTGGCAGCGTCTTGAGCGCAGCGGCGTACTGCCGGTCGATACTTTCCGTCTGGCGGCGGAGTTGCTCGGTTTGGTTGCGCAACTGGTCGAGCCGGAACATCTGGAACCCGGAAAACAGCAGGCAGGCAAGCAGGATCGCCGCGCCGCTGACATTCAGCACGAAGCGTATCTGCCACAGGCTATGCAGCCGTCGCGCCGAGGAATCCACGAATTGCCGGCGCGGCGGCTTGCGCGCCAGCAGATGCAGGAACAGTGTTTCAGAGTATGAACTCTGCGAACTCTGCGAACTCTGTGAACTTTGAAGCGGCGTCTTGAGGCCCAGTTGCCGCGCCTCGGCGGACAGGTCGAGGAACTCGAAGCGCAGTTCGTTGGAGTCGCGGCAGCTTGCGCGGAAGCTCTCGGCCTGGGACGGATGGACCAATACCTGCGTCTTCAAGACCGTGTTGCGGCCGATCATGCGGTTGCCGATCAGGTACTGGTAAATTCTCGCCGACTCGACCGCGCAAGCGCGTGCACTTTCCTCCAGGCCACTCCCGGTCAGCGGTGTCAGGCGGGAAAAGCGCAGTTGACCGTCTTCGAAAAAAGTCTGACGCAAGCCAGCGCTGGTCATGACCGCCAGCAGAAATTGTGTTGCCGCCGGTTGAGACTTGGCGGTGCGCGCGGAGACAAAGGCGGCGGCAATCAGGGGCAGTGAATAGACCCCGGCGAGCTGGCATTCGGCGCTGTGCAGTGCGTTGAGCCAGGGTTCGAAATGCTGGGGGCGCGTCAGCGCAGCGAACAGCATTTTATCGTCGCGCCGCCCGGTTTTCTCGCGGCCCAGCGGCAGCGCCAGGCTCAGCGGCGTGCCGTAAAAATACTGGTCGAGCTTGCGCTTCAACAAGGCGGTGCGGTCGCGCCCTTGCACATGCGGCACGACGTCGACCTGATAACCTTCTTCGACCACGTCGGCGAGCAGGTGGAAGATGCTCTGCCTGTGCTGGACGAGGTAGTCGAGGAAGGCCTCCAGTCCCTGGCTATCGGCGGGAAAGCTACCCTCCGCTGTCAGTTGCCCCGCCTGCCAGCGGTAGGCGGACAGGCGGTTGGCGTCGAGATAGAAGAGGCGGCGTTGCGGCATGATGTGATGTTCAGGTCTTGAGCTTGGCGATGATGTCGTAGATCGGTCCCAGCACGGCGATCATTACCCAGCCCAGAATCAGGCCGACGATCATGGTCATGGCCGGTTCAATCATGGTTTGCACGCGCTCGATGGATTCTTTCACATCGCGGTTGTAAAAATAGCCGACGTTGATCAACGCCTTGTCGAGTCCGCCGGTGTTCTCGCCGACCCGCAGCATGCGGATCACCAGCGGCGGGAACAAATGGATATTCTCGAAGGCGGCGGTGACGTTCTGTCCATCCGCGATCATCTGGCCGGCGCGTTTCAAGCCATCCCGGATGACCACATTGCCGACCACATCCTCGGTGGTCTGGATCGAATCGATGATGGGAATTCCCGAAGCGTAGAGCATGGCGAAGACGCTGGCGAAGCGGGAGAGGATGATCTTGCGGAGGATTTCGCCGACGTAGGGAATCGCCAGCTTGAAGCTGTCGTAGCGGTAACGCGCCACTGAATTGGTACGCACGGCGATGGTGACAAAAACCGCGAGCAGCACCGGCGCGATGATGATGACATACCAGTAGTTAACGAAAAAATCGGAAGTGGCCATCAGTACCTTGGTCTGCATCGGCAGTTCCTGGCCCATGTTCTTGATGAAGCCGGCCATCTTCGGCACCAGGTAGATCATCATGAAAAAAGTCACGCCCACCACCACCACGCCGAGAAAAGCCGGGTACATGACGAGCTTCTTGGTTTGCGAGGCCAGCTCGTCCTGCCACTTGAGGGAATCAACCAGGTTTTGCAGCACGCCCGGCAGGTTGCCTGTGTCTTCGCCGGCGCGCACCAGGCTGATGAACACTTCGTCGAAAATCCGCGGATGTTCGGACATGGCTTGCGACAAAGTCTTGCCGCCCTCGATGCTTTCGATCATGCCGGCGATGACTTCCTTGAATTGCGGATGCGACAGGCTGTCGCGCAGGTCGGTGAGTCCTTCGAGTATCGGCACGCCGGCGCGGGTCAATTGCTCCAGGTGGAAGCAGAAGTTAATCAGCTCGCGGCGCGGCACCTTGGCGCTGTGCAACATGCCGCCCTGCTTGACGGGATCGCCGTTGATGAAATCCAGGTCGATGCGCTTCAGGCGCATTTCCAGGTCGATCAGGTTGGCGGCTTCCATCTGCCCGCTGACTGAGCGGCCAATCGGGTTCATCGCCTTGTAGGCGAACAGCATTACATGCGCTCCGTCAGATCAACCACTCGCAATACTTCTTCCAGCGAGGTGGTGCCGTCGCGCACGCGCCGCAGGCCGTCCTCGGCGAGCGGACGGAAGCCCTTGGCCAGCGCGGCATTGCGAATTTCGCGGACAGTGGCGCGGCGGGCAATCAATTCGTCGATGTCGCCATCCATGCGCAGCAGTTCCATGATCGCCACCCGCCCGCGAAAGCCCTGGTAGCCGCAGGCTTCGCAGCCGGCGGCGCGGTACAGGGTGGGCGCCGGCTGCTGCTTGTCGTGGTCGAGCAGGCGGCATTCGCGTTGCTCGGCCTGGTAAGGCCGGCGGCACTTGGTGCACAGCTTGCGCAACAGGCGCTGGGCGATCACGCCGATGATGTTGCCGGCCATGATGTCGGGCAGGATGCCGATGTCCTGGAGACGCGGGATCACGCCGATGGCGGAGTTGGTGTGCAGCGTCGAATACACCTGGTGACCGGTCATGGCGGCGCGGAAGGCCATTTCGGCGGTTTCCGCGTCGCGGATTTCGCCGACCAGGATCACGTCCGGATCCTGCCGCATCATCGAGCGGATGCCATTGGCGAAATCCAGCTTGGCGGCTTCCGCCACCGAGGTCTGGCGGATCATCGCCATCGGGTATTCGACCGGGTCTTCGAGGGTCATCACGTTGATGCTTTCCTCGTTGATGTGGTTCAACACCGAATACAGCGTGGTGGTTTTGCCGCTGCCGGTGGGGCCGGTGACCAGGATGATGCCCTCGGGGCGGGCGATCATCTTCTTGAGCATCTCCAGGTGATGTTCGTCCAGCCCCAGGCCGTCAATCGGCACGATGCCTTTCTCCCGGTCGAGGATGCGCAGCACCACGTTTTCGCCGTGGATGGTCGGCTGCGCCGCGACGCGAAAGTCGACCGCGCGACCGCTGATGTTGAGGGAGATGCGGCCATCCTGCGGGGCGCGGGTCTCGGCGATGTTCATGCCGCCCATCACCTTGAGGCGCACCGTCATGGCCGGCCAGTAGGATTTGTGCAGGGCGCGAATCTGCCGCAAGATGCCGTCGATGCGGTAGCGGATGCGCAGGAAGCTGGCCTCCGGCTCGAAGTGGATGTCGGAGACTTCGCGCTTGACGGCGTCGGTCAGCAAGGCATCCACCAGCCGCACCACCGGCTGGCTGTATTCGTCGAGCGAGGCGGCGATGCTGCGGTAGTCGATTTCGCCGGTCTCGATTTCGTTGAGGATGCCGTCTATCGACAGTTCATGGCCGTAATACAGGTCGATGGCGCGGGCGATTTCCGATTCGCCGGCAAGCAGCGTGTCGATCAGCAATTCGCGGGTGGTGAGCGAACGCAGCCGGTCCAGCGCGACGATGTCGTTGAAATCGGCGATGGCCACCGTCAGGCGATTTTGCTCGGCGTGGTAGTCCAGCGGCAGCAGTTTGTGACGCTTCGCCAGTTCGTGCGGAACCAGGCGCAGCGCGGTCGGATCGATGATGGCGTTGGACAGGTCGATGGATTTCTTGCCCAGCGATTCGCCCAGCGCATCGCGCAGGGTCGTCTCGGAAACAAAGCCGAGGCCGACCAGCAGCTTGCCGATCGGCTGGTTCGACTTCATCTGCTCCAGCAGCGCAATGCGCAACTGGTCTTCGCTGATGATGCCTTGGGCGATCAGCAATTGGCCGATCGGTTGCCTGGATGGAGTGTTCATTCTGTGGCTATTCTCCGGCAATGCACGGATACCGGCAATACCGGGTAGCGCTCCGGGTTACGGCGGCAGCTCGCGCAGCCGCGCGTTGACTCGGGCTTGGTCGAAACTGGCCGGGCGATTCGCGGCGGCGCCCAGGGACAGCAGGTAGTATTGGCGGGCGAGCCGGGGCTGATGGAGTTGATCCAGGCTGACGGCCAGGTTGAACAGGGTGTCGGGGTTGTCGGGCTCGGCCTGGTAGGCTTTGAAAAATGCCGACTGCGCTTCGTTCCAGCGGTTCTGACTGGCGTAGAGATTGCCCAGGGCGAAATTCAGAAAAGGCAGATGCGGTTGTGCGGCGAGCAGTGTTTTCAGCCGTGTCTCCGATTGCAGGGGATTCGGCTGGCCCCGCAAGCCAATCAGCTCGGCTTGCGCCAGCGCGTCTTGCGGGTTGGCCTCGATGGCGCGCAGATAATATTCCTGCGCGGTATCAACCTGGCCCAGGCGCAGGCTGATCGCCGCCATGCCATGCAGGGCGTCGATATTTTTGGCCTCCGAATCCAGCACATGCTGGTATTCGCTGCCGGCGGCGGCGTAGTCGCCGGCCATGTAGGCTGCGTAACCACGCGCCAGAGACGGGTTGAGGGTGAGCTTGGTGGAGGCAATGCGGATCGGGCCGGGCTCGTCTCTGGGGCTGGATGCAACTGCCGTCGCCTGGGTTGTAGCGGCTGGTTTATTCGCGCGTGGCGGTGCGCCGGGCGGAGGGGCAGGAAGGGCGGCAGGAGCGGCGGCGGCCAGTACCGGCGGAGCGGGCGAGGCGGGCGGGGCGGACAAATTGGCTTGCGGGGCTGGCGGCATCTGCGCTGTTGGAGCAGTTGCGGTTGCCAGGCGCAGACCATTGTTAGGTTGCAGTTGCAGCCAGAAATAGCCGCCGATGCCGGCGACCGCCAGCAGCGTCAGCAGGCCGGCGGCGATTGCGAAAGTTTTTTTTGAGGCTGGCGGGCGCGGTTGTTTTGCAGTGAACAGATTTTGCGCGGCGACGCGTTCTTGTGCGTCAACCTGCCGCGAGGCGGCGGGCATCGCAGCTTGCGGTGTGGTGGAGGCGTTTGCCGCAGACGCCAGAGCGGGCCGCGACTCGACAGGCGCCGGACGCGGCGGCGTTTTTTTCTCCCTGGCCGACGGCTTGGCGGCGGCGGCGTGGGCGATGAATTCCTGGTCGAGAATTTCCAGGTCCGATGGCAGTTCCGGCAAGGCGGGCGGCGCATCCGTCGTGGCCGGGATGGCGGCAGAGGCGGGTGGCGTCAGGGGCGTGAGTTCCAGTGCCGAAGCCGGCGGCGTGGTCGACGCGGCGGGCGTCGCGCCGCTTCCCGCAGCCGCATCCGCAGCCGCATCCGCTGCCTGGCCCTGGCGCTTGGCCTGTTCGGCCTTGTTCAGCGCGTCCATCAGCAGGCTCACTGGGAACTGCCCGGAGTCTTGAAGATCTGTCGTTGCGGACCGTTATTGCCCTTGAAGAAATCCTGGCCGGGCAATAGATCGCGGTAGGCGCTGTAGTCTCCGGCGAGGCTGGCGTCCTGGATCACCACCGGGCGGAGAAACACCACCAGCTCGGTTTTGACATGTTCATCGCTGCGGCTGACGAATAAATTGCCAACCACCGGTATGCTGGACAGGCCGGGTACGGCGTTGTCGACATTGTTCATCGAGTCTTCCATCAAGCCGCCCATCACCGCGATGTTGCCGTTGGCGACGCGGATCATGGATTCCATTTCGCGCGTGCGGATCACCGGGATGGAACTGACGATGTCGCTGCTGAAGCCGTTGCTGGCGCTGGCTTTCAGGGATGGGTTGGGGTCCGGCACGGTGCCGACGATGCGTGAGACGCTGGGGCGGATGTTGAGTAATACCGTATCGTTGGCGCTGATCTGCGGCGTCACATTCATGACGAAGCCGACCGGCACGGTATTCAGCGTAGTGGTGTAGGAAACGATGGGGTTCGCCCCGGAAACGCCCGGCGTGACATCGGCCTTGATGGTGAAATAGACGTTGTTGTCGATCACCTTGAGCACCGCAGTCTGGTTGTTGATGACCGAAAGTTTTGGGCTCGACAGCACTTTCACTGTGCCGAAGGCTTCCAGCAGCTTGATGGAACTGCTGACGTTGCCGACGCCTTTGACAGCGGTGTTGCTGTTGCTCAGCTCGAAGATGCTGGATGAGGGCGCAGAGATGTCGCCGACGGCTTTTTGGACCAGCTTGAAACCGGCGCTGCCCAGCGGCAGGATGCTCCAGTCGATGCCCTGCTGGTATTTGTCGGA
>JACQAO010000033.1 GCA_016194935.1 Betaproteobacteria bacterium
CAGTCACCCGCGACACCCTTGCCGTTCGGCTAACTCTTCCCCTTGTCGGGCGAGTAGAGGACTTTCACCTCCAAGTGAGTGCGCCCTGCCGGGCGCACCAACAAAAAGCCCGCCGGGGCAATGCCGCGACGGGCTGAATCCTGCGTTGGGCGCGGATCAGGCTTTCTGGATGTTGGAGGCTTGCTTGCCCTTCGGGCCTTGCACCACCTCGAACGAAACCTTCTCGCCCTCCTTCAGTGACTTGAAGCCGGGCATATTGATGGCGGAGAAATGCGCGAAGAGATCTTCGCTGCCATCATCCGGCGTAATGAAGCCAAAACCTTTGGCGTCGTTGAACCACTTAACAGTACCTAGAGCCATAAACCTTATTCCTTAAGTTAACACACAAACCGGAACGTCACGAAGACATTCCGGGGCATGTTTGAGCTGCAAGTTCGCAACAGTTGCAGAAGTCGCCAAGCGGTGATTCAGGAATTTGAAGGACTGCGGGGCTTTCGACATTGCGGAGATCTTGACAAAGACAAACACGTTGAGCTTTGTACGCACTTTATATCCCGGCGTCAAGCTTTTTTTATGTTGCACGACAACATGGGATTCCGCCCGGAGCATCCTGTTGCAAGCCCGGGGGCTCGCGTGATTTTTTCAAGCGAAGGAAAAGCACGCATTTACCCTTGTTGTTATCAGTGTTGCAGAATTGTCAATTCGCATTAGAATCACCTCATGGCAACACGCAAGCAAAGCGACCGCGATGGCGGTGCGGTACTGGAGACCGAACGCAGCAGAACCAAGCCGCCCAGGCTTTACAAAGTGTTGTTGTTGAATGATGACTTCACCCCGATGGATTTTGTGGTGGTGGTGCTACAGAAATTTTTCAGCATGAGCCGTGAGCAAGCGACTCTCGTCATGCTCAAGGTACACCGCGATGGCAAAGGAGTTTGCGGAGTTTTTCCGCATGATCTGGCCGCCACCAAGGTCGAGCAAGTCAGCGCTTTTGCCCGCCAGAACCAGCATCCCCTGGCGTGCGTGATGGAGGAAAACTGAAATGATTGCGCAGGAACTGGAAGTCAGCTTGCATATGGCCTTTGTCGAAGCGCGCCAGAAGCGGCACGAATTCATTACCGTCGAGCATCTGCTGCTGTCTCTGCTCGACAACCCGTCTGCCGCAGAGGTGTTGCGCGCCTGCGCCGCCAATGTCGATGAATTGCGCAAGGAGCTGGTTTCCTTCATCGCCGAGCACACACCTACCGTAACCGGCGCCGACGAGATCGACACCCAGCCGACCCTCGGCTTCCAGCGGGTGATCCAGCGCGCCATCCTGCATGTGCAGTCTTCCGGAAAAAAGAAGTCACCGGCGCCAATGTGCTGGTCGCCATTTTCGGCGAAAAAGATTCGCACGCCGTATATTTTCTGCAACGCCAGGGCGTGACGCGCCTCGACGTGGTGAACTACATCTCCCACGGCATTACCAAATCGGCACAGCCAGTCACCCGTGGCGAAGCAGAGCAGGCCGAACAGGAACAGGAAAACCCGGCTTCCGGCGGCGCCCTGGAGAGTTTTGCGCAGAATCTCAATGCGCTGTCGCTGCTGGGCAAGATCGATCCATTGATTGGCCGTGACAAGGAGCTGGAGCGGGTGATCCAGACGCTTTGTCGCCGCCGCAAGAACAACCCTCTGCTGGTGGGGGAGGCCGGTGTCGGTAAAACCGCCATCGCTGAAGGACTGGCGCGACGCATTGTGGAAGGGCGAATACCGGAAATTCTCGCCAGCGCCACCGTTTATGCCCTCGACATGGGTGCGCTGCTGGCCGGCACCAAGTATCGCGGCGATTTCGAGCAACGCCTCAAGGCGGTGCTGAAGCAACTTCAGGAAACTCCGGGGGCGGTTCTGTTCATAGATGAGATTCATACCTTGATCGGCGCCGGCGCCGCATCGGGCGGCACCCTCGACGCCTCCAATCTGCTCAAGCCGGCACTGTCCAACGGCAGCCTGAAATGTATCGGCGCCACTACCTACCAGGAGTTCCGCGGCATTTTCGAGAAAGATCATGCGCTGTCGCGGCGCTTCCAGAAAATCGACGTCAACGAGCCTTCTGTGGAGGAAACCGTCTCGATCCTGCGCGGACTCAAATCGCACTTCGAGGAGCACCACGGCATCAAATATTCCGCTGCGGCCATCTCCAGCGCCGCCGAGCTTTCGGCAAAATACATCAATGACCGGCACCTGCCCGACAAGGCCATCGACGTCATCGACGAGGCCGGTGCGGCGCAGCGCATCCTGCCCAAGTCGAAGCAAAAGAAAACCATCGGCAAGACCGAGATCGAGGAAATCGTCGCCAGGATCGCACGCATACCCTCGCAGCATGTTTCCAGCGATGATCGCGGCGCACTCAAGAATCTGGATCGTGACCTGAAGAGTGTGGTGTTCGGCCAGGACCCGGCCATCGAAGCGCTGACCAAGGCAATCAAGATGTCGCGTTCAGGACTGGGCAGTCCGTTGAAACCCATCGGCAGCTTCCTCTTCAGCGGCCCGACAGGCGTCGGAAAAACCGAAGTGGCGCGCCAACTGGCCTACTGCATGGGTATCGAGCTGATCCGCTTCGACATGTCCGAATACATGGAGCGCCATGCCGTGAGCCGCCTGATCGGCGCCCCGCCAGGCTATATTGGCTTCGATCAGGGTGGACTGCTGACCGAGGCAGTCACCAAGAAACCCCACGCCGTGCTGCTGCTCGACGAAATCGAGAAAGCTCATCCGGATATTTTCAACATCCTCCTGCAGGTGATGGATCACGGCACCTTGACCGACAATAACGGGCGCAAGGCCGACTTCCGCAATATCGTCATCATCATGACCACCAATGCCGGCGCCGAGGCGCTGCAAAAAACCACCATGGGCTTCACCGCCACCCGGCAAGCGGGCGACGAGATGGCCGAGATCAAGCGGATGTTCACGCCGGAGTTCAGAAATCGTCTCGACGCCACAATTTCCTTTGCCGCCCTGGATCCTGAAATCATCCTGCGAGTGGTGGATAAATTCCTGATGCAGCTTGAAGGCCAGTTGCACGAGAAAAAAGTCGAAGCCATCTTCACTGATACGCTCAAGTCCTGGCTTGCCGAGCAGGGTTTCGATCCGCTGATGGGCGCGCGACCCATGGCGCGGCTGATTCAGGACACCATCCGTTCGGCTCTCGCTGACGAACTGTTGTTCGGGCGGCTGGCCGGCGGTGGCCGAGTCACCATCGATCTCGACGCCGAGCAAAAAGTCAAACTGGTATTCGAGGAAGCCGTCGAACACGCCGTCTGATGACTCGCTTCACTCCAGCACGGCGGCCCTGAACCAGGTCGCCGTTTTTCGTTTTGACCGAACCCCAACATGGACCTGCACACTGCCGATCTGCTTGATGCCAACGAAGATCAACTGCGCCTGGGCCGTGTGCGCGTCGCGGCGCCGATGTTCCGCTCCTTCGGCGGACGTGCAGCCTTCCATGGAACTATCGCCACGCTCAAGTTATTCGAGGACAACTCGCTGGTCCGAAAAGCCGTAGCGCAGCCCGGCGCTGGTCGCGTACTGGTGATTGATGGCGGCGGCTCGCTGCGATGTGCGCTGGTCGGCGACCAACTGGCGCAACTCGCTGTCAGCAACGGTTGGACCGGGTTGATCGTGTATGGCTGCATCCGTGACGCGCGCGCTATCGCCGGTATGGCTATCGGTGTTTTCGCCCTGGGTACGCATCCGCGCAAAACCGAAAAAAAGAATATCGGCGATGCCAACATTCCTGTGAGTTTTGGCGGCGTCACCTTCCAGCCAGGTGAATACTTGTATGCCGACGAAGATGGCGTGATCATCAGCGAAGTCGCACTCGACTGAGGCCTGCGGCAAGTCTTATATAAGAGACTGAGGAAGCTCAGCCTGGCGCGTTTCACATCTACAAGCACCATTCCACAATACAGAATGAATTATATAATTATTTGATTAATATTAAAATATTAATCAAATAACTCCTGTATAAGACTATTGCTGCTACGCAATAATCTCACTATACTGTTGCCTAACGTGGTGTTTAGGACAACTCCATTGGCATATTTTGCAACAACCTTAAAGGGCAACCGAGATGACTACCCGCGCACAAGCCGCCGCCAGATTAACCCAGGAGTGGGCCGAAAATCCCCGCTGGAAAGGCATTCAGCGCAACTACAGCGCGGACGATGTCATCCGCCTGAGCGGATCGCTGGCGATAGAACAAACCCTGGCTCGGCGCGGCGCTGAGAAGTTATGGGAACTGGTGAATACCCAGCCCTACATCAACTGCCTCGGCGCGCTCACCGGCGGTCAAGCCATGCAGCAAGTCAAAGCCGGCCTGAAAGCCATTTACCTGTCCGGCTGGCAAGTCGCCGCCGACAATAACGGCTCAATGTCGATGTATCCGGACCAATCCCTGTACACAGTGGATTCCGTGCCGACCGTGGTGGAACGCATCAACAATACCTTCAAGCGCGCCGACGAGATACAGTGGGCCAAGGGCGTGAACCCCGGCGATAAAGGCTACGTCGATTACTTCGCCCCGATCGTGGCGGATGCCGAAGCTGGTTTTGGCGGTGTGCTCAACGCTTACGAATTGATGAAAGCCATGATAGCCGCAGGCGCCGCAGGCGTGCATTTCGAGGACCAGTTGGCCGCCGTCAAGAAGTGCGGCCACATGGGCGGCAAGGTGCTGGTGCCTACCCAGGAGGCCGTGCAAAAACTCAATGCCGCCCGCCTCGCCGCCGATGTGATGGGCGTACCCACGCTGATCCTGGCGCGCACCGACGCCGAAGCCGCCAATCTGGTGACCAGCGATTTCGACGCCAACGATAAACCTTTCATCACCGGCGAACGCACCGCCGAAGGCTTTTATAAAACCCGCAACGGTCTGGAACAAGCCATCTCGCGCGGACTCGCCTATGCGCCCTACGCCGACATGGTGTGGTGCGAAACCGGCACGCCGGATCTGGATTTCGCCCGCAAGTTCGCTACCGCCATCCGCGCCAGGTTCCCCGGCAAGCTGCTGGCCTACAATTGCTCGCCTTCCTTCAACTGGAAAAAGAATCTCGACGACGCGACCATCGCCAAGTTCCAGCGCGAGTTGGGTGCGATGGGCTACAAGTACCAGTTCATCACGCTCGCCGGCATCCACAACATGTGGTATCACATGTTCGACCTGGCGCAGGACTACGCCCAGCGCGGCATGAGCGCCTACGTCGAGAAGCTGCAAGAGCAGGAATTCGCCGCCCGTGAGCGCGGCTACACTTTTGTTTCCCATCAGCAGGAAGTCGGCACCGGCTACTTCGACGACATCACCACCGTGATCCAGGGCGGCGCATCTTCCGTGACCGCGCTCACCGGCTCGACTGAGGAGGAGCAATTTCACTGAGACACCGCAAAACCAGCGCCTATTCTTTGGCCCAGTCCAACTCGCCGTAAGCCTGCTTCAGGAGGTCGATGAACAACCGCACCCGTAGCGGCAAATGCCGGCGCTGCGGCATGAGGGCGTGGATGCCGACCGGCGGCGCGGCGAAATCATCCAGTAGCGTTACCAGCCGACCGGCGGCGATGTCGCCGCCGACCTCCCACAACGAGCGCCAGGCCAGCCCCTTGCCTGCCAGCGTCCAATCGTGCAGCACTGCGCCGTCGTTGCATTCCAGCACACCATTGACTTTCACCACCTCCACCACCCCCGCCACGCGCAGTGTCCAGCCGCGCTGCTGACCCAGCGAAAGACAATTATGCTTTGCCAGGTCTGCGGGTGTAATCGGGGCGCCATGCCGTTCAATATAAGCAGGGCTGGCCACAATGACGCGCCGCATCTCGCTTAAACGGACACTGATCAGACTCGAATCCGCCAGTTCCCCAAGGCGAATGGCGCAATCGACGTTTTCAAAAATCAGATCGACAATACGATCTGTCAGATCCAGGCTCACCTTGATGTCGGGGTTTTCTTCCAGAAACCGCATCACCAGCGGCGCCACATAGCGCCGACCGAAGCCCGCCGGCGCTGAAATATGTAAATGGCCGCGCGCCTTGAGGCTTCCCATGGAAACCGCAGCCTCCGCATCGGCCAGTTCGCGCAGAATGCGCTGGCATTCCTCGAGATGCGCGCTTCCCTCGAAGGTGAGTGTCACGCGCCGCGTCGTGCGCACCGTGAGCTTGATTCCCAGCCGCTCCTCCAGTGCATCCAGGCGCCGGCTGATCACCGCTGAGCTGACGCCTTCAGCGGCAGCGGCGGCAGTCAGGCTGCCGCGCAACGCCACTGAGACGAAGGTTTCAATCTGCTTGAATCGATCCATATGCCAGGCAGCCTCACTGTAGATTCAAGGTATTTTGCAGCAATATTTTTGTTTTTGCCTTGTTTCCTTGCCGCAAGCCTTCAGGCATTATTTGGGACGCGATACAAGCGGCGGCATGAACACTCCGGATGGTAAGGATGGCAAGGAAGGCAATTTTGAGCACACCCGAACCACAGAACTTTTTGCGCGGGCTATTCGACGCCGCGCTTGCAGCCGTAGACCCGGCGGCCTGCGTACCTGCGTTTCTGCCTGTGCCTCCGTCAGGACGCACCGTGGTCATCGGCGCAGGCAAGGCTGCGGCTGCGATGGCGGCGGCAGTGGAAGCTCATTGGCCCGGCGAACTTTCCGGCATGGTGGTGACGCGCTACGGTCATGGTGCGCCAACCAGGAAAATCCGCGTAGTCGAAGCAGCCCATCCGGTCCCCGACGCCGCCGGCCAGCAAGCCGCCGAACAAATGCTGACGCTGGTTCACGGATTGACGCCAGACGATCTGGTGCTCTGTCTGATTTCCGGCGGCGGCTCATCATTGCTGGTCTTGCCGGCCACCGGCATCACCCTTGCCGACAAACAGGGGATCAACCGGGCCTTGCTGAAAAGCGGGGCGAATATCAGCGAGATGAATTGCCTGCGCAAGCATCTCTCCGGCATCAAGGGTGGCCGTCTGGCGCTGGCCTGCGCGCCAGCCAGGGTGGTAACACTCGGCATCTCGGATATTCCCGGCGACGATGCCTCGGTCATTGCTTCCGGCCCCACTGTTGCAGATCCCACGACCCGTGAACAAGCGCTGGCAATCCTCGACAAGTACCGCATTGAAGTCCCCGCACAGGTACTGGCGCATCTTGAGTCGCCTGCATGTGAAACGCCCAAGCCGGATGATGCACGGCTCGCCCGTTGCGAGATAACGGTGATCGCCACTGCCCAACAGGCATTGCAGGCAGCCGCAAACTACGCCCGGCTACACGGTGTCACGCCGCTGCTGCTGGGCGATTCACTGGAAGGCGAAGCGCGCGACGTGGCGTATGCGCATGCCGCCATTGCCAGGCAGATATTTCACCATGACGAACCCGTCCGGCGTCCCTGCGTCATTCTCTCCGGCGGCGAAACCACAGTCACCGTGCGCGGCGGGGGGCGTGGCGGACGGAATGCCGAATTCTTGCTCGCGCTGGCGACTGCGCTCGACCTGCCTGCCTGGGCGCTGGCCTGCGACACCGACGGCATCGACGGCACCGAGGACAATGCCGGCGCCTGGTTCGGCCCGGATGTTCATGCGCGCAGCGCCGCGTTGGGCCTCAATCCGGTCGAGTACCTGAAGCGCAATGACGGTTACAGCTTTTTCTCTGCGCTCGGCACACTCATCCACACCGGCCCGACCCGCACCAACGTCAACGACTTCCGCGCGATCTTTCTGCCCGCCGCATAGGGCCGGATTCCAGGCTTCAGGCCGGCAGTTGCGCTTTTGATCACGGCTTATTTGACTAAACCGGCGTTAATTTCCGCAGTCCTGCGCTTGTGTTCCTTGCAGTCCTATATAAGATAACACTGCATAGCCGCCAGGCAATTCCAGCCTCTGGCGCAGCTAATTCAAGGACATCATCATGAGCTTAAATATTCCCCCAGGCATGCAAATCAACGCGCCGCTACACCCCGGTTTTGACGAAATACTCAATCACGATGCACTGGCGCTGGTCGCCAGGCTGCATCGCGCCTTTGAAGGACGACGCAGGGAACTGCTCAAGGCCCGCATAGCCCGCCAGGCGCGCATCGACGCCGGTGAATTACCCGACTTCCTGCCGGAGACGCAACACATCCGCGCCGGCGACTGGAAAATTGCGCCGCTGCCTAAAGCACTCGAATGCCGTCGCGTGGAAATCACCGGCCCGGTCGAAGCCAAGATGATCATCAACGCCTACAACTCCGGCGCCGACTCCTACATGGCCGACTTCGAAGACTCCAACAGCCCCAAGTGGGCCAACTTGATCCAAGGTCAGATCAACCTCAAAGCCGCCATCCGCCGTACGCTGGGCTTCAGGAACGAAGCCGGCAAGGAATACAAACTCAACGACAAGATCGCCACCTTGCAAGTGCGTCCGCGTGGCTGGCATCTCGACGAAAAGCATGTGCTGGTCGATGGCCAGCGCGTCTCCGGCGGCATCTTCGATTTCGCCGTGTTCCTGTATCACAACGCCAAAGAACAACTCGCACGCGGGGCTGGACCCTATTTTTATCTGCCAAAGCTGGAAAGCCATCTAGAAGCACGCCTGTGGAACGATATTTTCTGCATGGCGCAGGATGAAATCGGTCTGCCGCGCGGCAGTATCAAAGCTACAGTGCTGGTGGAAACCATCCTCGCCACCTTCGAGATGGAAGAGATTCTCTTTGAACTGCGTGAGCACTCCGCCGGCCTCAACGCCGGACGCTGGGATTACATCTTCTCCTGCATCAAGAAGTTCAAGAAAAATAAGGAATTCTGTCTCGCCAACCGCAGCGCCATCACCATGGAAGTGCCTTTCATGCGCAGTTATGCGCTGGCGCTGGTGAAGGCTTGCCACAAGCGCGGCGCGCCGGCCATCGGCGGCATGAGCGCACTGATCCCCATCAAGAACGACCCCGTCGCCAACGAGAAGGCAATGGCCGCCATCCGCCACGACAAGACCCGCGACGCCAACGACGGCTACGACGGCGGCTGGGTGGCGCATCCCGGGCTGGTGTCTATCGCCATGGAGGAATTCGTCAAGGTGCTGGGCGATCAACCCAACCAGTGGCAGAAGCTGCGCAGCGATAGCTACGGCCCCCAGGACTGGCTCAACTTCCAGCCTGAACAGCCGATTACCGAGGCGGGCCTGCGCAACAATATCAACGTCGGCATCCACTACCTCGGCGCTTGGCTGGCCGGCAACGGCTGCGTGCCGATCCACAACCTGATGGAAGATGCCGCCACCGCCGAAATCAGCCGTTCGCAAGTGTGGCAGTGGGTGGTGTCGCCCAAAGGTAAACTCGACGATGGCCGCAAAGTCACCGCCGAAATGGTGCGCGCGATCATCCCCGAAGAGCTGGCCAAAGTTAAAATCACCGTCGGCGCACTGGGTGAAAACACCGAGACCTACGATCAAGCTGCCGTGATATTCGAGAAAATGTCCCTGTCCGAAGAATATCCCGAGTTCCTCACGCTGCCCCTGTATGAGGCGATGGATTAATCATGGCTGCATTCTCCATCAATCGGGCTCTGAATACGAAAAGTCGCTCGCCAGTCGCCTCTTAGCCTCTTAGCCTCTTAGCCTCTTAGCCTCTTAGCCCGCCAGCAGCGGAAACAATTCCTTCAGTCCCATCGACATCATGTCGATAGCCAAACCGGCCAGCAGAAAGCCGGTGAGGCGCTCGATGACATTCAGCATCGCCGGGGTCAACCAGCGCTGGCTGGTTCCGGAAAAGTAAAATGTGGCCCAGGTGATTGCGCCAACCACCAGGCCGGGTATCACCACCAGCGCCACGTCGCCGGCCTGATGCAGCGGGCCATGCGTCATCATGTAGGACAGTGCGCCAGGGCCGGCCAGCAGCGGAATGCCCAGGGGTACGATGCCGCGCCCCTGCCTATGGGCCGCTGCTGAAGCTTCGGCGGCGGTTTGTTTGACGGCCTTTTCCTGCCCCAGCACCATGGCAATCGCCAGGATCAGCACGATGATGCCGCCGCCGACACGCATGCCGCCCAGCGACAGCCCCAGCAGTTCGAGTATCTCCACCCCAATCAATCCAGCCCCCACCAAAGCCACCGCCACCGTCACGCCCAGCAGACGCGCGTAATTGCGCCGCGCGGCAAGCGCCAGCCCATCGGTCGCCTGCAGGAACAGGGGAATCATCCCGAACGGCCCGACCAGGGCGAACAGCGTGACTATTTTTTTGAGCAGTAATACCCACATGGCGGCATCATACCTCACGGGTCGGCCTGCCGCAGCGAGCGCTGGAAACTTCACAGCATGCCCAAAAACCCACGGTAAAATCGCCAGCCGCATTCTCATTCCAGCTCAACCCGTGATATGCTGAATCCCGGATATTTATTCAGGAAAACAATGCATAACTTAACGGCATTGATGTTTGCCGCCGCGCTCGCCTTGATCACGCATGAGGCTTCTGCTTCGCAGCCAGGAGACACAGCGCCCGCTTTTAATCTGCCGGGCAGCCCGGATAACCTCAAGCTGGCCGATCTCGACGGAACATTTGTCCTGCTGGATTTTTGGGCTTCATGGTGCGTACCCTGCCGGCAGTCATTCCCCTGGCTGAACCAGTTGCAAGCGCGCTATGCAGGCAGGAAGTTCAAGGTTGTAGCAATCAATCTCGACGAAAAACGTGCGAATGCCGACGAGTTTCTGCGCCGCTACCCGGCCAATTTCACGGTGCTTTTCGACAGCGCGGGCGGCACAGCCAGCGCCTACGCAATCAAGGGCATGCCCAGCAGCGTGCTGATCGGTCGAGATGGCAAGGTAATCTTTCAGCATGCCGGTTTCCGTGAAGCGGATAAAGCCGGCCTCGAACAGAAAATCCTCCACGCCCTGGAGAATGTAAAATGACCAAGGCATATTTGGCTGTTGCAATTCTTCTCTTGCCGCCGCTCACCGGCTGCGCCAGTTTCGACTCTGTCAAACCCTGGCAAAAAGGCGTACTGGCAAAACCGGCAATGAGCTTCGAAGATAGCCGGGAGAGCGCGGGTTACGGCGAGCATATCTATACCAGCCGGGAGGCCGCCGCAGGCGGCGCCAGCGTTGGCGGCGGCGGCTGTGGCTGCAACTGACTCCACGCCGGCAGGCGCACTGGTGCTGATGGCGGCGCTGGCGTTGCCCGGTCTGCTGCCAGGCTCTGCGAACGCAGAATCGACGCCCGGCGGCAGCATGATCGGCCTGCGCAACTTGCACTACCGCGAACACCAGCCGGGTCTCGAGCGCATAGATGTAAATTCCCCGTCGCTGGTGTTCATGACGCCGCTTGCAGGCGAATGGGTATTCAGCGGCACACTCGTCACCGACAATCTCTCCGGCGCTTCACCGCGCTACCACACGGCAATTTCCGGGGCCTCCGTGATGCAAGACCGGCGCAACGCCAGCGACTTGCGGCTCAAGCGCATTTTAAACAATGGCAGCGTGTCGTTCGGCCTGGCCAACTCTAACGAAAACGACTACCACTCGACGGCGCTGTCGATCCAGGGCGCCGTTGATTCGGAGGATCGGAACACCACCTGGCAGTGGGGATTGGGCGGCGCCAGAGACACCATCAACCCGGTGAACCTGGCGGTGCGCAATGAGCACAAGCGCAGTTTCGATGGTCTGCTGGGTGTGGTGCGGGTGCTGACCCCCGCCGACATCGCTCAACTCAACCTGGGCTACAGCGCCGGACACGGCTACTACTCCGATCCATACAAGACGTTCGACAATCGTCCGCGCGAACACAGCCAGACAACATTGACGGCAAAATGGAACCATCATTTCAGTGACAGCGACGGTAGTTCGCGGCTGAGTTACCGTTATGCGCGCGACAGCTATCAGGTTCGCTCCCACACCATCAGCGAGGAATATGTCCAGCCTGTCGGCAATGGCTGGACGTTGGCCCCGGCCCTGCGCTACTACACGCAAAGCGCGGCGCGGTTCTATGCCGATCCGAACTACAACCCCGTCCTCGGCCCGCCATTTCTGGCGGGAGTATCGTTGCGCGCCCATCCGATTCTTTCCCTGGATCAACGCCTGTCGGCATTCGGCGCGCTGACTGTGGAATTCAAGGTGAGCAAACAACTTGGCGCGGAATGGAGCGCCGACCTGAAACTGTCGCGCTACCAGCAACGCAGCAGTTGGCGATTATTCGGCAATGGCAGCCCTGGGCTGGCGCCGCTGACAGCAAATTGGGTCGAGGCCGGCATCTACCGGCAGTGGTAGCGCCTGCAATCACGCAAACGGTTGATAGCGGCGGACAATGCCGTTTCGCCTTCCGCGCCATGGGTGGTCCAGGTGAAATTATCCTGGCGGCAATTGACAGTCGGCATGCCAGGCACCTGGCCGATCTTGCCGTCGCCGAAATTCGTCGTATCGAATACAAATACTCACGTTACCGCGCCGACAGCGTAATCTCGCAGATCAACGCACGCGCCGGCGTAGCCTGGACGGCCTGCGATGCTGAAACCGATTCGCTGCTCGACTATGCCGATGTCCTATATATGGCGAGCGAGGGCTTGTTCGACATCAGTTCCGGGGTTTTGCGCCGTGCCTGGAATTTCAGCACGCAGATAATTCCGGCACAGGATACGCTGGCGCAATTGCTGGCGCTGATTGGCTGGCCCCGCGTCGAACGCGAACCCGGCCAGATAAGATTGCCGGCAGCCGGCATGGAAGTCGATTTTGGCGGCTTCGGCAAGGAATATGCGGTAGATCGGGCCGCCGCACTGTTGCTTGAGCAAGCGGCCAGCCACGGACTCGTCAATCTTGCCGGCGACATCCGCGTCCTGGGTCCCAAACCCGATGGGTCACCGTGGCGTTTGGGGATACAAGACCCACGCAATTCAGCCGGCACTATTGCCGACATCGAGGTCAGCGGCGGCGCACTCACCACCAGCGGCGATTACGAACGTTACTTCGAAGCCGGCGGGCGGCGTTATTGTCACGTCCTTGATCCCCGCACAGGCATGCCGGTGGACTACTGGCGTTCGGTCAGCGTGCTGGCCCCCCTGGCGATCATTGCCGGCAGCCACTCCACCATCACCATGCTTAAACAAGCCGCTGGAAAAACCTATCTAGACGAAACCGGCCTGCCCTATCTCGCCATCGACCATGATGGACACCGCCATAGACAAAGCAATTCGCAAAACACATAACCACCGTCTTGACCTGCACCAATTCAGCAGGTATGGTTGGAAATGGGGGATAAAATATGTTGTTGTTCTACACAAGTACAGCGGGATACAAGATGGTGCAACTTCTTTCCGGTCGACCAATTTCCGTCAGCTTGCTCTTGTTCGTGGCATTAGCGACGCTGCTGCCCAGCACCATTGCGCTGGCCGGTTGGAGCAATGGCCGTTCGCTGTTCCAGAATGGCCCAGCTGGCCTGGGCGTGGCGTGCCAGGATTGCCACAGCCTGTCGGCGCTGGTCAGCGCAGCAAACAATCCTTCGCTGATTGCCAACAAGATACAGTTCATTCAGCAAATGAACATATTCAGCGGTCGTTTTTCGTAATAAGGGACAGACCCTGAGGTTTCCCCACGAATATTTATGAATGTTCAATAGGTTGCAGATCAAGTAGTGCATGCATGGCGCCGATAAGACCTCTATCTTGGTGATCAAACGTTGATGGAGGAAGTGCCATGCATGCGAGGAAGA
>JACQAO010000003.1 GCA_016194935.1 Betaproteobacteria bacterium
AAACCTCCCAAGGTCGTCATCGTCGCCTGTATGCGAAAGCTGCTCATCATCATGAATTCCATTGTGAAAAATAATGCGCCTTGGACTACCAATACTGCTTGACTTGGAACACGGTTGCTCTGTGTCCTCTGTGGCTAAAGGAGCTTTTGATGTTCAAGAAAATTCTGATCGCCAACCGCGGAGAAATTGCCTGCCGCGTCATCAAGACGGCGCGCCGCATGGGCATCGCCACGGTCGCCGTGTATTCCGAGGCGGACCGCGATGCGAGGCATGTCGAGATGGCCGACGAAGCCGTATGCATTGGCCCGCCGCCGTCGAAGGAGTCCTACCTCGACATCGACAAAATCATCGCTGCATGCAAACAGACGGGTGCAGAGGCGGTGCATCCGGGCTACGGTTTTCTTTCCGAGAACCCGAAATTCTGCGCTGCGCTGGAGCAGGCTGGAATCGTTTTCATCGGCCCCAAGCCGCATGCCATGGAGGCGATGGGCGACAAGATCGCTTCGAAGAAGCTGGCGATGGCGGCCAAGGTCAACACGATTCCCGGCTATACCGATGTCATCGAGAGCGCCGAACAGGCAGTGAAGATCGCCGCGAAGATTGGCTACCCGGTGATGATCAAGGCTTCCGCTGGCGGCGGCGGCAAGGGTTTGCGCGTTGCCAGCAACGACGCCGAGTCGCGGGAGGGATTCGAGAGCTGCCGCAACGAGGCGCGCAACAGCTTCGGCGACGACAGGGTGTTCATCGAGAAATTCATCGAGGAGCCGCGCCACATCGAAATCCAGGTGCTGGGCGACGCCCACGGCAACCTGGTGTATCTGTGGGAGCGCGAATGTTCGCTGCAACGCCGCCACCAGAAAGTGGTCGAGGAAGCGCCGAGCGTCTTTCTCGACGCGGCCACCCGCCAGGCCATGGGTGATCAGGCGGTGGCGCTGGCCCGCGCGGTGCAATACCAGAGCGCCGGCACCGTCGAATTCGTGGTCGGCAAGGATCGCTCCTTCTATTTTCTGGAAATGAACACCCGCCTGCAAGTCGAGCATCCGGTCACCGAATTGATTACCGGTCTCGACCTGGTCGAGCAGATGATCCGCGTGGCAAATGGCGAGAAACTGGCTTTCACTCAATCCGACATCCGCCTCGACGGCTGGGCGATGGAATGCCGCATCAATGCCGAAGACCCCTTGCGCAACTTTTTGCCGTCCATCGGGCGTCTGGTGAAGTACCTGCCGCCGCCGGAAGTCCCGACAGGGTTGGCAACGGGGTTGGCAACTGAGGTGCGCGTCGATACCGGCGTCTATGAAGGCGGCGAAATCTCGATGTATTACGATCCCATGATCGCCAAGCTGATCGTGCATGGCGCGACGCGCGAACAAGCCATCGCCCGCATGCGCGATGCGCTCAACCGCTTCGTGATTCGCGGCGTCTCATCCAACATCGCTTTTCAGGCGGCGCTGATGCAGCAGCCGCGCTTCGTCTCAGGCGATTTCAACACCGGCCTGATCGCCGAGGAATATCCGCAAGGCTTCGACGCCACCCGCCTGCCGCACGCCGACCCAGCCATGTTGATTGTCGTCGGCGCCGCCATTCATCGCCGCTATCTGGAACGCAATGCATTGATCGACGGCCAGTTGCCGGGCCACGAATACCAGCCGGGCGACGACTTCGTGGTATTGCTCAACGATGTGCCGCATGCAGTGGTGGCGACGCCGGTGGAAGGCGGCTGCAATGTCGTCTATGCCGGTGGCAATTACGCAGTCCGTTCGTCCTGGCAGTTCGGCCAGCCCTTGTTTCAGGGGATGTTGAATGGCGCAGCGATTTGCATGCAGGTCGAGCGCATCGGCATGAGGTATCGCCTGTTGCACTGGGGCAGCCAGGTCGACCTGCTGGTGCTGACGGCGCATGCCGCCGCCATGCAGGCGTTGATGCCGAAGAAAGCGGCGGCGGATCTGTCGCGCTTCCTGCTGTCGCCGATGCCCGGCCTGCTCACCGACATCGCCGTCGCACCCGGCCAGGCAGTGAAGGCAGGAGAAAAACTGGCGGTGATCGAAGCAATGAAAATGGAGAATGTCCTGAGAGCGGAACATGATTGCATCGTCGGAAAACTGCTGGCCAAGCCCGGCGACAGCCTGACGGTGGATCAGGCCATCATCGAGTTCCGCTGAGGGCGGCGATATGGCAATCATTGATCATCTGGTCGTCGCAGCGACCGAACTCGAAGCAGGCGCGCGCTGGCTCGAAGCGCATCTCGGCGTGCGCCTGTCGCCGGGCGGCGCGCATCACGCGATGGGTACCCACAATCGCTTGCTCAAGCTCGGGCCACAATTCTTCCTGGAGATCATCGCCATCGACCCGGCAGCGGCTGCGCCTGCGAGGCCGCGCTGGTTCGCGCTGGAGTCGCGGCAGATGCAGGCGCGGTTGGCCGAACGCCCGAGGCTGATTCATTGGGTAGCGCGTTCCACCGGCATCGTTGCAGAATCCGCCGCTTGTCCCGAACCACTCGGCCCACCCATGACTATGCGGCGCGGCAACTTCGAGTGGCTCATCACCGTGCCGGACGACGGCCACCTGCCCGGCGACGGGTTGGTGCCGACCCTGATCGAATGGCGCGTGCCGCAACATCCTGCGGATGGATTACCCGACACAGGGTGCAGCTTGATGAAGCTCGAAGGTTTCCACCCCGAACCGGCGCGAATCAGGGATGCGCTGACACGGTTGGGTCTGAACCAGGCGCTGGCGCCGCACCCCACCGTGCCGGGCGAAGCCCCGGCGCTGCTGGCTTACCTGAAAACGCCGCTGGGTTTGCGCGAGATGGATTGACGCACCAGTTCCATATCGGCGCGCAGGCTTCTTGCCAAAGCGCCGGATAAATCGTCTAATTCCGCGCTGATCGCCGACCGGCACGCCATGTCCCTCAAACCACCCCGACAGATTGACTCCAAACGCCTGCGGTTGCGGCTGGTGCAGGAATCCGATATTCCCGACCTGATGGAGGTCAATGGGGACGATGAGGTGACGCGCTTCCTTCCCTACTCAAGCTGGCGTTCCATCGAGGACGGCAAGGCATGGTTCGAGCGCATGAGCAACCTGGGCTTGACCAGTACCGTGCTGCAATTTGTCATCGTTGAAAAGAAATCGGGCCGCGCCATCGGAACCTGTCTGCTGTTTCGCTACGACGAATCGAGCGCGCGCATCAAGTTAGGTTATGTGATGGGACGGGCGCATTGGGGCCGGGGCTTTACCCACGAAGCCTTGTCTGCCCTGCTCTCGTACACTTTCGAGGTCTACAACCTGCGTCGAGTAGAAGCCGAGGTCGATTTTCGCAATGTAGCCTCGAATCGACTGCTCTTGAAACTGGGCTTTGTTTGCGAGGGGCTGTTACGCAAACGCTGGGTGGATAAAGGCCACCCCTATGACACCAATTTTTACGGTTTGCTGCGTGAAGAGTGGCCTCCAGGGCGGCGATGAGAGGCCTTTGGATCTGGCTGCTGGCAATAGCATCCTTTGCGCAAGCGGCCGCCACGCCGCCGGCAGGCGTCTGCGGACAGGTCGTGACACTGGCCACACATGGCGGCAGCACGACGCGCTATGCGCTCGCCGCTGCGCCGGAAGGGACAGTGCGGGGCAAACGGATCGGCCTGGTGCTGCTGGTGGGCGGCGGCGGTTACCTCGATCTCGATGAGCAGGGCTGTCCGCGTGCGCTGACCGGCAATTCACTGGTACGCATGCTGGCGTATTTCCATGAGGCGGGTTTCGTCACTGCCTTGGTCGATGCGCCCTCCGACCATCCCGGCGACGACGGCCTGGCGGGATTTCGCAGCGCGCCGCAACACGCGGACGACATTGGCAAGGTGATCGCCGACCTGCGCGCGCGCACGCACGCGCAGGTCTGGCTGGCCGGGACCAGCCGCGGAACGATTTCCGCAGCGAACGCGGCAGCACGCCTACGCCTGAGCGGGCCGTCTGCGCCCGACGGGCTGGTGCTCACCTCCGCCTTGATGTCGGGTCAGAGCGGCGGTTACCGGCCCTGGGTGGCGCAGACAGTGTTTGATTTTCCGCTGGAAACGCTCCGGATGCCGCTGCTGATCGTCGGTCACGCGGATGACAAGTGCATCCGCTCGCCGCCCGATTTGATGGGCAGGCTTGCGGCGCGCACCCGAGGTGTGGTGCGCCAGCAACTTGTCACAGTCAGTGGCGGCCCCGGCTACTTTGGTCCGGCGGGCGTTGAAGCCTGCGCGGGTAACGCACCGCACGGCTATGTGGAACAGGAAGCGGAAGTCGCCGCCGGTATCGCACGTTTCATACATGGCAAAAATTATTAGCGTGAGACCCGAAGACACAGGTGAAAAATTAAGATCGCTTTACGCACCCGAGGGCGGCGTGCGATCAATTTTCTCGGCCAAGGTTGCGGATTATGCAGCTTCCCGCCCGGACTATCCTCAGGCGTTGTTCGGGGCGCTTAGGGTTCGCTGCACCTTAAGAGAAGGCGCTGTGGTTGCGGATGTGGGGGCGGGTACTGGACTGCTGACGCGCGACTTGCTCAAGCAGGGTTACCGGGTGACGGCGGTGGAACCCAACCCGGAAATGCGGGCGGCATCCGATCATCTGCTCGGCGGGTTTGCAGGGTATTCCAGTGCCGATGGCTGCGCTGAGGCCATCCCGCTGGCGAACGCGTCGGTCGACCTGATTACGGCGGCGCAGGCATTCCACTGGTTTGAGATAGCGCGCGCCAGGAAGGAGTGCCTGCGGGTTCTGGCGCCGCATGGCAAGGTGGCGCTGATCTGGAATGATCGCGTACTTGAAGACCCTCTGCACTGTGCGCTGGACGAAATTTTCGGTGAGTTTGGCGGCGTGAAGCGGGCTGCGCTGCTGGCCCATGAAGAACGTTCCGGCGTGCCGGAATTTTTCGGTTCAACTCTTTCAACTCATTCAACTCATTTAACTCACCCGGAACAACTTTCCTGGCCGCATGAGCATTTTCTCGACGAAGAAAGTTTTCTGAGCCTGGTCTTTTCCCGTTCGTACATTCCGCAGCGGAACACGTCTGGAGGGCAGGAAGTGGCACGCCAGGTGCGGCGGATATTTGACCGCTTTAAACAAAATGGAGCAGTAGCGGTTGGATATCGGACAGTTATGGTTTGCGGGCGGCCCTCCCCATAAATTCATTGAGTCTTGCCATAAGGCCGTTGATGGGTTAAATTCCCTGTGAATAAAACAGGTTCGCGCCATTGCCGATTTTGAATGGCGAAAAGAACCGTTACTCGCTGCCGGTAGCGATTGCTGCGCCGGCATTTTTAATTTATCAGGGAGACCGTATGAAGCCGTATTCCTATTCCATATCCTTTTTCGCCGCTGCCGCAGTTATTGCGTCTGCTTCCCTCCAGGCTGGCGAATACGCCTCCAGGAGTGAGGCCGAGGCCATGGTCGCCAAGGCCGTCAAGCATATCAAGGCAGACGGCAAGGACGCCGCCTATGCGGATTTCACCGGCAAGAAGGCCGGCTGGGTTGATCGTGACCTGTATGTCGTGGTCTATGACATGAACGGCAAGGTGCTGGCTCACGGACAGAACGAAAAACAGGTCGGCAAGGAGCTGATAAGCCTGAAAGACGCCGACGGCAAGGAATTCGTCAAGGAGCGCGTTGACCTGGCGAAATCCAAAGGCAAGTTCTGGCAGGACTACAAGTTTACCGATCCCATGACCAAGAAGATTCTGCCCAAATCGATGTATTGCGAAAAACTGGACGATACTGCGGTATGCGCGGGCGTGTATAAACGCTGATCCGCATATCGGGGGCCGGGGCGTCCCCCGTCCCCCGTCCATGAACCGCAAGGCCGGTGCAAAATAAAATATGAACATACGCCAGAAATTACTCATCCCCTCCGGAGTGATGATTCTGTTGATGCTGGCGCTGGGGGCGGTAGGATTCTTCGGCCTGAGCGCCTCCAGCACTTCGGTGCGCGATATCTACGATGTCCGCTTCCAGGCGTTTAAGGGCAGCAGCGACGCGCTGGGCAATGTGGCGGCGGCGCACGCCAGTGTGTACCGCTTGTTTACCTGGTTGAGTAATTCCGACGCGGCCAAGATCAAGCAGGCAACAGATGCCATCGGCAAGCGTCTCGATGCAGCGGTTGCCGGCCTTAAAAGCGTCGAGTCGAACAGCGGCTTGAGCGATGAAACCCGCAAGTCGCTGGAAGATTTGCAGAAGGATTTGGCGGCGTACCGCAAGCAGGTGATGGATGCCATCGACCTGGCCCAGGTCGATGCCAATATGGGGATTACCGGCATGCAGACTGCCGATCAGACCTTCACCGCGCTACAGGCCAAAGCCGAAAAGCTGGTGATGCGGCAGGACGCCAAGGCGAAGGAAAGTTATGAAAACAGCATTTCATCGTACCGGCGTTCGGTGACCATTTTCATTGCCATCCTGCTGGTGGCGATAGGCTTGGGCGCAGCCATCAGCTTGTTGCTGGCGCAAAAAATCACTGCGCCGCTGCAACAGGCGATTGCCTCGGCGCAACGCATCGCGGATGGCGATTTGACGGGCCATATCAAGATCACACAGCAGGACGAAACGGGCGATTTGCTCAAGGCTCTGGTCAGCATGCAGGACAGCCTGCGCCAGATGATCGGCGGCATGACGCGCGATTCAGGTGAGCTGGCGCAAATGGCCAACGCGCTTTCCGAGACTGCGGCGCGTTTCGCCCAGGGTACGGCGGAGCAGCAGGACGCCGCCTCGTCGATGGCTGCGGCTATTGAGGAAATGACCGCCAGCATCAGCGTGGTCAGCGACAATTCGCGGGACACGGATAATGCCGTGCGCGAGTCGGCGAGCTTGTCGAACGAAGGGAAGGAAGCGCTGGCGCGAGTGGAAAGCGCGATGCAAAAAATATCCGCCTCGGTGCACGATTCCGCCAAGGTGATTGCAGCGCTGGAGAAAGACTCGGAAAGCATCTCCACCATCGTCAATGTCATCAAGGACATTGCCGGGCAAACCAATCTGCTGGCGCTCAACGCCGCCATCGAGGCAGCCCGTGCCGGCGAACAGGGGCGCGGGTTTGCGGTGGTGGCCGACGAAGTGCGCAAGCTTGCCGAGCGCACCACCTTGTCCACCCAGGAAATCAGCGCCATGGTTCTGTCGATCCAGGGCAGCACCGGCAGTGCGGTGTCCAGCATGAATTCCGGCATAGAGATCGTCAAGGAAGGCGGGCGGCTGGCGGTTGATGCCGGTTCCGCCATGGTTCAGGTTTCCGAACGGGCAGGACAAGTCGCCACGATGGTGACCGAAATCAGTTCCGCCCTGGGTGAACAGAGCAGCGCTAGCCAGGAAATTTCCACGCATGTCGAGCACATCGCGCAAATGGCCGAGCAGAACAACGCAACCTCCCAGGAAACGGCGCTATCGGCCCAGCGCATGAAAGAACTGGCGTCGACCATGCAGCACATGATCAGCCGATTCAGTATCTGATTCGGGTTTGGATCAGGTGCGGCTCATGTCTGGCGCTGGAATGCCAGGCCGGCTTTCTCTACCAGCTCCCCGCGCATTTCTTCCGGTAACCCCGGCAGTCCGGATGCCAGCCACTCAAAGCTCGCATTCGGGATGAGGCGTTTTGCGCCGGCCAGATCATCCGGCAGGGCCGGATTGGCGGGGCTGGCGATCAGGTGCCGGGTGGTGTCTATGCACAGCCGGGCGATATTGGCGCGGATGGTGTCGGTGCCGCGGATCAGTTGAACCAGGATCGCCGGCAACTTCCATATCTCGACGCATTTCAGAGTCAGGTCCTTGAATTTGAATCCGCAGGCGAGTTCTTGCGCCTCCGCCGTCCGGTGGGCGGCGCCCCTGGCAAGCGCGTCCAGCGCGGCTTGCGGCAACTCCGGGGCAAAGTGCCAGAGCAGCAACTCGCCGATCTCCGCGAGCAGCGCCGCCATCAATACTTCGTCGGGCGAGACATCGGCGCGTGCCGAAGACCAGGTGGCGGCGAGCTGTCCCGCCCAGGCCGCGTGAACTTCGCAATGGACCAGGCCAATATTGGCTTCGTCGGTGTCGGGGCTGGCAGACAGCAGTTCCCGAAACCCTTGTATGCCGAGTTGCATGGCCGCGTTGCGCGGTGTGGTGGTCTCGCGGCCGAGCCGCGTGGAGCGCCGGTTTTCGGCTTCCCGCAGCAGGCACAGGCAAAGGAAAGGATCGCCATTGGCCAGATGGGCGAGATCATTGGCAGACAGGTCATCGCCTTTTTCGGCTTCCAGGGCCGTCAGCAAAAGTTTCGATCTGGGCATCACCGGAAGCTGCTGAGCCGCCAGATAGGCGGCCCACTGCGGCGCGCGCCAGGACTTCCTGTGCGCCGGCATGCTGCGGCTGGATTCTTGGCCGGTCACATTGACTGTACCGCGAGGCAGGTGTTGTTTGTCATATCAGGCACGATGCTACTACAATAAATCCGCTGCGTGCCGTGCTCCTCATGTTCCTCATGTCCCTCTTTTAGAGCCGCCTGATCACGAATATCTTTGCGGCAATGCATCGTTGCGACGCGGACTCTGGTACGCTGTCGGGTTGGTTTGCTGATATCGGCCTAAAACCCGGATAGCCCGGATCCGACTGGAAAAAACAATTGAACAAGATGCTTGACGAATCGCGCCTGATTCGTTTTCAACCCGACTTATTCTTCAACCAGCAAACACTGGAACGCGGCCTGGCCTATGCCGGGGAGGGGCGCGCCAGTATCGGCGCAATACATTCCAGCGCCGGCCTGTTGCAGATTACCGGCGCCTGTCGCGGCAGTGCGCGCCAGCCGTACCAGATGGATGTGCTGCTGACGCTGAAAGGCGGGTTGGTCAACCAGGTTACCGGCAGTTGCAGTTGCCCGGTGGGCTTTAATTGCAAGCATGTCGCCGCATTGCTGGCAACCTGGAACGCCGGGCTGCGCCACAACCCGGCCGGCGCTGGCGGCGGCAGCGACCCGGAGCGCCAGGCGCTGACCCCGGACGCCAGGCTTTGGCTGGATGCGCTTGAGCCATCCGCCGGGCAGTCAATGGCGGCGGCGAATGGCAATGGTCAGTGCATCATCTACCAGTTGTCCCCCGGCGATGCACAGTTGCAGTTGTTCAAGGCGCGTCCGTCGAAAGACGGCGGGTTCGGCAGGCCGGAACTGATACGTCCGGATTTTCACCGGCTGACCTGGGGCAATGTGCCGAACTACTATCAGCCGTCCGACTTGCCGATCCTGCGTCTGTTTCTGGCGCTTCAGGATAGCCTGATGTTTTCCGCGGGCGTCTCCCTGGCGCTGCGTGGCGAGGAGGGCGCGCAATTGCTGCGCATGGTTCTGCGCACTGGCCGCTTGTTTCTGGCGAACGATGCAGCGGGTCACCGCAGCATTCAGCAGCCTCCGCTGCGCGCAGGCCCGTTGCGCCAAGCCGGGCTGGCCTGGCGACGCGATGAGCAGGGTAATCAGCGGCTGGGCTTGGGCGAGGACCAGGCGTCACCGCCTGCCGCACTGAACCTGCTGCCGACCTGGCCGCTTTGGTATCTGGATGCAGCGCGTGGCGAGGTCGGTGAAGTACAACTCGTACAACCCGATTTGCCAGGGGATATTGCGCTTCAACTACTTTCAGCGCCGCCCCTGGACGAACTGGATGCCTTGCTGGTGAGTGAGCGTCTGCGCCAGATCGGCGCGGCGCGCCGGCTATCGCTGCCTTTGCCGACGGTGGCGGCGCCGGAAGAACCCGCCGGGGAGCCCGCAGCAGTGCTGCGTCTGCAAGCCGGGCGGTTTGCTCACGCGCACTCACCCGGCAATACGCAGGAGCATGCGATCGCCACCTTGTGGTTCGAGTATCCCGGCTTGCCGCGCGCAGCGGGGGCTGAGACGCCGCCGGCATTCCTGCGCAGCCAGCACAGCGGTCGCTGGCTGACGCTGTTGCGCGATGTCGATAGCGAACGCGCCGCCTGGCGTTTGCTGCAGGCGCAGGGACTGGAAAGCAGCCGGCTGCGTTTGCCGGGGCTTGAGCGCATCGACGCGTCCACCGATTGTTTGCTGCCTGCCCTCCAGGAAGCCGAAAGCTGGGTGCATTTTCTCGACGAGACGGTAGCGCTGCTGGAAGCGTCCGGAATGCGGGTTGAAATCGCTGAGAACTTCCCCTACCAGATCAGCGAGGCCGAGGACTGGTTCGTCGAAATTCTGGAGGACGAGATAGACGGCAACGGCAATGGCGACTGGTTCGATCTCGATCTGGGCGTCGTCATCGACGGCAAGCGCACCAGCCTGGTGGAGCCGCTGGTGCGCTTGATCACCAACCGGCCAGGACTGCTGGAGGAATTGCGCCAGCTCGACGACGACGCGCGGGTACCCATGCCGCTTGACGAGCGGCATGTACTGCCGGTGCCGGCGTTGCGCTTGCGCGCCTGGCTTGGACCCTTGCTGGAATTCGCCGGCGATCATGACCGCCATGACCACCGTCATGGTCGGGCGCGTCTGTCGCGCCTCAACGCCGGCGCCCTGGTTGATCTGGAAAAACTGCCCGGTCACTGGCTGGGTGGCGCGCGGCTGCGCGAACTGGGACGCCGGCTGCGGGATTTTTCCGGCATTGCGGAAGCCTTGCCGGCGCCCGGATTTAATGCGACGTTGCGGCCCTATCAGCAGCTCGGCCTGAACTGGCTGCAATTCCTGCGCAGTTATGGCCTCGCGGGGATACTTGCCGACGATATGGGCCTGGGCAAGACGGTGCAGACGCTCGCCCATTTGCATCTGGAGAAGGCCAGCGGACGCGCCGATCTTCCCAGTCTGGTGGTGCTGCCGACCAGCCTGATTACCAATTGGCGCAACGAGGCGCAACAATTTTCTCCCGGCCTGAAGCTGTTGACCCTGCACGGCCCCGGGCGTGCAGCGCGTTTTTCCGAGATGGCCCAGGCCGATGTGATCCTCACTACTTATCCGTTGCTGGTGCGCGACCAGGAGATTTTGCTGGCCCAGGAATATCACCTGCTGGTGCTGGATGAGGCGCAGTTCGTCAAAAATCCCAAAGCCCAATCGCATCGGGTGGCGCGTCAACTCAAAGCCCGCCATCGCCTGTCGCTGACCGGCACGCCGCTGGAAAATCATCTTGGCGAACTGTGGGCGCAATACAATTTTCTGCTGCCGGGTTTGCTCGGCGATGTGCGCCGTTTTGCCGCCGCCTTTCGCACCCCGATTGAAAAGCAGGGCGACGGCGAGCGCCGCCGGCAACTGGCGGAACGGGTGCGTCCGTTCCTGTTACGGCGCACCAAGGAGCAGGTGTTGACCGATCTGCCGCCCAAGACCGAGATCATCCGCTGGGTCGAGCTGGCCGGTGGTCAGCGCGATCTCTATGAATCGCTGCGTCTGGCCTTCGACAAGAAGCTGCGCCAGGTGCTGGCCCAAAAAGGCGTGGCGCAAAGCCAGATCATGATTCTCGATGCTCTGCTCAAACTCCGGCAAGCCTGTTGCGATCCGCGCCTGGTCAAGTTGCCCGGAACCGCGCATGCGGTGGCGCCGCACGGATCGCAAGAATCGGCCAAGCTGGAGCTGCTGCTGGAAATGCTCACGGAATTGCTCGAAGAAGGCCGTCGCGTGCTGCTGTTCTCGCAGTTCACCAGCATGCTGGCGCTGATCGAGGTGGAACTGGAGCGGCGCGGCATCGCCTATGCCAAGCTGACCGGGCAGACCAAGGACCGCGACACGCCGATCCGGCGTTTTCAGGATGGCGAAGTACCCTTGTTCCTGATCAGCCTCAAGGCCGGCGGCACCGGCCTCAACCTGACCGCCGCCGATACGGTGATTCACTACGACCCCTGGTGGAACCCGGCGGTGGAAGAGCAGGCGACGGCGCGGGCGCATCGCATCGGCCAGGACAAGTCGGTATTTGTGTACAAACTATTGACCCAGGGTACGGTTGAAGAAAAAATACTCGCCTTGCAGGACCGCAAGCGCGGCCTGGCCGATAATCTGCTGGAAGGCGCTGCGGCCCGGCAGCACTTGATTACCGCCGAGGACCTCGAAGTATTGTTCCAGCCGATATCATCACTCCCCATGCCGCTATGACACTCACCGATCTGCGCTATATCGTCGTGCTGGCCCGCGAACGCCACTTCGGTCGTGCTGCGGAAAAATGTTTTGTCGCCCAGCCGACGCTGTCGGTGGCGGTGAAGAAACTGGAAGAAGAACTCGGCGTGACGCTGTTCGAGCGCGGCAGCGAAATCCGCGTCACGCCCATCGGTGAGCGCATCGTCGCGCAGGCTGAGCGCGTGCTGGCCGAGGCGGTGCGGGTGACGGAAGTGGCCATACAGGGCAAGGACCCGCTGGCCGGGCCGCTGCGCATCGGCGTCATCCATACCATCGCCCCGTATCTGCTGCCGAAACTGGTGCCGCTGTTGCGTGAGCGCGCCGGGCGCATGCCGCTGATGTTCCAGGAGGGGTTTACCGAAGGATTGGTCGCAGCGGTCAAGGCCAGCGAGCTGGATGTAATCATCATCGCCTTGCCTCTGGACGAACCGAGCCTGCTGACCCAGGCCGTGTATGACGAGGCTTTCCGCGTGCTGCTGCCGGCTGATCATGCCTGGACCAAAATGAAGAAAGTCGAGCCGTCCCGGTTGCTCGATGAGCCGCTGCTGATGCTGGGCGCAGGCAACTGTTTCCGCGACCAGGTGCTTGACCTGTGCGCCCAGGCAAGCGCGCCCGGCATGCCGAAAATCCTCGAAGGCAGCTCGCTGGAAACCATCCGCTACATGGTGGCCTCGGGCATCGGCGTTACGGTAATGCCGGCGTCCTGCGCCGACCTGATTCCCAAGGACGACCATCTGTTGCGCGTCCGGCCATTCGTCGAGCCGACCCCGACGCGCCGCGTCGGCCTGGTGTGGCGCAGCAGTTTTCCGCGCCTCCAGGCGATCGAATTGCTGCACCAGGCATTGCTGGATTGCCGGCTGCCGGGAACCAGGCCAACCAGACATTAATAGTGCATGACTATCGTACAAATATTAACAATTCATTAGATTAATCACAGCGACCTGCCTAGACTGCGAAGCGTCAACCGACGACCCAACCAGGACCAGGAGAGCACCATGACCAACACAAGCGCTTCAGCCACCATCAAGAACCTCGAATCAGCCTTTGCCGGCGAATCGATGGCCCACATCAAATACCGCTATTTCGCCAGGCTGTGCCGCGCCGCAGGCGACGAAGACTCCGCACGCACGTTCGAGGAAACCGCCGACCAGGAAGTGCAGCATGCCTGGGGCCATCTGGATCTGCTCTACCCGGCGGCGGGCATGACCCCCGCCAAATGCTTGCAGATGGCCATAGCCGGCGAGACCTACGAATTCACCGAGATGTATCCGTCATTCCGTCATGCAGCAGAAATCGAAGGCCACAGCGCAGCGCTGGAGGAAATCGACCAGCAGATCGCCGAATCAAAAGAGCATGCCGCGCGTTTCAGCGCTACCCTGACCAAGGCCGCCAAGCGCTTTGCCGCACTGGCCAAGGTCGAAGAACGTCACGCCCATCACTATCGCGCCCAGCTCGATAAAATTTCCCACTGAATTTTTATAAGGAACCGAACATGAAACAATATCAATGCATCGTTTGCGGCTACTTCTACGACGAAGCGCTGGGCGACCCCGAGCACGGCTTGGCACCTGGTACCCGTTGGGAGGACGTACCGGCTGACTGGAACTGTCCCGAATGCGGCGTAAGCAAGGCCGACTTCGAAATGGTGGCCGTATAAACCATGAACGCACCCATCGTCATCCTCGGCAGCGGTCTGGCGGGCGTCAGCGTCGCGCGCGAATTGCGCAAGCTGGACAAGCAAGTCCCGCTGGTCATCGTCACGGCGGATGACGGCGGTTTCTACTCCAAGCCGAGTCTCTCCAACGCCCTCGCCGTCGGCAAGAGTGCAGCCCAACTGGCGCTGACCCCGATGGCGCAACTGGCGACGCAGTTGAATGCCAGCGTGATTCATGCTCACACCCGGGCCGAACGCATCCTGCCCGAGGGGCATGCGCTGGAGACGGGGAGCGGCAGGATCACCTACGGCAAACTGGTGCTGGCGCTGGGCGCCCAGCCGATTCGCCTGCCGCTGCAAGGCGAGGGCGCGGCGGCGGTGCTTTCGGTCAACCACCTCAACGACTACGCGGTGTTTCGTGAACAGCTTGAAGGCAAGCGGCGCGTGGCGATCCTCGGGGCCGGCCTGATCGGCTGCGAGTTCGCCAACGACCTGCGCGTGGCGGGTGTCGATGTGGCGGTTTACGATCTCGCTTCGCAGCCACTCGGCCGCCTGTTGCCGGCCCGTGCTGCGGCATTTTTTCGCGCGCGGCTGGAGGCAGCCGGAGTGCGTTTCCATTTCGACACCAGCATCGAGGCCATCGCCCTCTCATCCCAGGGTGATGGCGGGAGCAGCAGCTACCGTCTCGTCGACAAGCACGGCAATACACACACGGCGGATCTGGTGTTGTCGGCGGTGGGCCTCAAGCCCGCGACCGCGCTGGCCCAGGCGGCCGGCCTGAACACCGCGCGCGGCATCGTCGTGGACAAACTGCTGCGCACCTCCGCTCCCGACATTTACGCGCTGGGCGATTGCGCCGAAGTCGAAGGCCTGGTGCTGCCCTTCGTCATGCCGATCATGCAAGCGGCGCGCGCTCTGGCGAAAACACTGAGCGGCGCTGCGGGCGGGGAGGTTGCCGTCGACTACCCGGCCATGCCGGTGGTGGTGAAAACTCCCGCCTGCCAGGCCGTGGTCTGCCCGCCGCCGGCAGGGGCGGCCGGCACATGGCGCGAAGAAGTCGGGCCGGCGGGCGTGCGGGCCTTGTTCGTGGGCGCCGGCGGCAAACCGCTCGGCTTCTCCCTGGTCGGCGAGGCGGTCAAGGAGAAGCAGGCGCTGGCGGCGCAGATGCCGGCGTGGCTGTAACTTAGGCGGCGCTTCTCACTACAGCATTAATCTACACGGGGTCCTCGCCTGATCATACCCGCCATCTTGCTACAAGTTGACGATTGCTGCGGCGGTCTGTTGTTCGGCCTATGCATCTGGTCGTAAGCCACGCGAAATAACAAAGTGAGCGGGGCTACTTTACAAGAAATTCTCGGAGTACTTCCGACCGGTTGTGGCCAAACAATTTTTTTCCGAAGAGGACATTTAACGAAATGAATCCGGCGTATGTCGAAAGTGGCTAGTTGGAAGATGGGTTGCTAATGGGAGCGCCTCAAGCGATACGCATCCAGGCTAATCACTGATTGTGGTGTATTGATTAAATCCAAAGAGATATCCAGTTCAGTTAGATCTGGTAGGAAATGCTTGAGCATCTTCCGTCGCATGTGCACTGCGGCTGCTACATCTTCGGTTGAGTAGCCAAGGTGATGGTGCAATACGCTTAGTGAGTTGTGAATCAGCTCGGGATATTCGGCGGCAACAAGGCTATCGTCCTTTTCAGACGTTCTTTCACCGCGACGATAGAGGCCCATAACGATGCCATTCTTGTATTGAGCCTCAGTAATGATATCGAGTTGACGGGCGCGGTAGAGGATTGCTGCTTTGCTCACCTTCCAGCGTACTTTGAGTTCTTTCATTACTGCCCAGTCAAAGCGATTGTGGCGAACTGCGTTGAATTCTTTCACAAACGTGCTTCGAGGCATGAGAAATGCGCCCGCAAAGCGATTCGCCTCACCCTCGGAAACACGATCACCAGTTACGCGCCCTTCATGCATGATGAAGTGTCCGATCTCATGAGCGATATCGAAGCGAATGCGCGCGGAAGAGCCTTTGTTGTTGTTGGTAACAATGATGGGACGCTTCGAAGAGATCGACAGTGCATCCACTTGAGTAGAAACGCTATGAAAGGTTGTTACGACCGCGCCAGCATTTTCGGCGACACGGACCATATTTATGATCGGCCCAAATCCCAAACCCCAGGCAATCCGTGATTTCTCGGCGGCACGTTCAATGTCTTCTGGTGTGGTGACCTCAAATGCTGGGAAAGTAGTTGGCGGTAGATCTAACTTTCCGTCAATGAACGCGACAAAACGGCGGAACAATTCACCTTTGGCAAGTGCTGCCTGTTTGCTGGATACCTTTGTCGTAGCGTATTTACGGAAATGATATGACTCTTCTCCAAGCAGCATTCCAGCCGATTCATAGAAGAATCCTGGCAGTACTTCAAGAAACTGAGCTAGCTCTTCAGCTAGCTCAGGGGTTGGCTCATCCCTTCCCATTTCAAGACGGTTGATGAACTGTCGAGACTTGCCGACAGCATCAGCTACGTCATTGAGTGCGTAGCCATGGCATGAGCGAGCAAGTCTGAGATTCGTTCCATTGAACGTATGTTCCATTATTTTCTTGAATTTAGTTTGTTGCTTCCTGATCGCCTGCATCGGGCTTCTTGATTTCGACTGGTGCAGGGCCTTGTTCGACAGGCTGCGGCAGTGTTTCGTCGACGGAGCGAACAACAGGCACGTGGCCATAGCGCCATTCAAATACCTGAATCTCTTGAGCGTTAAACCCTACGAAATAAATCTCCGGATCAACATCATCAATCAAAGGACGCTCAACGATGAATCGAAAAATTACCGGTGTAGTTTCGTCAGGAGCGAATAGTTGATCTGATTCATTGCGGCGCCAGAACCCTTTTTTGCTTGGTGATGCATGGTCATCGCGGAAGAAGCGGAATGGCACGCCTTCGATTTCAAGGGTGACATCCATTGCCGAATTCGTAAGGGCTAGCCACGGATACTCCCACGATTGCGACATCCGGATTAGGCGCTGACGGCTGCGCCCGAAAAATGTTGCTCCTCGTGTGTAGTTGTCATCGTCTTCCGTATTCAGTGTCGCCTCAACGCCGTAGTAGATGTCGAGAAAAGCCTGAGCAATCGTATTCAGGCGGCTTTCAGTTAATACCGGTTTCAAATCCCAAGGAGCTGTTTCGGCCATGACACTCTCATTTGTGCAGAATGACGAATTTGTCAACCGACACTTTCGTGCAATTTTCTGAATTTGTCAACTAACTTCATCTGTTACTTGCACTGGACAATATTTTATTAGGCGGAACTGGCTGGTTAGTGCAACTTTCGTTCTGTAAATTGGTAACCTGCTGGATTTGCAGAGGTGTGCTGGTCGTAGCGATGAGGGCGCGTCCCACAGGGACTTCCGTTGGTCGTAGCACCGGAAGAGCGGATGATCGCACTTCACAGTCAAAAGCAAATCAAAGGTTCCAGGTTCGAGTCAATTATCGCAGCCGTCGCCCAAGCCAAACTTTGTTGATGACAGAGCACTACGGAGTGACGGGTTCGTCATCCACACTTTCGCCAACGATGGCGGCGCCAAGCAGCTCGACAATCTGCTCGGTGGCAAGCTTGAAAACGTACTCGGCACGCTGGCTGAAGCGCTGTGGCCGCAAGCCGCCTGACCCCTTGCCCGAAGGAGGGATGAGCCGATTACCGGCCTTGGCCGCGTATAATCAAATCACAAAATGAGCCGAATAATGCTAGGATACGGCTCACAGCATTTTCTCCCTGACCTCTGATGTCACACTGGATCTGGCAACATCCGCAATGGCCGCACTTTGGCTGGCAGGCTGAGACCCTTGCTCCGCTGCTGCGCCAGATCACGCTCGCCCAGGGCGCGCTGGTGGGTCGGGCAAGCGGCTCCGCTTCCGTCCTGCAGGCCGAGTTCAGCCTCGATGCGCTGCTGCAGAACATCGTCAATTCGAGCGCCATCGAAGGCGAAAGCCTCAATATGGAATCCGTGCGCTCCAGCTTGGCGCGCCGTCTCGGCCTGCAGGTGGGTGCTAAGGTCCCGTCCGAAGCTCGCGGCGAAGGCCTCGCCCGCATCCTCTGGGATGCCACGACGAATCTCGATGCGTCTTTGACCAAAGCCCGGCTGCTGCAATGGCATGCATGGCTGTTTGCCGGCGGCCCTGGCTTGCTCGGCCACAAGATCCGCATCGGCGCCTGGCGCGGCCCGCAGCCCATGCAGGTGGTCTCGGGCCGCATCGACCGCCCCACTGTTCACTTCGAGGCCCCGCCCCGCAAAGGACTGGAAAGTCGCATCGCCGAATTCCTGGCCTGGTTCAATGCCAGTCGCAGCGACGCCGCGCTCGATCCGCTCCTGCGCGCCGCCATCGCTCACTTCTGGTTCGTCACCCTGCACCCTTTCGACGATGGCAACGGTCGCATCGCCCGGACGCTCACCGACCTCTCGCTGGCCCAGGGCGAGCAACAAAGCATTCGTTTCTATGCCATGTCGGTCGCCATCCTCGCTGACCGCAAGGGCTATTACCGGCAACTCGAAAGCGCCCAGAAAATGGCCGCGCCCGCCGCTTCGACCGATCAGCCCCTGGACCTCACCCCGTGGCTGCAATGGTTTCTCGTCACCTTGCAGCAGGCCATTGCCGGCGCACAGATGCAGATCGACCGCGTGCTCGGCAAGAGCCGCTTCTGGCTGCTCCACCGCCAACAAAGCCTCAGCCCGGAACAGATCAAGGTGCTCAACCGCCTGCTCGACGGTGATCAAGCGGAGCGCGGCGGCTTCGCCCAGGGGATCAGTGCCGCCCAGTATCTGGCCGTCACCAAGGTCAGCAAGGCCACCGCCACACGCCATCTCGCCGACCTCGTCGCCAAGGGCTGCCTGACCAGGCTCCCCGGCGGCGGCCGCAACACCCGCTATCAGATCCATTGGCCCGCAACCGATGAGCCCCTCGTCCTATCAATTGCGGAGGCGGACACTTAGACCCTATTAGATTTTCAGACGAATGCGACCGTCCTCAATGGCCGAACAGCGGACGGTCGTACCGCACAGTAAAATTTCCGACTCCTGGTCGACCAGGCACAGACCGGGTGGCCACCGAATGATGATGTCCGAAAACGGCGAGTAATGTACCTCATCCCGACTACACTGGTACCCCGGAAACAACTTCGGACACTCGCCGCATGCAATTCGGAAATCTGACACCCGACGCCTGCTATCAGGCCATGAAATCGCACGATCTGCGTTTCGATGGGCATTTCTTCGTCGGCGTTTCCTCGACCCGCATCTATTGCCGTCCAATCTGCCGCGTCCGCCTGCCCAGCCGGCGGAACTGCGCGTTCTATCCGAGCGCGGCAGCGGCCGAGGCGGCTGGTTACAGGCCGTGCCTGCGTTGCCGTCCCGAGCTGGCGCCGGGTTTCGCGGCGACGGAAGGGAGCGCGAAGCTGGCTCGGACGGCGGCCCGGATGATCGAGGACGGGGTCGCGAATGACGGCGATCTGGCGATCCTGGCGCAACGGATCGGCGTCACCGACCGGCATCTGCGGCGGATATTCGCGGAGGAATTCGGCGTGTCGCCGGTCCAGTATGCGCAGACGCAGCGTTTGCTGCTGGCGAAACGGCTGCTGACCGACACGCCGCTGCCGGTCGCCGAGATCGCGTTTGCCAGCGGATTTTCCAGCGTCAGGCGCATGAACGCATTGTTCGCGGAACGCTATGGTTTCAGCCCGACGCGGCTGCGCAAGGAAGGCCGGAGTGTCGCGTCGGCGGAGGCGGACGGATTGAGCTTCGTGCTGCCGTATCGGCCGCCGTACGATTTTGCGCGCGTGCTGGCGTTCCTCGCCACGCGGGCAATTCCGGGCGTTGAATCCGTAAGCGCGGGCGTGTATCGCCGCATCCTGCGTGTCGGCGACGAAACCGCTCATGCCGCAAGCGGATGGCTTGAAGTCAGCCGGGCGCCGCAGCGGCACGCGTTGCAACTGCGTTTTTCCGCAGCGCTGGCCGGCATGACCCAGGCCGTTCTGTCGCGCGCCAAGCAAGTGTTCGATGTGGCGGCCGATCCGCAGGAAATCGGCGCGGCGCTCGGGCCGCTGGCGGCGGGGGCCGAGGGGCTGCGCCTGCCCGGCGGGTTCGATCCGTTCGAGTTGGCGTTGCGGGCGATCCTCGGCCAGCAGGTCAGCGTCAAGGCGGCACGGACCTTGGCGTTGCGTTTCGTGGAGGCCTTCGGCGAGCGTGTCGTAACGCCTTTCGACGGGTTGACGCGGGCCTTCCCCGCGCCGTCCGCTGTGGCGAAACTGAGGCGCGACGATATCGGTCGTCTCGGTATCGTCGGTCAACGGGCGGAAGCGATGATCGCGATTGCGCAGGCAGTCAGGTCGGGTGCGCTCGACCTGGGGAATGCCGCCGAGCCGGCGCAAGCGATTGCAGCACTGTGCGGAATCCGCGGGGTCGGCCCATGGACGGCGCACTACATCGCGATGCGGGCGCTGGCCTGGCCGGACGCCTGGCCGCCGCAGGATGTGGCGCTGCTGAAAGCCTTGCATCTGCCGAATACCGGCAAGGGGCAGCGCCAGGCGGATGCGCTGGCGGAGGCCTGGCGCCCATGGCGCAGCTACGCCGTGCTGCACCTGTGGCGAACGCTGGAAAAACCTCATGACGCGGAGCTGGCAGCATGACGACTTACTACGTATTGCATGCCTCGCCGGTCGGCGAGCTGCTGCTGGTTTGCAATGGCGCGGCGATCACGGCGCTGCACATCGCGGCGGGCAAATATGTGCCGGTCATCCAGCCCGATTGGGCCTGCGACGGACGGCAGGCGGTGCTGCGGCAAGCGCGGCGCGAACTGGATGGATACTTCGCCGGCAAGCTGCGGAGGTTTACCGTCGCACTCGCCCCGCGCGGCACGGATTTCCAGAAGCGCGCCTGGACTGCACTATCCGGCATCCCCTATGGCGAGACCCGGACCTATCGACAGCAGGCCCATGCCATAGGTCGGCCGACGGCGGTGCGCGCGGTGGGCGGCGCCAACGCCAGGAACCGGATCGGGATCATCGTGCCGTGCCACCGCGTGATCGGCGCCGATGGCAGCCTGACAGGCTATGCGGGCGGACTGTGCCACAAGGCGTTTCTGCTGCAACTGGAAGGCGCGCTTTGAGAGATATCGGCATATGTCATGTGACTACGGATTATCGGCGCTGGTGGAACGCCCGCATGCCTAGCATCACGCCGACGACCAGCAGAACGATGCCGATCAAGGTATCGGCGCCGGGAACCGCGCCGCGCCACAGGAAGGCGTAGGCCAGCGCGGCGAGGGTTTCGAACACGATCAGTTGGCCGGCCAGCGCCGTCGGCAGCAATTTGCTGGCGCGGTTCCACAGCAGCGTGCCGAGCCAGGACGAGCACAGCCCGATCACCAGCATCAGGCCGATGAAGCTGGCCGGGCGCGGCCCCAAGGGAAAATCGAAGCCGCCGCGGTCAGACGGAGCCGCGTACCAGAATCCGGTAAGGATCATGCCGACGGCGGCCAGCGGCAGGGTGGCGAGTCCCTGCGCCGTGGCCCAGGCGCCGGAAGCGAGTTGTGGTCGCAGTTTCATCCAGCGCGAATTGCGCATCGGATACCAGGTCCAGGCGGCGACCGCGCACAGTCCCAGCAAGACGCCGAGGGCATAGTCGACTACGCTGCGCCGGGCATCCAGATGCGCCAGTTCATTGCGATTGACCAGGGCGATGCCGAGGGCGACGACCAGCAACGATGGCGCCAGCCGTCGCCACGGCAGCGTATTTTCGTGCAGATTGGAGGCGATGGCGATGACCACCGGCAGGGTGCCGATCAGCATCGTCGGTAGCGGCGCATCGGCCAACTGGATCGACGCCGAGAGACAGAAGTAATAGACGATATTGCCGGTCAGCGCCAGTTCGAATGCCGCGCTCCAGTCGGCGCGTGTCAGTTCCCGCAAGCGGTGCAGATCACGCAGGGCCAGCGGCAGGGCGATGATGCCGAAGGCCAGGTAGCGGCCAAAGGAGAGCATCGCCGGCGGATAGTCGGCCAGCATCAGCGGCGCGACGAACACCAGCCCCCACACCAGCCCGGCGCCGAGTGCGCAGGCTACGCCTTCCAGCAGGGGGTGTCTGGACATGCGTTAGTGCTGAATCCGGTCAAGTGCCGAGGGGGTCAAGCCTGGGTGTGCAGCCAGATACTGTTCCAGCGCATCGACATCCAGCATCCCGGTTTTTCGATCACGCCCCAGCAGCAACACCCGCAGGCCGCCGCCCCCTGCGGCGAGAAAGCTGTTGACTGTCACGCGGTATGGATAGTCGGGTTGCAGGGGTTTTCCATGCAGTGTGAGGCTGCCGGGAACCACGCGCTTGCCTTGATCACCCGCTGCCCAACGATAGTTAAATCCGCTGGATACCTGTAGAAATTCTCCGACTGAATTGTCGTCACGCCACTGCTGTTCAAGCAACTGCCGGATCTGCTCGCCGGTCAGCGTGAGTGTTACCAGATTGTTCGAAAACGGCTGCATGGCGAACACCTGCCCATAGCGTACTGTACCGTCGGTTTCCGGTTGCAGGGCGGTACGCACGCTGCCGGAATTGGCGAAGGCAATGACCGCACCGCCATGCTCCGGCGCCGCCGTGGCGGCGAGCTGTGCGTCGGCGATCAATTGCCCTGCTGAAAATGCTCCACTGGCATTCGTCTCGCGGCTGAATGCGCCGCCGACACGTCCGATGACCCGTTGCGCCAGCGGTTCGACCAGCTTGCCGTAGGCGGCGATCAGTTTGGTCTGTTGCGGGTCCTTGGCATACGCATCATCGCGGACAATCACGTTGTTGGCTTTGGCGCTCACAACATCGCGCGTGTTGCGGTCGATTTTCAGGTCGATGGCCGACACCACAGTGCCGTATTTGTCGGCGCTGGTGACCAGCCTCCCGTCTATCGTGCAAACGTAGGCGCGATGGGTGTGGCCGCTGATGACGGCATCCACCGCCTTGTCCAGGCGGCGCACGATGTCGACGATGGGTCCCGAGATTCCTGGACATTCGTTGTAATCGCCGGTGGGGAAGCCTCCCTCGTGGATCAGGACGACGATGGCTTCGATCCCTTGCGCACGCAGTTCTGGCACCAGGCGATTGACGGTATCCGCTTCGTCGTCAAAGCGCAGGCCCGCGACGCCGCTCGGGTTCACGATGTCCGGGGTTCCTTTGAGTGTGAGCCCGATAAATGCTACGGGAATTCCGTCGAATCTCTTGATCTGGTAAGCAGGGAAAAGCGTTTGTTGGGTCCGAGTATTCCAAGTGCTGGCGGCCAGATATTTGAAACCGGCCCCCTTGAATGGCGGCCTACCCTGGCAACCCTGCACGGGATGGCAGCCGCCGTTCTGCTTGCGCAATAATTCAGTAACTCCGGCATCGAACTCGTGGTTGCCTACCGCACTCATCTCCAGTCCCATCAAGCTGAGCGCTTCGATGGTCGGCTCGTCATGGAACAGCGCCGAAAGCAGCGGCGATGCGCCGATCAGGTCGCCGGCTGCGACAAACACATGGTTTTCGTGGCCGCGCTGCAGCGCCTTGACTGCGGTGGCCAGGTACTCAGCGCCTCCGGCGGGTACCATCACGGTTTTGCCGGCGTCGTGAGGGTCGTGAGGGTCGCGTATCCTGATTCCACCGCCCGGCGGATAAAGGTTGCCGTGAAAGTCGTTGATGGCCAGTATGCGTACAGAGACGGGTGTGCTGGCCTGCGACGCATCGAGGCTGGCGCAGGCCGCCAGGTGCAAGGCCAGCGCCAGGGCGGCGATCAGGCGTAGGGATTTAAGCATGCGGGTTCTCCTGGGTGCAACGTATAGGAAGGGCCTGGCTTTATCCGCCGGCGCCAGTCTTCGCCACCAGCCGGTAGCACGGCTGGTAGTGCGAGCCCGGCAGCTTCATGCGGTTATGCGCGGCGAAATAGCCAAGCAGTTCGTCAAGCGCACCGACCAGCTTCGGCTCGCCGTGGAGTTCAAACGGACCATGCCGCTCGATCTCCCTCTGCCCCTGCTCCTTGACGTTGCCGGCAACGATGCCGGACAACGCTCGCCGCAAGTTCGCTGCCAGCACATGTGTTGGCCCCGGATAAAGACTGAGCGCCGCCATGGATTGGTGCGTGGGGACGAAGGGCTGCTGGAAGTCGCGTTCTATCGTCAGCCGCCAGTTAAAGCGGTAGGAGTCGCCGGTCGCATCGCGCTGGCGGCGGACGCGCTCCAGTCCCGCCGTCATCTCGCGCGCCACCGCCACCGGGTCACCGGTGATGATGCGGTAGCGGGCCTGCGCAGTTTCGCCCAGCGTCTGACCGATCAGCCGGTCAATGCGGGCGAAGTAGTCGGCGGCATCGGCAGGCCCGGTAAAAATCAATGGCAGCTCGATGTCGCGGTTGTCCGGATGCAGCAAGATGCCGAGCAGGTAGAGAATTTCCTCCATAGTTCCGGCGCCCCCCGGCAGGACGATGATGCCGTGGCCGAGACGGACGAAGGCTTCGAGACGCTTTTCAATGTCGGGCAGGATCACCAGCTTGTTGGTGATCGGGTTGGGGGCCTCGGCGGCGATGATGCCGGGTTCGCTGATGCCGACGTAGCGGCCATTGCGTCGGCGCTGCTTGGAGTGGGCGATCGCGGCCCCCTTCATCGGCCCTTTCATCGCCCCCGGCCCGCAGCCGGTGCAGATGTCGAGTCCGCGCAGTCCCAGTTCATAGCCGATCAGCTTCGAGTATTCGTATTCCTGGCGCGAAATCGAATGGCCACCCCAACAGACGACCAGGTTGGGCGCCTCCAGCGGCACCAGTGCATTGGCGTTACGCAGGATGTTGAACACCGCATCGGTCGTTCCCGCGCGGGTGCTCAGGTCGAAGCGTGGGTGATCGAGGATTTCGTCGGCTGCGTAGACGATGTCGCGCAGCACGGAAAACAGGTGCTCGCGGATACCCTCGATCAGCACGCCATCAACAAAGGCCTGAGCAGGCGCGCCGGTCAGGCTGATCTGCACGCCGCTGGCATGTTGGACCACGGCAACGTCGAAGCCCGAATAACGGCGCAGCAGTTCGCGCCCGTCGTCAACATCGCTGCCGCTCGCCAGGACCGCCAGGCAACAACTGCGAAACAGCGGATACAGGCCGCTGTGGCCGCGGTCGAGAAGGCGCGCGACCTCCGCACGCGAAAGCACGCTCCAGTGTCCGCTCGGGGCTATCTCTGCATCGGTAGCGGGATAGTTCATTGGCTCACGCGTTGCCTGGGCGGCGCCAGCTCGGCGGTACCCGTCTAATTGTGAAATTGTGAAATTGTGAAATCTAATGCCAAATTCTAACCGGTATGTAACAATGTGTAAGCATAATCGCGGTACCACACAATCTAGTTTGCCGCTTTGGCCGTGGAGGGACACGGCGGCGAACTTTCAACCAGGGAGTTGAGCTATGCGTTCTACGATCACTTCGGCAGTATCCAGGCTGGCGGCGATTGCTGCCGTGCTGATGATGTGCAGCGCGCCCGCCATGGCGCAAAACACCAGCTCGGCGATTGCCGGGCGTATTACCGGCGGCGAGGGCAAACCGCTGGCGGGGGCCGTCGTGACGGTGGTGCACAATGAATCCGGCTCGGTCAGCAAACTCGTCACCGATGCCGAAGGACGCTACGGCGCACGCGGGTTGCGCGTTGGCGGCCCCTACACGGTGACGATCAGCAAGGACGGCAAAGTCGAGAAACGCGAAGACGTGTTTCTGCCGCTCGCGGAGACCCTGAATCTGGATGTCAGCCTCGGCGCGGAGGTGCAGAAGGTGGTGGTGTCCGGCGCCGCCAACGCCAAGATTTTCAATAGCGCGGCGATGGGTACCGGCACCAGCATCGGCCATGTGGAACTCGAGAGCTATGCCTCGATCCGGCGCAACCTGCAGGACTACGCCCGCATGGATCCGCGTCTGTCGCAAACCGACAAGGAGCGCGGGGAGATTTCCGCGGCGGGACAGAACACGCGCTACAACCTGGTAACTATCGACGGCGTGGCCATCAACGATACCTTCGGTCTGGAGGCCAACAATCTACCCACCGCCAAGCAGCCCATCTCCATGGAGGCCATCGACTCCGTCCAGGTCAATGTGGCGAACTACGACGTGACGCAGAAAGGTTACACCGGCGCCAACATCAACGCCATCACCAAGTCCGGCACCAACGAACTCAAGGGCAGCGTCTACTACGTCTATCGCGGCGACAGTTGGGTGGGTGACCGCTACAACCGGACCAACGACAGCTATTTCCCGTTCCTGCCTTTCAAGGAAGATACCAAGGGCGCTACCCTGGGTGGTCCGATCATCCAGGACAAGCTGTTCTTCTTCGCCAACTACGAGGAATTCAAGAGCAACCGCGCCCAACCCGAATTCGGCCCGGTGGGCAGCAACCTGACCAATGTGGCGATCTCGCAAAGCTCGATCGACGCCCTCAAGACCCTGGCCAAGAACCAGTACAAGCTTGATGTCGGCGATCCTATCGGCCCGTCCCTGCTCACGGTGAAGGACGCGCTGTTCAAGCTTAACTGGAACATCAACGACCAGCATCGCGCCAGCCTGCGCCTCACCCGCACCGAGCAGAACGAAACTAACTTCGGAAACTTTAGCGCTACCGGCCTCAATCTGACCTCCTGGTGGTGGAACCAGCAAAAAGCCATCGACACCGTGGTCGCCCAGTGGTTCGCCGACTGGACGCCGAATTTTTCCACCGAAATGAAGGTCTCCAAACGCGACTACAACAGTGTGCCGCAAAACAACAGTAACCTGCCGGCCATGGCGCTGCAATTCAGTGGCCCGGCGCCTGCCGGCGCCCCCGCCGGCGTGAATACCGGTAATCGCTTCCTGAACTTCGGCACTGAACTGAGCCGCCACTTCAACGTGCTCGACACCAAGACCGTCGACGCCTATTTCGGCGCCACCTGGGCGCTCGATAAGCATGAATTGAAATTCGGCGCCGATTTGCAGGACAACAAGGTCTACAACGCCTTTTTCCAGAACGTCAAGGGCAACTACACCTTCAGTTGCCAGAACAGCAGCGCCACCTATCTCTACAGCTTCGGCACGATCAACTGCGGCACCGCCACGGCGGCGCAGATCGAGGCGGCGGTTCTGGAGAACTTTGCCAAAGGACGCCCGTCGTCCTACCAGGTGCAGGTGCCGGTGGCTGGCGGAACTCTGGACAACGGCATCGCCAAATGGTCGCTGGCGGATACTGGAGTCTTCGTTCAGGATACCTGGGCCGTCAATGACAAGCTGAGCATCACCGGCGGCGTGCGTCTGGACACCTTATCGACTGATGACAAGCCGGCCTTCAATGCCGCAGCGGCAGCGCCGCTGGTGGCCGGCAGCGTCAACGGCAACACTGTGGTGCGCAATAGCGGCGGCTTCGGTCTGGACAACTCGATCACGGTAGATGGAAAGAATTTGCTACAGCCGCGCGTCGGCTTCAACTACCGGCTGGACCCGAATGTGGACAAAAAGCAGCAAGTACGCGGCGGGATCGGCCTGTTCCAGGGCGCAGCAGCCAACGTCTGGCTGTCCAACCCCTACTCGAATACCGGCCTGGCGACGCGGGTGATCGGCTGCGGCGGGTCCTTCCCTGCCTGTCCTACCGCCGGCGGCATCTTCAGCACCGACCCGAACAACCAGCCGACCAATTTTACCGGCACACCACCCGCAGCCAATGTGGACTTCATCGACAAGAATCTCAACCAGCCGGCGGTATGGAAAATGAACCTCGCCTACGACACCGAATTGCCCTGGGGTGGCCTGGTGTTCGGCGCGGAGTTTCTGCACACCAAGACGGACACCGGCATCTATTACAAGCATCTGAACCTCGGCGGCGCTACCCGGATCGGTCCTGACGGACGGGAACTTTACTATACGCCGCAAGCCTATAACCCGGCCTGCTGGACCGCCACCGGCGGCGCCATTACCACCGGCGCCTGCGCGGGCCTGCGCAGCCGTGCGCTCAGCAATGCCTCGTTCAACAATGTGCTCATCACCGCCCCGACCAGCCAGGGTACCGGCAATGTGCTCACGCTATCCTTGTCCAGCCCGACCAAGCGCGGCTTCGGCTGGCAGGCGGCCTACACGCGCACGGCGGCAACCGAGGTCAGCCCGCTGACTTCGTCAGTGTCGGTTTCAAACTTCAACGCCCGTTCGGTCTTCAATCCCAACGAAGAGGTGGCGGCGAATTCGGCGTATCTGGTGAAAGACCGGGTGAGCGCGGCGATCAACTGGTCGCGCGCCTTTGTCGATAACTACAAGACCACCTTCGGCCTGTTCTACGAGGGGCGTAGCGGCAAGCCCTACAGTTGGACCTATCGCAACGACATCAACGGCGACAGCGTTTCCGGCAACGACCTGATGTATATCCCGTCCGCGCCGCAATCCGGGGAAGTGGCGTTCCTCGGCGATACCGCCACCAGCCACACCAACGAAGATCGCTTCTGGAGCATCGTCAACCAGAATAAGGCGCTCAGTGACGCCAAGGGCGGCGTGGTAAAGCGCAACTCGGCGTTCTCGCCGTGGGTGAACAGCTTCGATATGCGCATCAGCCAGCAGGTGCCTGGCTTCAAGCCAAAGCACGGAGGCTTGCTGGTTTTTGATATTTTCAACATCGGCAACCTGCTGAACAAGAAATGGGGACGGATCAATGAAATGGCATTCCAGTCCAGTGGCGGCCAGACGCGGAGATTCGTCAATGTTGTCGGCATAAACGCCCAGGGGAAATACGTCTATCAGGTCTCGCCGGCTGTCGACGACCTCACCCTGCGCCAGGTCAGCGGCGAGTCCCAGTGGGCGCTACAGGTGACACTCAAGTACGAGTTCTGAGCATGCGCTGATCGCTCCATGTCTGCCGGGCGGTTCCTGCCGGCGATGTGGGGTGTTGCCACTCCGCCGTGAAACGCTGTATCTTTGCGGGAAGCAGAATTATCCCCCAGCAGATACAATGTGAAAAAACTTACCCTCGCCGTAAGCCCCCGGCTACGCCATCTATGCATCCCTTGATAGCTTCATCGCGCCTGCCCGAGCTGCTGCGCGCCATGCCCAAAGCCGAATTGCACATGCACATCGAAGGCTCGCTGGAACCGGAGTTGATTTTTGCAATGGCGCAACGCAATGCCGTGCCGCTGGCTTACCCGACGGTGGAAGCCTTGCGCGGCGCCTATGTTTTTAACAATCTGCAAAGCTTCCTGGATATCTACCATGAAGGCACCTTGGTGCTCAAAACCGAACAGGACTTCTACGAAATGACCTGCGCCTATCTGGCGCGCGCCCGAGCGGACAATGTGCTGCACACCGAGATTTTTTTCGACACCCAAACCCATACCAATCACGGGCTGGATGCCGAGACGGTCATCAACGGCTTGCATCGCGCATGCGAGGAAGCGCCCGCCAGATACGGGATGAGCGCATCGCTGATTCTGTGCTTTTTGCGCCACCTGAGCGAGCAGGAGGCCTTCGAGTCCCTGGAACAGGCGCTGCCGTTGCGTGACAAGATTGTCGGGATCGGGCTGGCATCCGGTGAAGTAGGCAACCCGCCGGAAAAGTTTGCGCGCGTCTTCGACCGCGCCCGCGCGTTGGGCTTCCGGCTGGTGGCGCATGCCGGAGAAGAAGCGCCGCCCGCCTATATCTGGAGTGCGCTGGACGCACTGAAAGTGGAGCGCATCGACCACGGCGTGCAGGCCACCCACGACAGCATTCTGATGCAGCGCCTGGCCCGCGAGCGCGTGCCGCTCACGGTTTGCCCGCTTTCCAACGTCAAGCTGAAGGTATTCCCCAGCCTGGAACGGCACAACCTGCGCCAGATGCTGGATGCCGGCATTGTCGCCACCGTCAATTCGGATGACCCGGCTTACTTCGGCGGCTACATCAACGAAAATTTTTCCCGGTCATTTGCGGCGCTGGGGATGGACTCGCAGCATGCCTACCAGTTGGCAAAAAACAGTTTCGAGGTCAGCTTTCTGGATGCCGCCGCCAAGCGCCGCTACCTGGATCAGTTGGATGGCGTTTTCGAAGAATTTGCCGCACTGAATTGAAGGTCGGCAAACCAACATGCTGAACGACTTTGCATACACGGCGGCGGAGACTATACGCACCGCAAAACCGGACTTTTCGCCGCGCGCCGCGATTATTCTGGGATCGGGCCTGGGGGCGCTCGCCGAACAGTTGGAAGACGCCACATCAATCAGCTTTAGCCAGCTCGCGGGCTTTCCGGTGTCTACGGTGCCGGGCCACGCCGGCGAGCTGGTGCTGGGCAAGCTGTCCGGCGTAGCGGTGGCTTGCTTGAAGGGGCGCGCGCATTTTTACGAGGGCTATGGTGCGGGCGTCATGACCAGCGCCGTGCGCACGCTCAAGCTGCTGGGATGCGAGCTGCTATTTGTGACCTGCGCCGCAGGGTCGCTGCGGGCCGAGGTGGAGGCGGGTAGCCTGGTGGCGATTACCGACCACATCAATCTGTTGCCGGGTACGCCCCTCATCGGCCCCAACGATGATCGCTTCGGGCCGCGCTTTTTCAGCATGGCCAATGCCTATGATGCGGCACTGCGCGACATCCTGATCGCCAGCGCAGCAGCCCAGCGCATCAAGCTGCATGAGGGCGTGTATCTGGCTTGCCCAGGGCCGAATTTCGAGACTGCTGCAGAAATCAGGATGATGCGCACCCTGGGCGCCGACCTGGTCGGCATGTCCACGGTGCCGGAAGTTATTTCGGCACGCCACTGTGGGCTGCGGGTGGTCGCTGTGGCCGTGGTGACCAATCTTGCCGAGGGAATGACGCCTTTCGCGCTCTCGCATGAGCAGACTTTGAAGTACGCGGCCTTGGGCGCCAAAGATTTGATCGCGCTGATTCACGTCTTCATCCGGCGCATTGCCCAAGCATTGTCCACGTCTACGGCTTGATGCAAAGATGACAAGAGCTTTTATCCTGTTGCTGGATTCCTTTGGTATCGGGGCTGCCCCGGACGCGCAGGCGTTTGGCGACGCGGGCGCCAATACCCTGGGACACATCGCGCGTTGGGCCGAAGGGCAGGGTGCACCGCTCACCCTGCCGAACCTGGAGCGCCTGGGCCTCGGAGCGGCGGCAGCGACTGCCTGCGGCCAGTGGCCGGCGGGCTTTGCACAGCGCGATGGGTTTGCCGCCGCCTATGGCGCGGCCCGCGAGCGTTCCACCGGCAAGGATACGCAGAGCGGACATTGGGAGATCGCAGGTCTTCCGGTGGAATTCGAATGGGGTTATTTCCCGTCCACGACACCTTCATTTCCGCAGGCATTGACGGACGCCTTGCAGGCGCAAACCGGCGTCGCCGGTTTCCTGGGGAATTGTCATGCGTCCGGCACCGAGATCATCAATCGTCTGGGCGATGAACATTGCGCCAGCGGCAAGCCCATCATTTACACCTCGGGCGACTCGGTGTTCCAGATCGCCGCGCACGAGCAACATTTTGGCCTGGAGCGGCTGTACCGCGCCTGCGAAGCCGCCTTCGAACTGGTCAAGCCCTACAACATTGGCCGGGTGATCGCGCGTCCATTCGTGGGCGCCGACGGCAACTACCGGCGTACCGCCAACCGTCACGACTACGCCGTCGCGCCTCATGGTGCGACACTGCTCGACCATGTCATCAACGCCGGGGGCGAGGTGATTGCCCTGGGCAAGATCAGCGATATTTTTGCCGGCCAGGGCGTGTCGCGCGTCATCAAGGGTGCGAACAACATGGCCTTGTTCGACGCCTTGCTGGGAGCGGCTGACGAGGCCGGCGACGGCTCGCTGACCTTCGTCAACTTCGTCGACTTTGATCAGTCGTTTGGTCACCGCCGTGATGTCGCCGGTTACGCCCAGGCGCTGCGCGAGCTTGACTTGCGCTTGCCCGAGTTCATGGCGAAACTGCGGCCCGGCGACCTGACGGTGATCACTGCGGATCATGGCTGCGATCCAACCTGGCCAGGCTCGGACCATACCCGGGAACATATACCCATGTTGTATTTTGGCCCGGGTGTGCAAGGCCGGGCGCTGGATGTTTCAAGCAGTTTTTCCGACATCGGCCAAACTCTCGCCCACCATCTTTGCATTCCCCCCCTTGCTCACGGACGCAGCGTGCTATGAACAAACGCAATGAGGCTGTCGGCCTCGACCTCGGCTGGATCAACCAGATCCATGTGAACCGCAACGCCACCGAGCGCCGCGCGGCGAGTCTGGTGGCGCGCCGCACGGTGAAGAAGGAATACCAGGCGGCCTGGCTGATCAAGGCGATTCAATGCATCGACCTGACGACTCTGGGTGGCGACGACACCCCCGGTCGGGTGGAACGGCTGTGCATGAAAGCGCTGCACCCGCTGCGGGCAGACCTGCTGCAGGCGCTGGGTGTGTCGGCGCTGACCACCGGCGCGGTGTGCGTTTATCACGGGATGATTACGCCGGCAGCCCAGGTGCTGGCGGGACGCCTGCCCATCGCCGCCGTATCCACGGCATTCCCCGCCGGTCTGGCGAGCCTGGAAACCAAGCTGCGGGAGATCGAGTTGTCGGTCGCTGCGGGCGCCACCGAGATTGATATCGTCATCAGCCGCCGTCATGTGCTGACGGGAAATTGGCAGGCGCTCTACGACGAAATGCGGGCTTACCGCGACGCCTGTGGCACGGCGCATGTCAAAGCTATCCTCGCCACCGGAGACTTGATGACCCTGGAAAACGTCGCCAGGGCTGCGTGGGTTTGCATGCTGGCGGGCGCTGATTTCATCAAGACATCCACCGGCAAGGAGGGCGTCAATGCCACCATTCCAGTGGCGCTCACTATGGTGCGCGCCATTCGTGAATACCACCAGCGTCACGGTTTCATGGTGGGTTTCAAGCCTGCCGGCGGCGTGTCGTCGGCAAAAACCGCACTACAGTACCTGATTGTGATGAAGGAAGAACTCGGCAACGAGTGGCTCGATCCGCACCTGTTTCGCATCGGCGCGTCCAGCCTGTTGACCGACATCGAACGCCAGCTCGAACACCACCTGACCGGAAGCTATTCCGCCGCTCACCGCCACGCGCTACCTTGATCGAAGCAGTCCATTCGAACCTGACTACAATGCCAACCATACAAGAGATTCTCGAGACCATGGATTACGGACCCGCACCCGAAAGCCAGAAGGATGCCCTTGCCTGGCTGGATCAGCATCAGCGCCGCTTCGGTTTATTCATCGACAACGCCTGGAGCGAGCCGGGCGGCACGTTTGCATCCAGCAACCCGGCGGACGGCAAGGAACTGGCGCAACTGACCCAGGCCAGCGCTGCGGATGTAGATCGCGCCGTTGCCGCTGCACGTCGCGCCCAGGGCGGCTGGGAGGCGCTGGGCGGTCATGGCCGGGCGCGAATAATGTATGCCTTGGCGCGCCTGTTGCAAAAACATGCGCGGCTGTTTGCGGTGCTGGAGACGCTGGACAACGGCAAGACTATCCGCGAAACACGGGATATCGACATACCTCTGGTGGCCCGGCATTTTTATCACCATGCCGGCTGGGCGCAACTGATGTCCGAAGAGTTTCCCGACTACCGCGCGGTCGGCGTGGTGGGGCAGATCGTGCCGTGGAATTTTCCGCTCCTGATGCTCTCATGGAAAATCGCACCCGCGCTGGCGGCGGGCAACACCGTGGTGTTCAAGCCGGCAGAATTCACTTCGCTGACGGCGCTGCTGTTTGCCGAGATTTGCCAGCGCGCGGGGGTGCCGCCGGGTGTGGTCAACATCGTCACCGGCGACGGTCGAGTGGGGGAGTCCATCGTCAATCATCCCGACATCAACAAGCTGGCGTTTACCGGCTCGACCGAGGTGGGCCGGCTGATCCGCAAGGCGACGGCGGGGAGCGGCAAGAAACTTTCGCTGGAGCTGGGCGGCAAGTCGCCTTACATCGTGTTTGACGATGCCGACCTGGACGCCGCAGTGGAAGGGCTGGTGGATTCCATCTGGTTCAACCAGGGGCAGGTGTGTTGCGCCGGTTCGCGGCTGTTGGTGCAGGAATCGGTGCAGCAACGCTTCCTGGACAAGGTCAAGACGCGTATGAGCCAGTTGCGCCTGGGCGCCCCGCTGGACAAGTCCATGGACATGGGTTCGTTGGTAGACCCCGTGCAGTTGCAGAGGATCACCGCCCTGGTCGAATCGGCGCGCGCCGAGGGTTGCGAAATCTGGCAGCCGGATTGCAAGATTCCAAGCGCTGGCAGTTGGTATCCGCCGACCTTGATTACCGGCGCATCCACTGCGGCGGGCGTGGCGCAGACCGAGATTTTCGGGCCGGTGCTGGTGGCGATGAGTTTCCGCACCCCGGCGGAAGCCGTGCAACTGGCCAACAATACCGTCTACGGCCTGGCCTGCTGCATCTGGTCCGAATCGATCAGCCTGGCGCTGGATGTCGCGCCGCAAATCAAGGCCGGGGTGGTGTGGATCAACACCGCCAATCAGTTCGATGCCGCCTGCGGGTTTGGCGGTTACCGCGAATCAGGTTTTGGCCGCGAAGGTGGCCGTGAAGGCATGACCGAGTATTTGACGTTGCGGGCTGAAGACGCGCGTCCGCCCAAGCCGCTGCGCATCACCGCAGCGCCAAAAAAAGCGGCCAACCCGCCGGCCATCGACCGCACCGCAAAGATGTATATCGGCGGCAAACAGGCACGCCCCGATGGCGGTTACAGCCGCGCCATCCACGCAGCGGATGGAAGCTGGCTGGCGGATGTGGGTGAAGGCAATCGCAAGGACATACGCAATGCGGTGGAAGCCGCACATCAGGCATCTGGCTGGGCGCGAACATCCGCGCACAACCGCGCCCAGGTGCTGTACTTTCTCGCCGAAAATCTGGCGGTGCGTGCAGCGGAATTCGCCGCGCGCATCGCAGCCATGACGGGCGACAAGAATCCTGAAAAAGAAGTTGAGGCGTCCATTCAACGTCTGTTTCATTACGCCGCCTGGGCGGACAAATACGACGGGCTGGTGCATCAGCCGCCGATGCACGGCATCACCGTGGCGATGAACGAACCGCTGGGCGTGATCGGCATCGTCTGCCCGGACGAAGCGCCGTTGCTGGGGTTGGTCTCGCTGGCGGCCCCGGCGCTGGCGCTGGGCAACCGCGTCGTCGTCGTGCCGTCGCAAGCGCACCCGCTGGCGGCGACCGATCTATACCAGGTGCTGGATACCTCTGACTTGCCGGGCGGGGTACTCAACATCGTCACCGGCAACGCCGACGAGCTGGCGCGCGTGCTGGCCGGCCACTTCGATGTGGATGCGGTCTGGCGTCACGACGGTTCGGTCGAGGGCTGCGCCGAGGTCGAGCGTCTTTCCGCCGAATCGCTCAAGCGCACCTGGGTCGGCGGCGGCAAGGGCCGGGATTGGTTCGATCCCCGCCAGGCCGTTGGCCGTGCGGTTTTGGCGCACGCCAGCCAGGTCAAGAATATCTGGATTCCCTACGGAATTTGAAGCGTGCTACCTCAGGAAATCATCCGCAAAAAGCGTGACGGCGTTACATTGACCGCCGAGGAAATTCGTTTCTTCGTGCGCGGCATTACCGACGGCGGCGTCAGCGAAGGACAGGTTGCATCTTTTGCGATGGCGGTATTTTTCAACGACATGTCCACCGACGAGCGTGTCGCGTTCACGCTGGCGATGCGCGACTCGGGCCAGGTGCTGGAATGGCGTTCACTCGACCTGCCCGGGCCGGTAGTGGACAAGCACTCCACCGGCGGCGTGGGCGATGTGGTGTCGCTGCTGCTCGGCCCCATGATTGCGGCCTGTGGCGGATTCGTCCCGATGATTTCGGGCCGCGGCCTGGGGCACACCGGGGGAACGCTCGACAAACTTGAGTCCATTGCCGGTTACCGCGCGATGCCGGAAATCGGCAAGTTCCGCGAGGTGGTGCGCGATGTCGGGGTTGCCATCATTGGCCAGACCGCTGACCTGGCGCCCGCAGACAAGCGCGTGTATAGCATACGCGACGTGACCGCCACCGTGGAATCGGTGGCAATGATTACCAGCTCCATCCTCTCCAAGAAACTTTCCGCCGGGCTTGACGCTTTGGTGATGGACGTGAAAGTCGGCTCCGGCGCCTTCATGCCGACGCCCGAAAAATCCCTGGAACTTGCCCAGGCCATCGTGCATGTCGGCAATGGCGCCGGCACGCGCACCACGGCCCTGCTGACCGACATGAATGAGTCGTTGTCGCCCTGCGCCGGCAATGCGCTGGAAGTGCGGCTCGCCCTCGATTACCTGAGTGGCCGCAGCCGGCCGGCGCGATTGCATGCAGTGACCTTGGCGCTATGCGCCGAGATGCTGGTGGTCAGTGGAATTTCAGCGAGCGATGAAGCGGCGCGTGTCCGGCTGCAGGCTGTTCTGGATTCGGGTGAGGCAGTGGAACGCTTTGCGCGCATGGTGAGCGCCTTGGGCGGACCCGCCGACCTGTTCGAGCAACCCGGCAAGTATCTGGATAAAACTTCACTGACAGTGCCGGCGCCCGCCCAGCGTGGCGGGTTTGTCAGCCGTAGCAATTGCCGTGCGCTGGGCCTGGCCGTCGTCGGCCTGGGCGGCGGACGCACCCGCCCCACCGATAACATTGATTTCGCCGTGGGTCTAAGTGCGCTGGTGCGGATTGGTGAGCGCATCGAAGCCGGCCAGCCGCTGGCGCTGGTGCATGCGCGCAACGACGGCGCAGCACAGCGCGCGGTGCAGGAAGTGCAGGCTGCCTACGAGATCAGCGACCTGGCGCCGCCGGACAATCCGCTGATCTACCAGCGCATCGCCGCGTAGCGTCGTAGCTTTGCAATCAAGGCTTGCTCAGGTGTTCTGGGCCAAAGCTCGCAGGTAAAAGCTGCTTCAGCGTATAGGTGGGCCCCAGGCCGTGTTCATTGGCTGTGAAGATGGGCGTGTCTTCGTCGCAGAACTCCCGCAGCTTTTGCCGGCAACCGCCGCATGGGGTGATCCAGGCGGCGCCGGCGCCGGCCACCGCGATGGCGCGCGCCCGCCGTCCGCCGTTCAGCACCATCGCGCTGAGCGCCCCTGCCTCGGCGCAGAGGCCTTCGGGATAGGCTGCATTTTCAACATTGCAGCCGGCATGGATGCGTCCATGTTCATCGAGGACGGCGGCGCCCACCAGAAAATTCGAATAGGGCGCGTAGGCGTTTTCACGCGCGCGGCGCGCAGCTTCGACTAGCGATTGTTGTTCCGCTGGAGATAGAGTGGACATGGTCATGACGACAAGTATAGCCGCGTATGCTGGTGAATTTTACGCCAGGGCCGAAATCACGTAGACTTGGCAGACACAACGAACCGGCGATATTCACCAGATGACCACCACTACCCGATGATACCCCTAGACCCCGCCGCCCTGCCTTCCCTCCACGTCGTTACCCACCCCCTGGTGCAGCACAAGCTCACCCTCATGCGCAAGAAGGACGCCAGCACCAGCAGCTTTCGCCGCCTGCTTAACGAACTCTCTACCCTCATGGTGTATGAGGTGACGCGGGACATGGCGACACATGATGTGGTGATCGAAACCCCGCTGGAAACCATGACCGCCCGGCAGATCGATGGTAAGAAACTGGTGTTTGTCAGCATCCTGCGCGCCGGCAACGGCATCCTGGACGGCGTGCTTTCCGTGGTGCCGGGCGCGCGCGTGGGCCACGTCGGCCTCTACCGCGACCCCAAGACCCTGCAAGCCGTGGAGTACTACTTCAAGATGCCCAAGAACATGGAAGAGCGCGATGTGATCGTGGTCGACCCCATGCTGGCTACCGGCAACAGCGCCGTCGCTGCGGTAACGCGTATCAAGCAGTGCCAGCCGAAAAGCATCAAGTTCCTGTGTCTGCTGACCTGCCCCGAAGGCGTCAACACCTTGCACCAGACACATCCGGACGTGCACATCTACACCGCCGCCGTGGACCGCGAACTTAACGACCACGGTTACATCCTGCCGGGATTGGGTGATGCGGGGGACAGGATTTTCGGAACGCAGTGAAGCAGCGGCTAACTGCGGCAGCGACTGCCGGCTAACGGTAAAAACAAGCCGCGCACACGCTGCGGTATTGCACCGCCCCGATCTGCACCTGGGCCCCGGTTCGCTGCCGTTCGCCATCCGGCCCCAGGCGGATATTCATGGTGGCTTTTCTGGAGCATGAGCAAATCGATTTCAGTTCTTCGAGTTCGTCAGCGAGAGCCAGCAGCATGGCGCTACCCTCGAACGGTTGCCCGGTGAAGTCGGTCCTCAGGCCGTAACAGATCACCGCTACATCCTGCAGGTTGGCGTAACGGTGCAACTGTTCGACCTGCAACGCCGTGAGGAACTGCGCCTCATCCACCAGGATCGCGCCGTGCCCCAGGCCGAGGCTGTTCTCATCGAAAACAGTCTGCTTGTCGAAGACATCAGCTTCGCGCGACAAACCGATGCGCGAGGCGATAGTTCCCTTGCCGGAGCGGACGTCGAATGCCGAGGTAAACAGCCGCACCGACAGCCCGCGTTCTTCGTAATTGTGGGCCACGGCCAATAGCGCGACGCTCTTGCCGGATGACATCGCTGCATACTTGAAAAACAGTTTCTTTGCCATGCCGGGTTAATGTCCCTTGAGCGCGTATATCCCCGGCGCGTTGCGCCAGTAGCCCTTGTAGTCCATGCCGCAGCCGAAGAGAAAGCGGTCGGCGATGTCCATGCCCGAAAAATCCGCGCGCATGCCGGGTTCGGCCTTGCGCTCGTGCACTTTATGCACCAGCACGGCGGTGAGCACCTCGGCCACGCCCTGTTCGCGGAAATGCTGGCAGATCGCCTTGAGCGTGTGGCCTTCGTCGAGGATGTCGTCGAGGACCAGAACGGTGCGTCCGGCCAGATCCTGCGTTGGCCGCACACGCCAGTCCAGATAACTGCCGTTGAGCGCATGGCCGTAGCGGGTGGCGTGCAGATAGGCGGTTTCCAGCGGGAAGTCCAGGCGCGGAATCAATTGTCCGGCAATGATGAGGCCGCCGTGCATGACGGTATACACCAGTGGGTTGGCGCGGCTCAGACGCTCGCTAATCTCCGCCGCCAGGTTGTCATAGGCGGCATCGACCGCTTCCTTGGTAGCCAGGCAATCGGCTTCAGCCATGGCGCGGCGTACTTCTTCAAGCAGGGTTTCACTCATCTTGGAACTCCATCAGGTCAGACGCCGAAATGCAGCAGAACGCCGGCGATGGTCGCCGTCATCAGTGTTGCGATGGAACCGCCGAGCACTGCGCGCAAGCCGAAGCGGGCCAGATCGCTGCGCCGTTCCGGCACCAGGCTACCGATGCCGCCGATCTGAATGGCGATCGAGGAAAAGTTGGCGAAGCCGCACAGGGCATAGGTCAGAACCAGGCGCGTGTGTTCGCTGATGGCGCCCGGTGCGTTGCCGGCTGCGGTCTGCGACAGTTGCAGGTAAGCGATGAATTCGTTCAGCACCACCTTCTGGCCGATCAGGCCGCCGGCGACGACCGCGTCTTTCCATTCGATGCCGATGACCCAGGCCACCGGGGCCAGAAGGTAGCCGAGAATCACGCCGAGATTGAGTTTCACCGGCGCGGCGCCGGCGGCGATATTCGAGTTGAGCATCTGGTTGAGGCTCTGGTAATCGCCCAGATGAAGGTCCCCCGCCAGGCCGATGACGTGGTTGATCATGGCGATCAGGGCCACGAAGGCCAGCAGCATGGCGGCGATGTTGATGGCCAGCTTCATGCCGTCAGAGGCGCCGGTGGCGGCGGCGTCAATGACGTTGGCGCTGGTTTTTTCGATATGCACGCTGACCTTGCCGCGGGTCAGCGGTTTGCCGGTTTCCGGAATCAGGATTTTCGCAATCAGCAGCGTGGCCGGCGCAGCCATGATGGAGGCCGCCAGGAAATGCTTGGCGTACATCTGCTGCAACACCGGATCGGTGCCGGCCAGCATGCCGATGTAGATTGCCATCACCCCGCCGGCGATGTGCGCCATGCCGCCGATCATCATGGTCAGCAATTCGGATTCGGTCATCTGCTTGATGTAAGGGCGCACGGTCAGCGGAGCTTCGGTCTGGCCGATGAACACGCTGGCGCAGACGCTGGTGGTTTCGGCGCCGGAGACCTTCATGACCTTGGTGATGGCCATGGCCATGATTTTCACCACCCACTGCATGATGCCAATGTGGTACAGCACGGCCATGAACGCGGCGAAGAAAATCACCGTGGGCAGAGCGTGGAAGATGAATATGAAACCGTATTTGTCCTGGTCGGCCAGGCCGCCGAGCACCATGCGCGAACCGGCGTTGGTGAAATTGATCAGGGTCACGAACAGATGGCCGAGGCCCTCGAAAATCGCGCTGCCCCAGGTGGTCAGCAACACGAAAGCGGCGAACAACACCTGCAGCGCCACGCCAGTGGACACCAGACGCCAATCCACGGCACGCCGGTTATTCGAGAACAGCCAGGCGATAGACAGCAGGCTGGCAAGGCCGAAGAGTCCGAAAAGCACAGTGCTCATGGGAAATTCCTTGGTTGAGGTTAGTGAAAATCCGGATCAGTTTCAGGGAGCGTTTATTGTGGGGCTAGTTGGTTAGTGGCCAGGTATTGCAGAGTACTGAGTACTTAACATGGCCTCCCGATGGATTTCATCCGTCAATTCTGAAAGCGCTTATTTCTTTGCCACCCGCTTTTTTGTTGCGGGCTTGGCTGGCGCTGCGGCTTTGGTCGTAGCGGTTTTTTTCGTTTTGGCTGCTGCTGTTTTCGCCGGCTTGGTTGCCGGGGTGTCGGGAGCGGCTTTTTCCGGCTTTGCTTCCGCGCCCGCCTTGGCTGCCTTTGGCGCACGCGGTTCGAATTCGAAGCCGACTTTGCCGTCGCCGCCGCGCACCAGGTAGGCGGAGAATTTGCGTTTGGTGCGGGAGGAGATGAAGCCTTTCAGTATTTCGGTCTTGCCGGTGGCGAGCAGCTTTTGCATTTGCGCGCGTTCAACCGGCTGTTGCAGGATGATTTTGCCGGAGCGGAAATCGCAGCTCTTGGCGGGGCCGACCGACTTTTCGCAGACATAGGCCATGCCGTTCTCGAACACGCGGGCGCTGCACTTGGGGCAGGGGCCGAGGGTTTCCTGGGCGCTGAAATCGACTTCTTCACCATCGCCTTCGTTGCTCTGGCCGAAGTCGAATTCCGGTTGCAGTTCGGCGTTGAGTTTGATGATGGCGGCGAAAGGCCGCCCCATCTTGCTGCGGAATCCTTGCAAGGGGCCGACCACGCGCTTCTCCAGCAGTTCTTCGACTTCCTCCGGTTCGTACTGGCGGCTGGCGACGACTTTCCACAGTGCGAACTCGCAGGACTTGCACTGGAATTTTTTGTAGTTCTCCTGGATCACGCCGCCGCATTTCGGACAAGGTGTTTTCAGTGTGCTGAAAGCTTCATCGGGAATTTCGCCGTGCTTGATGCGCTCGACCATCTCCTGGGTCTGCGTGACGATGTGTTCCATGAAGGCGTTGCGCGCCAGTTCGCCGTGTTCCATCTGCCGCAACTGGAATTCCCAGTTGCCG
>JACQAO010000004.1 GCA_016194935.1 Betaproteobacteria bacterium
CAGTCTGTGCCAAAGTCCTCATCGCCTCGCCTCCCTTTCTCTACAAATAGGTGATCGTCTCGATAACGTCACTCTATCCAAGATCAAGGTCTGGCGGGGCTCTTTCAATCTCTATACGATTTCAATCGCGGAACCCGGGTCTATGAGAATCCTACATTGCCACATGTGCTGACCGGCATCGTCGACGAGAACGGTGTGCGCTATGCCACTTACGGTTACGATGCCCCGGGCCGGGCCGTCAGCGAGTCACTCGCCGGCGGTGCCGACGCCACCACGCTCACATTCGGTACCACCGTCACCACCGTCACCGACGCCCTTGGCACAGCTCGCACATACAATTTCCGGACTATCTTGGGCGTCACTAAGAGTACGGGGCAGAGCCAGTCTGGCGGTTCCGGCTGCTCTGCCTCGGCATCGAGTTTAACCTACGACGCGAATGGCAACGTAGCAAGCCGCACCGACTTCAACGGCGTAGTCACAAAGTACAACTACGACCTGACGAAGAACCTTGAGACCCAGCGAGTAGAAGCCTACGGCAAACCCGAAGCCCGCACCACCAACACCCAATGGCACAGCTACTGGCGGCTACCCGTCCAGATCGCCGAACCCCTCAAACGCACCAGCTACGTCTATAACGGCGACACTCTCAACGGTGCCGTAGCAACCTGCGCCCCGGCCAGCGCCACAGTTCCGAACATCGCGGGCGGCACCCAACCCATCGGCGTCCTGTGCCAGAAGACCGAACAAGCCACCACCGACACCACAGGCGCACAGGGCTTCACCGCCGCCGCTGTCGGCACGCCACGCACCACAACCTGGACCTACAACCAATACGGCCAGCCCCTCACCGCCGACGGCCCGCGCAGCGACGTACATGATGTCGCCACCTACAGCTACTACCCCGCCACCGACCCGGACCTGGGCAAACGCGGCAACCTCGCCAGCACCACCAACGCCCTCGGTCAAACCACACAAATCACCGCCTACGACCTCAACGGACGGCCCACCGCCATCGTCGACCCCAACGGCATCACCACCACGCTCGCCTACGACGCCCGTGGCCGCCTCACCTCCCGAAGCATCGGTGGCGAAACCACGGCCTACACCTATGACCCCGTCGGCCAACTCACCCACGTCAGCCTGCCCGACGGCGCCAGCCTCAGCTACACCTACGACCCCGCCCACCGCCTGGTCGGTGTCAGTGACGGCGTCGGCAACCGCATCGCCTACACTCTGGATGCCATGGGCAACCGCACCAAAGAAGACACCTACGATCCCGCGAACCTGCTGGCCCAAACCCGTACGCGCGTCTTCGATGCCCTGAATCGCCTCTACAATGACATCGGCACCCAGAACCAGACCACCACCTACGCCTACGACGCCAACGGCAACCGCACCCGCATCACCGACCCGCTGAACCACGTCACGATCAACCAATACGACCCCCTCAACCGTCTCATCCGCATCACCGACCCGGGAAACGGCAACACCCAACTCAGCTACAGCGCCCTCGACCAACTTACCCAGGTGACCGACCCGAGAAACCTCGTCACCGCCTACATCCTGGACGGCCTGGGCAACCTGCTGCAACAACAAAGCCCCGACAGCGGCGCCGCCACCCAGACCTATGACGCCGCCGGCAACCTCAACACCCGGACCGACGCCAAAGGCCAGACCACCACCTACCAATACGACGCCCTCAACCGTCCCACCCAGATCAGCTTCGCCGACGGATCCCGCCAGACCTACACCTGGGATCTCGGCCCCAACGGCATCGGCCGGCTCACCCAGATTGCCGAACAAAACTCTACCGGCCAGGACACCGCCCGTACAGAATACCGCTACGACCCCCAAGGCCGCATCACCCAGGAAACCCGCACCATCGGGGGTTTGCCCTACCTCACCGCCTACACCTACACGGGTGGACGCTTAGCCTCAATGACCACTCCCACCGGACGCCGCATCCAATACACCCGCGACGCCGCCGGACGCATCACCCAGATCACCACCACCCCGCCCGGCGGACAAGCGCAGATCGTCGTCAGCCAAGTCACCTACCAACCCTTCGGCGGCGTCCAATCCTTCACCTACGGCAACGGCCAGCACTACACCCGCAGCCTCGACCAGGATGGCCGCATCACCGCCTACAGCCAGGGCGCGACCACCCAGACCCTCAACTACGACCCCGCCTCACGCATCACCGCCCTCACGGACCCCGCCAACCCGGCCAACACCGCCAGCTACACCTACGACAGCCAAGACCGAATCACCAGCGCCGTACTCCCCACCGCCAACTACGGCTACAGCTATGACCCCAGCGGCAACCGCAGCACCCAGACCATCGGCGCCACCAGCATCCCCTACAGCATCAGCCCGGCGAGTAACCGAATCCAAAGCATCGGCGGCAGCCCGCCACGCAGCCTCAACTACGACCCCAACGGCGCCCTCGTCAACGACGGCAACGCCCAATACAGCTACGACGCGCGTGGCCGGCTCGGCCAGGCCAGCACCGCCCAAGGCGCGACAAACTACCAGATCAACGCCCAAGGCGAACGCATCAAGAAAAGTACCGCCACCACCGACCGTCTCTACCACTACGACCAACAAGGCCGGCTGATCGCCGAAGGCGGCGCCCAAGGCCAGATCGACCGCGAATACCTCTACCTCGACGAGCTGCCGGTGGCAGTCATCGTCGAATGACGGCAGACGGGGAGAGGGGAGACACCATGACCACAGCCACCACAATCACCGCCACCACCCAGCACCGTCTGCGGCAAGGCGCCGTCTGCCTGCTCATCGGACTGTGCATCTCCTGGCAGGGGGTGCGCGCCGAAGACGGCAAAGACACGAAGGAAGACGACCCGCACGAGCAGAAACGGCCCAAAGTCACGGTCAGCCTCACCGTACCGGCCCTCCTGTATGTGGCCCCGGCGACGGTAACACTGACCGCCGACGCCCAGTCGAGAGAGAAAGAACACCCCATCGTCCGGGTCGAGTTCTACCAGGGCGCCACCCTGATCGGCACCGTGACCAAAGCGCCCTACACCTTCACCTGGACGAAGGTACCGGCGGGCCGCTACAGTCTGACCGCCAAGGCGTACAACGACGAGGGCGACAAGAAAGACAAGGAAGACAAAAAGAAGGACAAGAAAGACCAGGCGGACAAGAAAGACAAACCCGACAAGAACGAGGACATCGCCGTCAGCGCGGCGGTACTCCTGGTGGTGGATGCGCCGCCGACGGTGGCCCTGACCGCGCCGGCGGCCAACCTGGTCGTCACTGCACCGGGTACGCTCACGCTCAGCGCCAATGCCGCCGACAGTGACGGCACGATAGCCAAGGTGGAGTTCTATCAAGGTACAACCCTGATCGGCACGGTGACGGCGGCGCCCTACAGCTTCGTCTGGAGCAATGTTCCGGCTGGCAGCTACAGTATCACCGCCAAGGCCACCGATGATCGGGGTGCGAGTACGACATCCTCAGCAGTACAGGTGATCGTCAATGCGCCGCCGACGGTGACCCTGACCAGTCCCACCCCCAATCAGGTCGCCACTGCGCCGGGTACGCTCACGGTGACTGCGACAGCGACGGACAGCGACGGCACGATAGCCAAGGTGGAGTTCTACCAGGGCAGCACGCTGATCGGTACTGCCACCGCTGCACCCTATACCTTCGTCTGGAGCGCCATCCCTGCCGGCAGCTACAGCCTCACCGCCAAGGCCACTGATGATCAGGGAGCGAGTACCACATCCACAGCAGTCAATGTGATCGTCAATACCCCGCCAACCATAGTGCTGACCGCACCTGCCGCCGGACAGAAATTCACCGCCCCGGCCAGCATCGCCCTCGCGGTGACGGCTGCCGATACGGACGGCAGCGTCGTCAAGGTGGACTACTTCCAGAATGGCAATCCGGTCGGCAGTGCTACTGCGGCACCCTTTGGCTTTACCTGGAGCAACGTGCCGCAGGGCAGCTATACCCTGACGGCGCAGGCCACCGACGACCGGGGCGCGCAGACCACCTCGGCACCCATGACAGTGACCGTGAATGCGGCGGGGCCGCCGCTGGGGATCTACTACATCCACCCGGATCATCTGGGTACGCCGAGACTCATCACCGACAGCCAACAAAACACAGTATGGCGCTGGGACAACCAGGAGCCGTTCGGCAATAATCCGCCCAATGAAGACCCCGGCAACAGCGGAACAACATTTGTCTTTAATCCGCGGTTCCCGGGGCAGTACTTCGATAGGGAGACTAATCTCAGCTACAACTACTTCAGGGATTACGACCCGAACACTGGTAGGTATATTCAGTCTGATCCGATTGGACTACAGGGCGGCATCAACGGATATACCTATGTCGGGGGGAATCCGGTTAGCTACATTGATCCGCTCGGACTAGATAGGACAATTTGGTCGCCAGGTCCTGGTAGGTCTATCACGGATGGGCCGAGGAATGGGAACTGGGGCGGTGGTAAATGGAGTGGAGGTGTTTCTGGCGGTGGCACCGGGACTGCTCCTGCACTTGATAGCGGCGATGAATGTTACCAACGTCATGACCAGTGCTTTGACTCTGGCACCCCGAAAGCATCCTGCAATAGGAAACTCGTCGACGAGTTGAAGGCATTACCGGACGATCCAAAGCAATGGCCTAGACCACCTGCGCCTGGAACGGAGGGAGATTCTGACCGCTTCCGTCGGGGCGCCATCACTATCTTTGGTCGATGATTATGACTAGCAAATTGCTAGTGGCTCTCGCTATCTGTACTGGCATAACCGCGCTAACTCTGTGGGCACAGAAAGCATACTGGCTGGGTGGTGACAATTTCTTATTGCTCAGTGTGTTCTTAGTAGCACACGTCATTATCAGCAGTTTGATCTTGTGGTTGATCCCTGGCGGTATGCTGTTCAAAATTGCAGTAATAATTTTTTTAATCATTGGACAATGGTGGGGAATTGAATTTGTCGCAATGCTGGCAATTTGGTACCTACGAGGATTTGCTCCGTAAGATAGAGCGATAAGAAGCGATAAGGGTCCAGGCTCAAATTGAATTTGCATAGCCGTTGAAAGTCGTCGCTGGCGACACGGCGATAGTCCGTAGGTAGAAGTAAAAAAAGCCACACCCACCCGCTCCGCGGGTAGCGGCTGATGTGAGAAGGGCCGCTTGCTGCGGCCCTTCGATTGGGTGGGCTATTTCTCGTCGGTGACGAACCCGATAGGCCGCTTCTTCGGTGCCGGTGGCGGCGCCATGAGTTGGCGGATGGCATCGAGGATGCCGGCGATGGCCTGATCATGGCCCTTGAGCTTGCGTTCCAACTCGCCGAGTTTCGCCGCCAATTCCTTGTTGCCGGTGAGTACCTCGCGCAGACGCACAAAAGCGCGCATCACCTCGATGTTCACCGCGATGGCCTGGGGACTGGAGAGCACCGACGACAGCATCGCCACGCCTTGTTCTGTGAAGGCATAGGGTGCGGTGCGTCGCCCGCCCCAACGCAGCGTATCCAGCGCCTGCGAACTTGAGGTCACAGATTGTGACCTCAAGACGTTAAATTCCTGATTGGTAAGCTGAAACATGAAATCATCGGGAAACCGTTCCAGGTTGCGCTTGACCGCTTGCACCAAGACCTTGGTCGGCACCCCATAGAGTTCGGCCAGGTCGGCATCGAGCAATACCTTCTGCCCGCGCAGCAGCAGGATCGAATGCGCGATGCGCTCGGATGGAACCACCATTCCCTGAGCCGGACTCATCGCCGCACCCCTTGGCGTGAGCCATTGCGCTTTGCCTTGGTCGGTCGCGGCGTCGGTGCGGGAGCCTTGGGCGTTGGCGCGGTCGTCGCGACGACCTGGGTACATCGCAACGCATTATGCCTGTGCAGCGTGCCGGAGATCATGGCTTCCATCTCCCCGCGTAACCAAAGGGGTCGTAACCAAAGGGATGTTCGTGTTCGCATCGTTTCTCAGCCGGCAAGTTTCTTGCGCAGTAATTCATTCACCTGCTGCGGATTGGCTTTACCCTTGGTGGCCTTCATCGCCTGGCCGACCAGGGCATTGAAGGCTTTCTCCTTGCCGGCGTGGAATTCTTCGATGGATTTCGGGTTGGCGGCAAGCACTTCGTCGATGAGTTTTTCGATGGCGTCTGTATCGGTGATCTGTCTGAGGCCTCGCGCCTCGATGACAGCGTCAGCACTTTCAGCCTGCCCCAACCAGAGCGCCTCAAAAACTTCTTTGCCGATTTTGCTGGAGATGGTGTTGTCGGCAATACGCATCGCTATCCCGGCCAACTGCGCGGGAGAAATGGGCGAAGCGTCGATGCTCCTGTCCGCTTCATTGAGACGCGCTGCGAGTTCGCCCATCACCCAGTTGGCGCAGAGTTTGGCATTGGACATGCCGGCGGCGGCAACGCAATTTTCGAAGTAGCCGGCTATTTCGCGGCTGGCGGTGAGCGCCGTGGCGTCATAGGCGGAGAGGCTGTAGTCGCGCTGGAAGCGTGATTTCATTTCGGCGGGCAACTCAGGCATGGTTGTCCGCACTTCCTCGATCCAGGTCGAGGCAATCTCCAGCGGCAGCAGGTCCGGGTCGGGGAAGTAGCGGTAGTCCTGCGCGTCTTCCTTGCTGCGCATGGCGCGCGTTGCGCCGCTGGCGGGGTCGAACAGCACGGTGGCTTGACGGATAGGGCGGCTTTCCTCGATCTCGTTGATCTGCCACTGCACCTCATAGTCGATGGCCTGCTGCATGTAGCGGAAGGAGTTGAGATTCTTGATCTCGCGGCGGGTGCCGAGCGGTGCGCCGGGGCGCCGCACGGAGACGTTGGCGTCGCAGCGGAACGAGCCTTCCTGCATGTTGCCGTCGCAAATGCCGATCCAGCGCACCAGCGCATGCAACGCCTTGGCGTAAGCGACCGCCTCGGCGGACGAAGTCATCACCGGCTCGGTGACGATCTCCAGCAACGGGGTGCCGGCGCGGTTCAAGTCGATGCCGGTCTTGCCTTGACCGAGCGCCACGCGCGAGCCACTCAGTTCATGCAGCGACTTTCCGGCATCTTCCTCCAGATGGGCGCGGGTCAGTTGCACGGTTTTTTCGTATGCCTGCTCGCCGGATTTTCCCGCAGCGACCAGCACCGACAATGCGCCGCCAACCACTACCGGCAGCTCGTACTGGCTGATCTGATAACCCTTGGGCAGGTCGGGATAGAAGTAGTTCTTGCGGGCGAACACCGAGCGCGGCGCGATCTGCGCGCCTATCGCCAGGCCGAATTTGATTGCGCATGCGACCGCCGCCCGGTTCAGCACCGGCAACACGCCAGGCAGGGCGAGATCCACGGCGCAGGCCTGGGCATTGGGCGCGGCGCCGAATGCGGTGGACGCGCCGGAGAAAATTTTCGAGACCGTGCTGAGCTGGGTGTGGGTTTCCAGGCCAATCACGACTTCCCATTGCGTCATTTCTTTGATCTCCTCGATAGCGATGGAAGCGCAGCACGCACTCCATCCCAAAGCATTATGCGGGCGGTGACGGCCTGCTGCGCGGCTTTTGCCGCCGCCTGCCGTTTCCTGCGGCTGTCGCCGCAAAGTTGCCGCAGCAGGCTGAGCGACAGCGGGCCGTGGAGTTCATCGTCGAGATGTATGTGACGCTCCAGGTAATAATGAAACAACGGCGCCTTCGTTTTGCTGATGCCGGTCTTGGCGAGCAGGCTGCGGAACATGCCGGGAATCACCTGTTCGCGGCCCAGGGCGAAGGCGGCCGCCACGACATGGGGTTTGCCGGTGTCGAGGAATTTGAAAGTGGTTGCAACGAAGCGCCGTGATGGCTCCGGCATCTCGGCCCGCTTGAGCGCGGATGCGACACCGCGTTTTTTTACGGCTTTGAGGAAGCTTCGCACCGGGCGCGTATCGGCGCCGATTTCCTCCATGGCGCCGAGATAGAGATTGAAATGACTGATGAAAACCGGCGTACCCGAGCCATCCGGCAGCCCCACGTCGCTTTCCTCACCAAGCACGATTTCGTTGATGAAGCGCTGGGTGCGGGGGTCTTGCCCAGGCAGCCAGGGAGCGCCTGCCGGAGCTACATGGCTTTGCAGGTACTTGAGCAGGGACATGAAGTCCCATGCCGGAAAAACATGGTGTTCCATGAAACAGCGCAAATCATCGAGTGTTCGCACCGAGGCGTACAGAGGGTGGTGATCAAGGCGGTGCTGGAGTCCGGCCATGTCAGTGTGTCGGGTGACTACCCGCGTCATTTGGTTTGTGTCCGCCTGGGTTTTTCGATAGAGGAATTGAAAGCGACCACTGCCTCCCAGTCAATCGCATCATCGTTCCGGCAGAACCGCTCAAGAAACTCGCGCGTAAAACGATTCACTACTTTGCCATATTCACTTTCGAATTCGTCGTTGCGTTGCTTCGCCTTGTGGCCGAGCGGTTCGATGATTTCCTGATACATAGCGGGGTTACCCGACATAAGCCCTCCGTTCCTCCAGCAACTGAAATTGTTCGACATTCGCAGTCTGCCTTGCAATTTCGCAATAATCCGGCAATATTTCAATGCCGACGGAATTACGACCGAGACGACGCGCCACATCCAGCGTGGTGCCTGATCCGGCGAAAGGATCAAGCACCCAGTCGCCCTCGTCAGTGAATAATCGTATGAACCAATCGGGCAACGCGGAAGGAAAGGCGGCGCTATGGTTTTTGTTGCCACATTCGGTGGCCAGGTGCAGCACATTGGTCGGATAAGCCATCGTGCGCTCCATCCAGTTGGCGATGTTCTTGCCGAAGCCGCTGCCTACCTGTGAATCGTAGCGCACCACATCGTTCTTTCCGAGAGATTTTAATCGCGCCCCGGCCCAGTCGCCCATCGGCACCATTACGGTTTCCTGGTTCATTTTGAATTTGCGCGATTTGGTAAAGTGCAGGCATCTTTCCCACGCATCCCGGAAACGATTCGGCCATTTGCCAGGGTAGCAGTTCTTCTTGTGCCAGATGTATTCCTCGGTCCACAGCCAACCCTGTTTTTTTAGGGCCAGAATCAATTCTATGACATAGGTATGGCGTTCGCCGTTCTCGACCTTTTCCTTGATGTTAAGGACGAAAGAGCCGGTCGGTTTAAGTACTCGGAGGAATTCTTCCGAGCGAGGCAGAAACCATTCCACGTATTGTTCCGGCTTGACACCGCCATAGGTATGAATACGCCGATCCGCGTAAGGTGGCGAGGTGACGATGAGATCGAAGGAATTGTTGTCGAATGTTTTCAACATCTCCGCGCAATCACCCTGGATGATTCCCGTCTTGACGGTCATGCTGATCCTTTCGGCATTTGTGCATGCCAATCCGTGACCTGCTGGTAGCGATGGGCGACGTTGAGCATGCGCGCTTCGTCGAAATAGTTGCCGATCAGTTGCAGGCCGATCGGCAGTTTGCCGGCGTCGAAGCCGCAGGGCAGGGACATGCCCGGCAGGCCGGCGAGATTGGCGGGGATGGTGTAGATGTCGGACAGGTACATTTGCACCGGATCGTTGCTTTTCGCGCCGAATTCGAAAGCGGTTCCCGGCGCGGTGGGGCCGGCGATGATGTCGCAGTGTTTGAAGGCCTCGACGAAATCGTTGGCGATGAGGCGGCGGATTTTCTGCGCTTGCAGGTAGTAGGCGTCGTAATAGCCGTGCGACAGCACATAAGTGCCGATCAGGATGCGGCGTTTCACTTCTTCGCCAAAGCCCTGGGCGCGGCTCTTGCGATACATGTCGGCCAAGTCAACGTATTCAGGGGCGCGGTAGCCGTAGCGCACGCCGTCGAAGCGGGACAGGTTGGAGCTGGCCTCTGCCGGTGCGATCACATAGTAAGCCGGCACCGACAGGCCCGAGCTGGGCAGGCTGATTTCGACGGTGCTGGCGCCGAGTTTGCGGTATTCGGCCAGCGCCGCTTCCACTGCGGCGCGCACACCGGGTTCCATGCCATCGCCGAAGAACTCCTTGGGCAAGCCTATGCGTAGACCTCGTAGAGGTTGTTCCAGATCGTGCGCATAATCCTGCGCCGGACGCTCCAGGCTGGTCGAGTCGCGGCTGTCGAAGCCGGCCATGGCGTTGAGCAGCAGGGCGCAATCCTCCACCGACTTGGCCATCGGCCCGGCCTGGTCGAGCGAGGAAGCGAAGGCGATCATGCCGTAGCGGGAGACCACGCCGTAGGTCGGCTTCAGCCCGGTCAGGCCGCTCAGCGCGGCGGGCTGGCGGATCGAGCCGCCGGTGTCGGTGCCGGTGGCGGCGGGCGCCAGACGTGCGGCGATGGCGGCAGCCGAGCCGCCGGAGGAGCCGCCCGGTACGCGGTCGGTATTCCAGGGGTTTTTCACCGGGCCGTAGAACGAGGTTTCGTTGGACGAGCCCATGGCGAACTCGTCCATATTGCATTTGCCCAGGGTCACCATGCCGGCGCTCTTGAAGCGCTCGACGACATGGGCGTCGTAGGGGCTGACGAAGTTCGACAGCATTTTCGAGCCGCAGGTGGTGAGCCAGCCCTCGGTGCAGAAGATGTCCTTGTAGGCAAGCGGGATGCCGGTGAGCGGGCCGGCGTCTCCCGCCGCCAGGCGGACATCGGCGGCGCGCGCCATCTCCAGGGTCTTGTCGCGGTCGACTGTGATGAAGGCGTTGAGTGCAGGGTTGAGGCGCTGGATGCGGTCGAGGAACAGCGTAGCCAGTTCGACCGCTGAAATCCGCTTCGCCGCCAGCGCTACGGAAAGCTCTCGCAACGTGGCATTGATCATAACTGTTTCTCTCCCGCCAGGCGGGAGAGCCGGTTAGTCACCCCCGCCCTGGGGCCGGGGGCCGGGGGGTGGGGGGTCACAAGGGGTGGGGGTGAATGAATCGTCAGATTCATTCTATTACCCTGGGTACCAGGTACAGCCCGGCTTCGGCTTCCGGGGCAATGGCCTGGAAAACTTCGCGGCGGTCGATGGTTTCGGTGACCACATCCGCCCGCAGCCGCTGGGAAACATCCACGGCATGGGCCATCGGCGCAATGCCTGCGGTGTTGACCGCTTGCAGTTGTTCGATCAGGTCGAAAATAGCGTTCAGCCGGTCACGGGTCTGGGCGGCTTCCGCAGGGGAGATTTCAATATGGGCAAGGCGCGCGATGCGCTCCACCTGGTCGAGGTTCAAGGACATTCCGGGGCTAATGAGGCTTAAATTGCGAAGCGTGTTAGGGTATCATATTGCACTTTGACCCTGCACCTTCTTCGTCGCGCTCGTCACGTATCCGGGCGGCTGCGCGGCCTTACTGATTGATTGCTGATTGGAAATTCCCGATGTTCAGTTTTTTGCGTTCCTATTTCTCCAATGATCTGGCGATTGACCTCGGCACCGCCAATACGTTGATCTACGTGCGTACCAAGGGCATCGTGCTGAACGAGCCGTCGGTGGTGGCGATTCGCACCGAAGGCGGCCCCAACGCCAAGAAGACCATCCAGGCGGTCGGCATGGCCGCCAAGCAGATGCTGGGCAAGACGCCGGGCAATATCATCGCCATCCGTCCCATGAAAGACGGCGTGATCGCCGACTTCACCGTGACCGAGCAGATGCTCAAGCAGTTCATCAAGAAGGTGCATGATTCCCGTCTGTTCTCGCCCAGCCCGCGCATCATTATCTGCGTGCCGAGCGGCTCGACCCAGGTGGAGCGCCGCGCCATTCGGGAATCGGCGCTGGGCGCGGGGGCCAGCCAGGTGTATCTGATCGAGGAGCCGATGGCGGCGGCCATCGGCGCCGGCCTGCCGGTGTCCGACGCCACCGGTTCGATGGTGGTGGATATCGGCGGCGGCACCACCGAAGTCGGCGTCATCTCGCTGGGCGGTATGGTTTATGCCGGCTCGGTGCGGGTCGGCGGCGACCGTTTCGACGACGCCATCATCAATTACATCCGCCGCAACTACGGCATGCTGATCGGCGAAACCACCGCCGAGACGATCAAGAAGGAAATCGGCTCGGCCTTCCCCGGCTCCGAGGTGAGGGAAATGGAAGTCAAGGGCCGCAACCTGGCCGAAGGCATTCCCCGCAGCTTCACCATTTCGTCGAATGAGATCCTCGAAGCATTGACTGATCCGCTCAACGCCATCGTCTCGGCGGTCAAGTCGGCCCTGGAGCAGACCCCGCCCGAGCTTTGCGCAGACATCGCCGAAATGGGCATGGTGTTGACCGGCGGCGGCGCTCTGCTGCGCGACATCGACCGCCTGCTGATGGAAGAAACCGGCCTGCCGGTGATTGTTGCCGAGGATCCGTTGACCTGCGTAGTGCGGGGTTCCGGCCTGGCCTTGGAAAAGATGGACAATTTAGGCAGTATTTTCGCAAACGAATAAGCTTTGCTCCGTGTAGGGTGGCAAGCGGCGCTGAGAATGTGGCGCGCCCTGCGTTTTTACCACCCTTAAACCATTGGAGCAGGCGAACCACTCTTGATGTCCGTTGTCGGCCACCAGCCGCCCCCCTTCTTTAATCGCGGTCCGGCGCCTCTGGCCCGGCTGGCGTTTTTTGTCGCGCTGTCCCTGCTGCTGCTGGTGCTGGATCTGCGTTTCCATACCCTGGAACTGGTGCGCCAGGGCGTAGCGCTCATCACCTATCCCATGCAGCGGCTCGCTTACGCGCCGGAGGAGGCTTTTGGCCGATGGGATAACTACCTGACCAGCCTGGCGGCTTTGGAACAAGAGAACGCCGAGTTGCGTCAAAAGCAGTTAACCACCGCCCGGTTGTTGTTGCGCCAGGAGCACCTTGAACAGGAAAATCAGCGCCTGCGCGCGCTGCTCGACATGAAACAGCGCCAGCCCGTTACCAGCCAGGTGGCGGAAATTCTCTACGCTGCGCGCGACCCTTTCTCGCGCCGGGTGGTACTCGACAAGGGTACCCGGCAAAATATCGCAGCCGGCCAGGTGGTGGTCGATGAACTGGGGGTCATCGGCCAGGTGACGCGGGCCTTCCCGATGATCTCCGAGGCCACCCTGATTACCGACAAGGATCAGGCGGTGCCGGTGCAGATCGTCAGGAACGGCCTGCGCTCGGTGTTGTTCGGCACCGGCGACGGCAATCTCGAGTTGCGCTTTCTGGCCGCCAATGCCGATGTACAGGCCGGCGACGTGCTGGTCACTTCCGGCCTCGATGATGTCTATCTGCCGGGGCTGCCGGTGGCCAAGGTGACGCGGGTCGACCGCGACACCACTTACGCCTTCGCCCGCATCCTCTGCGAACCGATCGCCGGCGTGGAACGCCACGGCCAGGTGCTGGTGCTGGGGCCGCGCGAAGCGCCGCCACCGCCGCCGCCTGCGGTAGAAACCCAGGATAAGCCGGACAAAGGCCGGAAAGGCAAGAGGAAGGAGTAAGCATGCAGCCCACCCCGGCCTCCAAGCGGATTCTCTTGCCGGTACGCGGCTGGTTCATCCTGTTAACCCTGGTGCTGGCGATGTTCGCCAACATGATTCCGTTTGGGCGCTTGCCCGGCTTGCCCGACTGGCTGGCGCTGGTGCTGGCTTTCTGGTGCATCCGCGAGCCGTTCAAGGTCGGCATGGCGGCGGCTTTTCTGGCGGGCATCGTGATGGACGTGGGCTCCGCCAGCGTGATGGGCCAGCATTCTCTGGCGTATGTGTTGCTGGCTTTTGCCGCCGGCGGATTGTCGCGCCGCATACTGGGATTTCCTCTGCTGCAGCAGGCCATGCAAATTCTCCCGTTACTGCTGGGGGCGCAACTGGTGATGCTCGTCGCGCGCATGCTCGGCGGCGCCGATTTTCCCGGCTTGCTGTATTTTCTGGGCAGCTTCAGCGCCGCTTTACTCTGGCCGCCGCTGACTTATCTGCTGCTGCTGCCGCAATATCAGCCGGTCGAGAAGGACGAGAACCGCCCGATTTAGGGCGTGACACACCAGGTCATGGAATTCAAAAACCCAGAACAGGAAATTGTGCGTTTCCAGCGGCGCCTGGCGGTTGCCAGCGGCTTCGTGCTGGTTATTTTTATCCTGCTGTTCGCCCGCTTTTTCTGGCTGCAAGTGGTTCAGTACAGCTACTACCAGACACGCGCTGAAGACAACCGCATTTCGCTGGTGCCGATTACCCCCAATCGCGGCTTGATCCTGGATCGCAACGGCGTGGTGATGGCGCGCAATTATTCAGCCTATACGCTGGAAATCACGCCGGCCCGGGCTGGCGATCTGGAAACGGTGATCGACGGCTTGTCCAGGGTGATCGAAATTCAACCGAGGGATCGCAAGCGCTTCAAGAAACTCCTGGAAGAAAGCAAGAATTTCGAGTCGCTGCCGATCAGGACGCGCCTGACGGATGAAGAGGTTGCCAAATTCATCGCGCACCGCTACCGCTTCCCCGGCGTCGACATCAAGGCGCGCCTGTTTCGCCAATATCCCTACAACGAATCCGCCTCGCACCTGTTGGGTTATATCGGCCGCATCAATGACCGCGATCTGGATCGCATCGAGGAAAAAGACGCTGAACCCAATTATCGCGGCACCGAACACTTCGGCAAGACCGGGCTGGAGCAGAAGTACGAGTTCGAGTTGCATGGCCAGACCGGTTTTGAAAAAGTCGAGGTCGATGCCGGAGGCCGTGCCGTGCGGGTGCTCTCGCGCGTTCCGCCGGTGTCGGGAAACAACCTGACACTCACGGTCGACTTCAAACTACAGGAGGTCGCCGAACGGGCCTTCGGCGACCGGCGTGGCGCGCTGGTGGCGATTGATCCCGCCAGCGGCGGCATCCTCGCCCTGGTATCGGTGCCTGGTTATGATCCCAACATGTTTGTCGAAGGCATCGATCCGCAAAACTGGGACGCACTGAATAACTCGCCGGACAAGCCGATGGTGAACCGTGCTCTCAACGGCACCTATCCCCCCGGCTCCACCTTCAAACCCTATATGGCGCTGGCTGCGCTGGAAATCGGCAAACGCACGCCGCAGCAAACAATTTTCGATCCCGGTTTCTACAGTTTCGGCGGCCATGTATTTCGTGACGACAAGAAAGGCGGACACGGCACCGTAGATATGTACCAGTCCATCGTGCAGTCCTGCGATACCTATTACTACATGCTGGCCAATGACCTGGGCATTGATAACATCGCCAGCTTCATGCGCCAGTTCGGCTTCGGGCAACGTACCGGGGTCGATCTTGAGGGTGAGTCGGAGGGCGTGCTGCCCTCGCAGGAATGGAAGCGGAAACATTTCAAGAAACCCGAGCAGCAACGCTGGTTTGCCGGCGAAACCATCAGCATCGGCATCGGCCAGGGTTATAACGCCTATACCCCGATCCAGATGGCGCAGGCGGTGGCGACACTGGCGAATAATGGCGTCATGTATCGCCCGCACATCGTCAAATCCATCGCCGACGCCAAGACCGGGGTTGCCGTATCGATAGAGCCCAAGCCGCTGCGCACCATCCCCCTCAAGCCGCAGGACATCGAGACCATCAAGCAGGCGATGATCGGCGTAAATCGGGAGGGAACCGGCGCGCGCGCATTCGCCGGGGCTGAATATGTGTCCGCCGGCAAGACCGGCACGGCCCAGGTGTACAGCCTGAAAGGCGAGAAATACACGGAAGGCCATGTCGCCGAGCACATGCGCGACCATGCCTTGTTCATTGCCTTCGCACCTGCCGAGCAACCCAGGATCGCGCTGGCGGTGGTGGTCGAGAACGGCGGCTTCGGCGCGACGGCGGCGGCGCCGATTGCCCGCCAGGTGCTCGACTACTATCTGCTCGGCAAGCTGCCCAAGGCGCCGCCGCCCGAGGCGGCGGCGGAAGACGAAGGAGACTGAGATGTTCGTGCGGAACCTCTGGCAGCGCCTGGCCGCCCCGATTGATCCGCCGCTGATGACACTGGCCACCTTGCTGCTCAGCTATGCGCTGCTGGTGGTAAGCAGCGCCTCCTATGACCGGATCGGCGCGCAACTGCTGAATACGCTGGTGGCGCTGGTGGTGATGCGGCTGGTCGCCCAGGTGCCGCCGCAGCGGCTGATGTATTTCGCTTTGCCGGTGTTCGTCGGCGGCGTGCTGCTGCTGATTGCGGTGGCCCTGTTCGGCGATATTTCCAAGGGCGCGCGGCGCTGGCTCAACCTCGGCTTCATGCGCGTCCAGCCCTCCGAGATCATGAAGATCGCCATGCCGCTGATGCTGGCCTGGTATTTCCAGCGCCACGAGACTTTCCTGCGCCTGCGCGAGTATGTGGTGGCGGCGATCCTGCTGCTGCTGCCGGTGGTGCTGATCGCCAGGCAGCCCGATCTCGGCACGGCGCTGCTGGTGCTGGCTGCCGGCTTCTATGTGATATTTCTGGCCGGCCTGTCATGGAAAATTCTGATCGGCCTCGCCGTCTCCGCCATGGCGGCGGCGCCGCTGGCCTGGTCGATGCTGCACGACTACCAGCGCAGCCGCATCATGACCCTGCTCGACCCCGAGGCTGATCCCCTCGGCAAAGGTTTCCATATCATCCAGTCGACCATCGCCATCGGCTCCGGCGGCATACTCGGCAAGGGCTGGGGGCAGGGCACCCAGGCCCAACTGGAGTTCATTCCCGAACGTCATACGGATTTCATTTTCGCCGTGCTCTCCGAAGAATTCGGCCTGCTCGGCAATACCCTGCTGTTGATCCTGTATGCACTACTGATCGGGCGCGGCATGATGATCGCCGCCAATGCCCCGACGCTGTTTACCCGCCTGCTGGCCGGCAGCATCACGCTGATTTTTTTCACTTACGCTTTCGTCAACATGGGCATGGTCAGCGGCCTGTTGCCGGTGGTGGGCGTGCCGTTGCCGTTTATCAGTTACGGCGGCACATCACTGACCACGCTGTTCATCGGCATCGGAATTTTAATGAGCATCCACAAGCACCGGATGCTGGTGCAAAAATGACCTTGCGCCATGGCTGGCTGCTGTTGCCGCCTTTGCTGCTGGCCGCGTGCGGCAGTCAACCGCCGCGGCCAACGATAGAGCGTCCCGCGGTGTCTTCACCTTCGCTTGCACCGCAAGCCGCAGGCAAACCGCTTGCATCACCGCCTGCCGTGGTGCAGAAACGCGGCGGCGGTTACTACCAGGACGACGGCCCCGGCGATAACCCACCGTCGCCGGAATTTCTCGCCGCCATCCCTGATGCCGAGCCGAAAGCCGAACCCTTGCACCGTTACGCCAACAAGCCTTACACAGTGCTTGGACAGACCTATCTGCCGATGACGACACTCAAACCCTACCAGGCGCGGGGCGTGGGGAGTTGGTATGGCCGCAAGTTCCAGGGCCAGAAAACTTCCTCCGGCGAAATCTACGACATGTACGGCATGAGCGCCGCCCATCCCACCCTGCCGATTCCCAGCTATGCCCGCGTCACCAACCTCTCCAACGGCAAGTCGGTGGTGGTGCGTATCAACGACCGTGGCCCGTTTCACTCTGGCCGCTTGATCGACTTGTCCTACGCAGCGGCGTGGAAGCTCGGTTATATCGGCAATGGCAGCACTATGCTGGAGGTCGACAGCATCCTGCCCGGAACCATGCTGGCGGCAAAACAAACGCCGCAGACGCCGCAGACGCCGGCGAAACCTGCCGAAGCCGACGCAGCCCCCGACCCGATCGAGCAGCTTGTACAGCGCGCTGAAACGCCTGTGACGATACCTGCGATACCTGAAATACGCGAGTCACACGGCGTGTTCCTGCAACTCGGCGCATTCAGCAATCACGACAACGCCGAGAGTCTCAGGTTTCGCCTGAGCCGAGATCTATCGGGATTGCCGGACGCCGCTGAGCTGAACGGCAAACTGGCGGTGCAGGCGCGCGGCGGCGTCTACCGCGTGCAACTTGGCCCCTGGCGGGATCATGCGCAAGCCCAGCACACGGCAGAGCGCTTGCGTGAGGCATTCGAAATGCAATCGGTGGTGGTGCATCAGTAGCGCGATAGCGTAGGCGCCAGCCGATTTTTTTCTCTCAACAGTGCGAGGGCGCTGCCGTCGTCCAGATTATCGACTTTGCAGTAAAGCCGCTGCAAATGCTTCCGGCTGTTCCCAGTGAGGCAGATGGCCCGCTTCGGAGATACCGAAAGTTTTTGTGACTCCCGCAAGTTGCGCTACATGCGCGATGGTTTCTGGTTTGTAGAGGCGGCTTTCGCTCCCATAAATGAATTGGCAATCGACATTCAGGCGAGGCAGCAAGCTGCGATAATCTTGTCCAGCCATGTCGATCCAGAGATTGGCCAAGCCTTCCGGGTTGTTGGAGCGCATGATCGTTGCGAAGCGTTGCACCAACGCCGGGTTGCTTACAGCGGTGTGTGCGAATAACTTGCTGGCGGTCAACTTTGCAATGCGCTCCCAATCGTTTTTGATCGAATGCGCCGTGTGACCCACACGATCCGCCGGATAGCCGCCCGCCAAGCCATGCATCCATTCGTCATCAGTGACGATTTTTGCCGTCATATCCACGATGGTGAGCTTATCCACCCCGGATTCGCCATAGGTGCGCAAATACTCCCATGCCGCCATAGCGCCCATGGACCAGCCGACCAGTGCAAACTCAGTCAGTTTAAGGTGAACGATCAGCGTGCGCAGATCGCTCGCCAGCAGGCTGATCGTCAGGTTCCGGTTCGGGTGCTGCGATAAGCCGTGACCGCGCAGATCGGGAATGATCAGCCGCAAACCCTTTTTTGCCAGGGGCAACTGTTTATCGAAGAAAGCGCCCGTTGCAGCCCAGCCGTGCAGGAATATGACCGGCCTGCCGCTGCCTGCGTCGCGGTAGTGCAGTTGCGCCCCATCTTGCATGGTGATGACAGGCATCACGCATTCAACCCTTGACATCGAAATTTTACGATCCTAATATGTCGACTGAATCATATTTCATGTTTATCAATTATGCAATCCGCCACCCTCAAGAAAATTGTGATTCCCAAGACTGCGAAGACCGAAAAGACCGCAAAGACCGCGCGCGGCGCCGAAACTCGCGCACGCTTGCTGCAGGCCGCCGAGCAGGTGTTCGGCGGCAAGGGGTTTCACGCGGCATCGATTACGGAAATCACTCAAGCAGCGCAAGTTTCCCAAGGGACGTTCTATATCTACTTCCACGACAAGGAAGGAGCGTTTCGGGCGCTGGTCGAGCACATGGGCCAGGCAATTCAGCACGTCATCAGAGAGAAAATCGCCGGCGTTCATTCCAGACTGGAGGCCGAACGCCTTGGCTTGCGGACTTTTCTGTCCTTTGTGGCCGAGCACAAGAATCTTTACCGTATCGTCCTCGAATCGCTCTTTGTCGATGAAGCGATCTATCGCAAATATTTCAGCGAATTCGGTGCGCTGTACCAAGGGCGTCTTGATGCCGCCGTCACGAACCACGAGATCAGCGCCGGCGATACAGAAGTGCGCGCCTGGTGCCTCATGGGCATCAGCCATTTCCTGGGGATGCGCTACAGCCTCTGGGACAATCCGAAAGCGCGTGATCGGGTGGTGGATGCGGCCGCCGATTTCATTACCCACGGTTTGCAAGCGCGCAAGCGGAAATGAGCACATCGTCCGAATCCCTCGTGCTGCTGAATCGTGACGGCCCGGTGGCAAGGCTCACGCTGAACCGGTCGGCGCGGCACAACAGCCTGGTTCCTGAACTCTTGCAATCCTTGCTCGCGGCGTTGGATGCCTGCGCACAAGACGACAGTATTCGCGTGCTGGTGTTGTCTCATGCCGGCCCTTCGTTCTCGACGGGTGGTGATGTCCATGCCTTTCACCAACAAGGCGAGAAGATTGCCGAATACGCAGCCGAACTGGTCGGATTGCTCAATCAGGCCATCGTGCGCATGGCTTCGTTCAACAAACCGATCATCGCCGCAGTCGATGGCGCCGTGACCGGCGGCGCGCTGGGGCTGGTGCTGGCCTGCGACATCGTGCTGGTTTCCCCTCGGGCCAGTTTCACGCCCTATTACGTCGATGTCGGCTTCAGCCCGGATGGCGGCTGGACCGCCATGTTGCCAACCTTGATCGGACTTGCCCGCGCCCGTTCGGTGCAATTATTGAACAGCCGCATCAGCGTTGAGCAGGCGCTTGCCTGGGGCATGGCCGCCAAGCTGGTTCCTTCCGATCAAATGCCGGACGAGGCGACTGCCACCGCTCAAGTCGTCGCGCGCAAAGTGATCGGCAGCGTTTGTAACACCCGCAGCTTGCTGCGCTTCGACCCGGCACGCCTGGCCGACGCGCTCGAGCGCGAGCGAACTTTGTTTGTACAGCAGATCGTCACTGAAGAAGCGCGAGAAGGCATGCAGCGTTTCCTGATCGGCAGGAGCCACCCTGCGCTTGCGTGTCCTTAAAGAAGGGGAACAACAATGATAAATACCACGTCATCCATGTGTAAAGGAATGCGCTGGGCCGCGTTGCTGGTTGGCCTGACTCTGACGCAATCAAGCCAGGCGCAACAGACATTCGCCGATGAAGACCGTACAGCGGAGTTGGCATCCCAACCGGTGCATCAGCGTTACCAATTCAATACGCCCACCACCGTCACCTACGACAAGAACTCCATCAGCGGCGGTGCGGCGGCAACACGCGTCTATGTTGCCGACATGGGCAATCACCGGATTGTTGTGACGAATCTCAACGGACAGAAAATCGGCACGCTCGACGCCGCAGATACTTTGCGCGCCGCCGATAGCCCGGCCTCATCGGCGCCGCAAATCAAGGCCCCGCTTGGCATCTATTTCCTGTCCCAAAGCGAGGCAGTCGACTCCAGGCTGGCCGGGCTTTACGTCAACGATGTCGGCAGCCACAGCATCCACTTCTTTCGTTCCGACAGCACCGACGCGGACAAGTTTTACTACGTGAATTCCTTTGGGGTGAAGGGTTCCGGTACCGGTACGGAATTAAACGTGCCGCGCAACATGGTGGTCACGCCGCAAGGTTTGATTTATGTGTCGGACGAGTTCAATAACCGTATCAAGGGATTTCGCATTAATCCGAATGCCGCCTATGCGGTCACCTACATCACCACGGTGGGCTGGCAAGGCGGCACTGGACTTTATATTCCGACTGGCCCCATCATTAAAGGCGTGGACAAGGACTACGGCGCAGACTCGACCAACTACGCAAGTTATAGCGGACAACCGGAAAAAATCAGCGGATTCAGAATTCCGCAGGGAATGACCTACTGGCAGTCGCCGAGCGGCGCCCACACTTATCTGTTTGTGTGCGATAACGGCAGCAACCGCATCAAGATTTATGAGGTCAACCAAACCAGCGGCGCATTGACTTTGGTGGATATTCTTGGACGCTACCAGTCCGGCGGCGCCGCCCAGCATTTGAAACGCCCGCGCGGCGTGCGCACGGACAAAGACGGCAATCTGTACGTTGCGGACACCTACAACGGACAAATCCTGAAATTCCCCAATCTGGGTACTGCGCAGGGAATCGTCAGTTACCGGAGCACTGCTTCCAGTGACGCGACAGCGGCCTGGGCGTATGGCCATCTCGGCATCCAGCAGATCGAGTTACGCTCGCCGGCGACAGCAATAACGGAAGATGCCGCGTTCCAACTGCCTAACGATGTCGTCCCGCTCGAAAACCTGGATGGCACGCCTTATCGTGAAAACATTTGGGCCGGCGGCTACTACTACACCAATCTCCCGGTGCTGCTGGTGAGCGATCCTGGCAACCATCGCATCAAGAAATGCTGGGCAGGCGCAACCAGCGCATTGATTGTGCGCTGTTCCGTGTCGGCGGGTGTCGGCGGCATGACCAGTAATGAATTCTGGGGTTATCCGCGCACGCTGGCCGGTCAACTGCACGCAGCTTCGGAGATGACTTATCTACAAAGCAATTCACGCGTGCTGGTCAGCGATACGCCGAATACGCGCATCAACATGTATTCGCCAACCGGCACGTATCTCGGAAAATTTAGCGGCGGGGATATCAGTTACGGCGTCACCGGCATCAATGCCTTTGCGGTGACCGGGGGCGAGGAGGTAGCGGTGGCGGTGGCATCCGATATCACCTTGCCGTTTCCCTATACCGGCGACAGTTCGTTGCGCATTTACAGAGCTGACGGCACGTTGCGCTACATCTTCAATCTGAGCTATCGAACCACCGGCCTGGCCGTGCCAAAGATCGGCTTTCTCAACGCCAACTTCCCGGTCGCCTTGCATGTGAAGAGCGAGAGCTTCGTCGATCAATTTTCAATCTACCTCACCAGCTTCGGCAATTATGCATGGAAGTTTTCGTATAACCGTTCGGCCGGCTCCTTGAATTATGCGTGGGCGTCCGGCGGTTCCGATGCAACCAAAGGCACCGATATCGGCGCCACTTGGGCGCTGGGAGCAAACTTCTATTTACAAGGCGCTGCGGGAACCTTCGACACAATCCAAAGCATTCTTGCCCTGAATAATCGCGTGTATGTAGTAGATCGCCGCAACCAGCGTATCCAGGCATTGAATCCTGTCAACGGCGCACTGCTCGGGAAAATCGGCAAGGGTGGCGGAACCTATGACCACGGCGGGAATATCGTCGCCGACGAATTCTTCCTGCCCGAAGGCATCGGCTTCGACAGCGCGCAGCAGCGTCTGCTGATCGGCGACGGCTTCAATATGGTGGCCAAATCATTCTCCAATCCGGACAATTTCCCGGTTGACGCCAACGGCCAGATTCAGCCGACTTTCAACGGCTACTGGATGAATCCCACACTGGGAACCTGGCCTGGGGGATTGTTCGCAACCCAACAGGTACTTTCCGCAGCCGGCAAGATATTTGTCAGTTCCCTGATAAGCAGTCGTGTCACCATATTCGATTGGACCAACCTTAACCCGGCGCCTTGAGGCCCGGCCCCGGAAATTCTGACAAAAAGATAAGCGATAGCCCTGCTTACCCAACGGCCATGAAACGGCCAAAACAGGAGCAATAGGATGACAGCAAGAAAGAGAAGGAGCCACACAGCGAAATTCAGGGCTGGGGTGGCATTCGCCGCGCTGAAGGGCGACAAGGTGTTATCGGGGTTAGCCCGGCAATGCTGGATTCTCCCCCTGGCGCGCTTCACGGCCTACTATGCGCCACAGCCCACCTCGGCGGAAGACCCGGCGCTGATGCGCCGCAGCGCAGCGGTGAGTTGCATCTTGAGCGCTTCTTCGCCGGCAGACTGATACCCTTGTATGCTTAGCTTGCAAGCTTTGCATTTCATAATACATGAAGACCGAGAGAGGGCTGTCGTGCTGAAACCACCCGCCATTCCACTTGGTTGGTAAAGTCCGCCAGCGCAACGCAGGGCTTGCCGCTGCTGTTTGCGCTGTTGTAGCTCGGCATCCTGTTTGTGCTGTCAGTGTATTTTTTTCCGACCGGCATCGTAGGCAAACTACGCACCAAGCAATCATAGCTCGGAGGATTTCGCATGTACGTCATAGACTGGTTGCACAAACAAGCCATGCTGAGACCGGACAAGGTCGCCATGGTGGATTTGGCCAGTGGCCGCGAGATCACGTATCGTCAATTCGATGAAAGGGCAAGCCGCTTCGCCGAGTATTTAGTCGCATCGTGCAAACTTGTTCCAGGCGAGCGTGTGGCGGTGCTTGCGTACAATAGCTCCGACTACCTGGAAATGCTCCATGGCTGCGCCAAGGCAGGCATGATCATGGTTTGCCTGAATTGGCGCCTGCCGGCGGCAGAACTGCTCCCGATCCTGGAAGACGCGGACCCCGCACTGCTGGTCTATGGCAGCGCGTTTGCCGCAACTGCTGCAAGCGTGTTGTCACAGTTGCCGCGCTTGCAGGGCTCCCGCGCAGTGGTGATCGGCGCGGCTAACGCGGCGAATGGGACGAGTGGGACGAATGGGACGAATCCACTCGATTATGAAACCTGCCTCGCATGCGCCACTGGCCGCGTGATCGAGATGCCGCCGCGTGGCATGAACGACATCTGGCATCTGCTCTACACCTCCGGCACGACCGGCAAACCCAAGGGCGTGATTCAGACCTACGGCATGGTGTTCTTCAACGCAGTCAATAGCATGTTGGCGACGCAGTTATCCTGCGACGATGTGCTCCTCAATGTGCTGCCGTTCTTCCATACCGGGGGACTCAATCTTTACGCCAATCCGGTACTCCATGCCGGCGGCACGGTGTACATCATGCAGCAATTCGACGCCGGCGCCACCATCGAATTGCTGGAGTGCAAAGTCACCCTGTTCCTGGGCGTGCCGGCCGTTTATCTGCTTATGAGCCAGCATCCGCGCTTCGTTGACGCGCAGTTTCAAACGATGCGCCATTGGTCCGCCGGCGGTTCGCCGATGCCGCGGAATTTGTTCGACCAATACCTTGCCAAGGACGTGACCATTTGCTTCGGTTTTGGCATGACGGAAACCGGTCCCACTGTTTTCATCTGCGACGAGGCCATCGCGCGCACGAAAATCGGCTCTATCGGGAAACCCGTAGGCTCCATGCTGACCCGCGTGGTGCGGCCGGATGGAAGTGCTGCCAGCCCCAATGAGCGTGGCGAACTGTGGATCAAAGGACCCGGCATCACGCCTGGTTACTGGAACATGCCGGCGGCAACCGCAGCCACAATCGTCGACGGCTGGCTGCATTCCGGCGACATTGCCTATGTCGATGAGGACGGCGATTACTACATCGTCGACCGGGTCAAGGATATGTACATCTCTGGCGCGGAGAATGTGTATCCGGCGGAAGTGGAAAATGTGCTGTACCAGATGCCGCAGGTCGCCGATGTCGCCGTCATCGGCGTGGAGGACGAAACATGGGGCGAAGCCGGCGCTGCCGTGGTGGTTCTCAAACCGGATCAAACACTCGGCGCGCATGATGTGCAGGATTTTTGCCGTACCCGCTTGTCAGGCTACAAGATACCCAAGCATGTGGCATTTTTGAGCGCGCTGCCGCGTACGCCTTCGGGTAAGGTGGAGAAACACAAATTGCGGAGCCAATTTGCCAATCTCGGTCAATCCGGATCCGGATCCGGAAAGGTACCCCAGTGACACATGCCGATTTTGGTTTTCACCGCGTTCTCAGTCAAGTCGATTTCGATCGTTTCGCCCGATTGAGCGGCGACGACAATCCTATCCACTGCGATCCGTCATTCGCCCGGAACAGCCACTTCGGGGCCACGGTCTCGCATGGCATGTTCCTTTACAGCCTCATCTACAAGGCATTGGCTGAAACCATGAGCGATCCGGGCGCTTTGCAAGTGGAGCAGGAGTTGATGTTCCCGAATCCGGGTTTTGCGGGGGATGACATCGACGTACGGGTGACGCATCTCGAGACCGGGCAAGACGGCAGCCTGTGTTTCGCCACATCGGCTGGCAAGCAGGTGAACGGCGAACGGATCATCACAGCCGAGGGGCGCGCGCGCGTCATTCCCTCCTGCTCGCGTGCGGCATTCGCCGCCTACGCAAGCAGCCAGACGGCCACGGACGTTGCATCGGCGCATGGCGACGCGACACTCTACGGGCTGCAGCCCGGCATGCGTGCATTGACGGAACGCACGTTCACCGCCGCAGATCTAGCTGAATACGCCGACCTGACGGGAGACTGCAACCCGCTGCATTTTGATCCCGACTGGGCCAAGCGGCACGGCTTTACAGGCTGTCTGGTACCCGCACCGTTGTTGTCGAGCATGTTTTCCGCTTTGCTCGGCACACGTTTGCCCGGTCGCGGCACCGGCTGGATGAAGCAAAAACTCCGGTTCGTGTCGCCGGCATACCTCGACGAACAAATTACGGCGCAAGTCGAAATCATCCGGCTGCGCGGCGCAAAAGAATTGGTCAATCTGGCCACGACACTCACCGGCGCCGATGGGCGCGTGGTCTGCATTGGCGAAGCCTTGGTGCTGGTGCGCAATCTGGAGCTGTTGCGCGAGGGCCGGATTTTTTCACTGAATCAGTAAGGGCGAAAGGCACAGGCTATTCAAAACAGGGAAAAGACAAAGTCATGTCTTGCTGATCGGGTGGCCGAGAAAAGCGCCGCTGTTATAATTCAGATTTTCCAGACGTTCCGACCCGGCTGTTTCGTCCATGCGCGCACTGTTGATACTGATTTCCCTGCTGTCTTCATCCTCCGCCCAAGCGCAGCCCGCCCCCCAACCCCCGGCAATCTCGGCTCGCTCCTGGCTGCTGCTGGATTTCGGCTCCGGCCAGGAACTGGCCAGCGGCAATGCCGATGCGCGCATCGAGCCTGCCTCGCTGACCAAGTTGATGACGGCTTACCTGTCATTCGAGGCGCTCAAGCAGGGGCAGATCAAACCCGATCAGATCGTGCCGGTATCCGAACGCGCCTGGAAAGCGCAAGGTTCGCGCATGTTCATCGAGCCGAAGCGCCCGGTGACGGTGGATGAGTTGCTGCATGGCGTGATTGTGCAATCGGGCAACGACGCCAGTATCGCCATGGCGGAGCTGATCGCCGGTTCTGAAGAAGCCTTCGTGCTGTCGATGAACCGCGAGGCGCAACGACTGGGCCTGACCAACACCCACTTCGTCAATGCCACCGGCCTGCCCGATCCGCAACACTATTCGACGGCGCGCGACCTGGCACGGCTGGCAGCCGCATTGATCCGGGATTTTCCGAACGACTATCCGCTGTATTCGATCAAGGAATACAGCTACAACAAGATCACCCAGAATAATCGCAACCGCCTGTTATGGCTCGACCCGCATGTGGATGGCGTCAAGACCGGGCATACCGATAGCGCCGGCTATTGCCTGATCGCCTCGGCCAAACGCGATTCACGGCGGCTGCTGACGGTGCTGCTGGGGGCGGACTCCGATGGGGCGCGCACCCAGGAATCGCAAAAGCTGCTCAACTACGGCTTCCAGTTCTATGACGGCGTCAAACTTTACGACGCCAACCAGGCAGTGTCGCAACTGCGCGTCTTCAAGGGCGCGCAAAACAATGTCAAGGCCGGTTTCGTGAATGGACTGAGCCTGTCGGTGCCGAAGGGGCAAGCAGCCCAGCTCAAGGTGCAACTGGTCAGCCAGCAGCCGTTGCTGGCGCCTGTCAACCAGGGCCAGCGGGTCGCCACCCTGAAGCTGTTTCTCGGCAGCGGAGAGGAGCAGCGTCCCTGGGGAGAGTATCCGGTGGTAGCGCTGGAAGCGGTGCCGGTGGCCGGAATTTTCGGGCGTGCCTGGGATACTTTGCGCCTGTGGTTTGAATAGGGGGCTGCTGTGATTTACCTGAACGGCGAATACATGCCCATCGCGGAAGCAAAAATTCCGGTGATGGATCGCGGCTTTCTTTTTGGCGATGGCGTGTATGAGGTCATCCCCGTGTATTCACGGCATCCTTTCCGCCTGCCCGAGCATCTGCGGCGTCTGGAAAACAGCCTGGCCGGTATCCGCATAAGCAATCCGCATACGCCGGCGGAATGGACGGCGTTGATCGGGAAGATCATCGCCAACGCGGACAGCGACGACCAGCAGGTCTACCTGCAAGTCACCCGCGGCGCCGACAGCCGGCGCAATCACGCTTTCCCCGAGCAGGTTACGCCGACCGTGTTCATCATGAGCGAGCCGCTCGCAGCGCCCTCCGCCGAGCTGTGCGCGCAAGGCGTCAGCGCCATCACCGCCGCAGATTACCGCTGGATGCGTTGCGATCTCAAGTCCGTATCGCTGCTGGCAAATTGCCTGTTGCGGCAGTTGGCGGTCGACGCCGGTTGCTCTGAAACAGTGTTGCTGCGCGACGGTTTTCTTTCCGAAGGTTCTTCTTCGAATATCTTCGTCGTCAAGCAGGGGGTATTGCTGGCGCCGCAGAAAAATCACCTGATGCTGCCCGGCGTCACCTATGACGTGGTGCTGGAGCTGGCCGCTGCGCACGGGCTTGAGTATGCAGTACGCGATGTGCTGGAAGAGGAAGTGCGCCAGGCCGACGAACTGTGGCTGAGCTCCTCGACCAGGGAAGTGCAGCCCATCGTCACCCTCGATGGCCGCGCCATCGGCGCCGGCAAACCTGGCCCGTTGTTCGCCGCCATGTACGGCTGGTATCAGGAGTTTAAGCGTTCCGTGATGCGGGGACATTAGGGTATACCACCTTGAGCGAACCATCGCTGCTCGAATTTCCCTGCGACTTCCCCATCAAGATCATGGGCGCCAGCCGCGACGGCTACGCCCAGGCAGTGCTGGAAGTGGTGTTGCGCCACGCCCCGGATTTCGATCCGGCCAGTACAGAAATGCGCAGTTCCGCCAAGGGCGGCTACCTGGGCCTGACCTGCACTATTCGCGCCATCTCCCAAGCCCAGCTCGATGCGCTGTACCGTGAACTGAGTGCGCATCCGCTGGTGAAGGTGGTGTTGTGAACTGCAATTTCGAAGTGCGACACCTTGGACAGGTCGAGTACCAGCCGACCTGGCGTAACATGCAGCGCTTCACCGCCGAACGCGACGCGGAAACATCCGACGAAATCTGGCTGTGCCAGCATCCGCCGGTATTCACCCTGGGTCTGGCCGGCAAGCCGGAACACCTGCTGCGCGACATCGGCGTGCCGGTGGTGAACATCGACCGCGGCGGCCAGATCACCTATCACGGCCCCGGCCAGTTGGTCGTCTACCTGCTGCTCGACCTCAAACGCCGCAAGCTCGGTGTGCGCGAGTTGGTGACGCGCATCGAGCAGGCGCTCATCGACCTGCTTGATGAATACGGCATCGCCGCCCAACGCTTGCCCGGCGCGCCGGGCGTATATGTGCAGGGCGCCAAGATCGCCGCGCTGGGCCTGCGCATCAAGAACGGCTGCTGCTTTCACGGCCTCAGCCTGAATGTCGCCATGGACCTGTCGCCGTATGCGGCGATCAATCCCTGTGGTCACGCCGGCATGGCGGTGACACAATTACGCGATCTGTGCGGCGAAAACGACATCCACCGAGTGGGCCAGCGCCTGCTCGAACAACTCCGGAAACAACTGCCATGACCGAAACCAAACAAAGAGGCGCGGCCAAGACGGCGCGCGCATTGGGCAAATATCCGATCAAGATCGTAGCCGCCGAGACCTTGAAGAAACCACCCTGGATTCGTGTCAAGGCCGGCTCGGATGCGTCGCGTTTCAACGAGGTCAAAAGCATCCTGCGCCAGCAGTCGCTGCACACTGTATGCGAGGAAGCCTCCTGTCCCAATATCGGCGAGTGCTTCGGCAAAGGCACGGCGACCTTCATGATACTCGGCGACCTGTGCACCCGCCGTTGTCCGTTCTGCGATGTCGGCCACGGCAAGCCGCTGCCGCCCGATGCGCAAGAGCCGGAGCACCTGGCGCAAACCATCGCCGCGCTCAAACTCAAGTACGTCGTGATCACCAGCGTCGACCGCGACGATCTGCGCGACGGCGGCGCTCAGCATTTCGTCGATTGCATCGCGCAGGTGCGCGCCTTGTCGCCGCACACCACCATCGAGGTATTGGTGCCGGATTTCCGCGGACGCCTCGACCTTGCCATCGACATCCTCAGCGCCTCCCCGCCCGACGTGCTCAACCACAACCTCGAAACCGTGCCGCGCCTCTACCGCCAGGCCAGGCCGGGTGCGGACTACGCCCACTCGCTGGCATTGCTCAAGGCGTTCAAGGCGCGCAACCCGGCAGTCCCCACCAAATCCGGCCTGATGGTCGGGTTGGGCGAAACTGACGAAGAAATTCTCCAGGTGATGCGCGACCTGCGCGCCCATGACGTCGAGATGCTCACCATCGGCCAGTATCTGGCGCCTTCTGGACATCATCTGCCGGTGTTGCGCTACGCGCATCCGGAAGTATTCGAGATGTTCGGCAAGGAAGCGCAGGCACTGGGTTTCTCGAATGCCGCCAGCGGCCCGATGGTGCGTTCCTCCTACCATGCCGACCAGCAGGCGCACGCCGCCGGGGTAGGTTCTGCGTGAGTGACGGCTGACGCGCGCCTGGCCCGCTCCCTGCACCTGCTAAAATTTTTGCGAGCGCTAAGAAGCGCAGCAACGGATCGTCAATATTATTTTTCCCATTCCGGGTTCGAGGTTGTCATGCGTAAACAGTTGTTTCTTGCCCTATTCATTCAACTGTTCGCGGGGATGCCTGCGCATGCTGATGAAGCCTGGTTCGATGCGGTCAAGGCCAAGGCCACACCGCAACAGTTGTACACTTTTCTGTATGCCCTGCCCAAGGGCGGCGACCTGCACAACCACCTGTCCGGCGCCGGACGTTCGGAGTGGTGGTGGGATGCGGCGCTGGCGCAGCAGGCGCGGGGCTACACCTATTACACCAAAGTGCGCATCGAGAACTGCGAACCATACGGTGTCGATGCGTTTGGCCGAACGCCTTACCTGTTGCTGTTCAGGAATGTGCAGGAGTCGAATTACAACAGGCTCAACGCCTGTGAGAAATCCGAATACAAGCGTTTGCAGGATTTGACGCCACAGGAAAAAACCGGCTGGCTCAACAGCATCCGGCTTGACAGGGCCTATGAAGGCCGCGATGAGTTTTTTGGCGCGCACTGGCAGCGGCTCAACGACCTTGAGGCAAATCCGTATGTGATCAGTGAAATTCTGTATCGCAATATGGCGGCCTTCAGTGCAGAGGGCGTTGCCTACCTTGAGCTCATCAATAGCGTGACAGGCTTTTTGAAGCCCGATGGCAGCCTCTTTTCGCCAGATGATGTGGCCGACATCTATCGCAACCGCCTGGCCTCCGCAGATGCCAGAGCTACAGGCGTGGAAGTCCGGTTCCAGACTTTCGTTCTGCGCTTCCTGCCAAATGCCGAGGAACAATTAAAACAGCAGTACGCTTTTGTCGACAAGCATCGAGACATGTTTGTCGGCATTAATTTTGTTGGACGTGAAGACAATGCCAAAGGCTATCCACTGCGCTTTCTGCCAACCTTGCGCGAACTACGCAAGCATTATCCCGACATCAATCTGGCAATTCACGCGGGCGAGGTCGATGAGCCTAATTTCCATGTGCGCGACTCGCTGTTGCTCGGCGCCAAGCGTATCGGCCATGGGGTCAATCTGATTACCGACCCACAAACCATGTTGTTGATGCGGAACAATCACACCATGGTGGAGATCAATCTCATCAGCAATTTACTGCTCAATTATGTAAGCGATTTCTCCCAGCACCCATTCCCGGAATACCTGCGCTTCGGTATTCCGGTCGCGCTGTCTACTGATGACCGCGGCATGTGGGATTCCAATCTGACCGACGAATATTTTGTTGCCGTGACCCAGTTCAATCTATCGTGGCAAGAGATCGTGCAAATGGGACGAAATTCTTTGACCTACTCATTCCTCGACCAGGCCACCAGGCAACGGCTGCTTCGGCAGTACGATCAACGCGTGACGCGCTTTGAAGATCAATTCAAGCAGAACGGGTGGAATGCGCTAAAGGACGTACATCCTGTGAGTTATTCGTTTCTGTGCAAGCACTACAAGTTGTGTTTACAGGAAAAGCCGGTATCCCATAATTAGTCGATGCGATGCTTGTCAGATGGTCCCCGTAGGCAGGTCACCGAACACATACGACTCCATGGCGAGCATGCCGTGGGTGATGCCTCCATCCAGCACCTGTACCGCTGTTGGCGTTGCAGCCGCGCCCAGCGCCACCATCAATGGTAACAAATGCTCCTCGCTCGGGTGGGCGCGTTGCGCATGCGGCGCCAGCGTCCGATAGTCGATAAGGCGCGGCAGATCGCCCGCCAGCAAGGCTGCGCGTATCCACAGGGTGAACTCCTGAACATAGGCGGCATCTTCACCGGCATCGGTACTGAACTCGGCTAGATTATGCGTCATGCTGCCGGAGCCGATGATGAGAACCCCTTGTTCCCGCAGCGGTGCCAGCGCCGCGCCCAGATCAAGCGCGCCTTGCACGGTCAGGTCGGCGGGCATCGACACCTGGAACACCGGTATCTGTCCCTTGGGAAACAGATGCAGCAGCGGTACCCACGCGCCATGATCGAGACCTTGTTGCTCATTAAGAATTACCTTGTATCCCGCTGCCGCCAGCAGTTGCGCGGCTATCCCGGCAAGCTGAGGATGACCATCGACGGGATAGCGCAACTGGTACAAGGCCTGCGGGAATCCCCCGAAGTCGTGCACCGTCGGCGGACGCAGTCCCGTCATCACTTCAATGCCCTGGGTGGTCCAGTGCGGCGAAACCACAAGGACAGCGCGCGGCTCGGGCAACTGCCGGCCTAGACGCCCGAGCTGCTCCCCGGCGCCGCCCGGCGCCAGCGCGAAGGTCGGCGCACCGTGGGAGATAAACAGAGTTGGCAAGCGGTTCATTCGAATAGTTTAGCGCGTCCTGGGCGCGGCACGGAGCGCCGACAAGGCCCATATGCCGTCGCCGAGCAGCGCAACGGTGACAGCCGCCGCCACCAGAAACGCCGGATACTCCCAGCCGCCATTGGCGTTGGTGAACGACCAGCCGTTGCCGCTATGCACCGACAGCGCCCCCAGCAATAGAGGCAGGCTCGCCAGCGCCACGACGCGGGTGCGAACGCCCAGCACCAGCGCCGTCCCGGCCAGCAGTTCGAAGGGCGCGACAATGTAGGCCAGCCAGCCGGGAAATCCGACGGAAACAAAGAAGCCTGCCGTACCAGCCAGGCCGAACACCAGCAATTTCTGCAAGCCGTGTGCGATGAACATGATGCCCAGCGCGACGCGCAGCACCAGCGCAGCGTGATTTTGAAAAGATGAATTCATGAATAACCTCCAGGAAAAAAGTGGATGCGACACTGATGGCAGCCGAACCCATTCCGACCGCTACAGGGAGGATTTAACCAATTGCATGATTGGAAATAAACCAGCAAAATGTGAATACATTATTTTAATAAAGTGAATAATCCTATGGGCGTGGATGTTCTGGCCTGTATGCAGGTTTATGTGGCAGTGGCGGAGGCCGGCAGTTTTGCCGGCGCAGCCGACAAACTTGATCTCTCGCGCGGCATGGCGACGCGCTATGTCGCACAGATCGAGGCGCATCTCGGGGTGCGCCTGCTTAACCGCACTACGCGCAGGCTATCTCTGACCGAGGCGGGCAGCGACTACTATCATCGCGCGGTGCAAGTCTTGTCGCTGGTGGAAGAGGCCAAAACCTCGGCGGCGCAGGAAGTTTCGGTTCCTCGCGGCACGCTGCGCCTGAATGCCCCGGTGCCATTCGGTGCGCGCCACTTGGGCAAGGCCATCAGCGATTACTTGCGGCGCTACCCGGAAGTCAAGGTGGACCTCACGCTCAACGACCGCGTGGTGGACCTGGTGGAGGAGGGTTTCGATATCGCTTTGCGCATCGCCGGCAGTATCGATCCCGGTTTGGTGGCGCGACCGCTGGGCCCCGCCCGCATTGTCGCTTGCGCCTCGCCCGGCTATTTGAAAAAATACGCAACACCCGCCACGCCTGAGCAGCTCGCGCGGCATAACTGCCTTACCTACGACTATTCGAGCCAGAAACGCGATTGGCGCTTTGTCCGCAAGGGCCGCGAGCAGACGGTCAGGGTTGCGGGCAACCTGCACAGCAACAACGGCGAAATTCTGCTCAACGCCGCCATCGAAGGCCTGGGCGTGATTTTGCAGCCGACATTCCTGGTGCATGAGGCGCTACAACGGAAAAAACTACTGCGCATCCTGGCCGACTGGGAAGCCGATGAGCTGACGATATTTGCCGTCTACCCCCACCGCAAGTTTTTGCCGCCCAAGGTGCGCAGCTTCATTGACTTCCTGGCGCAACGATTTGGGCCGGAGCCATACTGGGATATGCACCTTTTCTAAGCCGCCACTCAGGTTTTACTGCTCTGTTCCGCCAGACCCGGTGCGGCGCGGCTGGCGACCAGGCCTTCGATGCCGAAGATCAGCAGCGCAACCCAGACCAGGCCATAGCCGATCAACTGGGTGTGGGTAAAAGCTTCTTTGTAGATCAGCACGCCGAGCAGAAATTGCAGCGTCGGCGCGATGTATTGCAGCACGCCCAGCAAGGCCAGCGGAATGCGTTGCGCCGCCGAGGCGAATAGCAGCAGCGGCACGGCGGTCACCAGTCCGGCGCCGACCAGCAGGACATCCAAACCCGCGCCGTTGTGGAGGAATGCGCCCTGGCCGGCGGCATCGGCATAAAACAGATAGATCAGCGCCGGCAGCAACAGGAGTCCCGTCTCCAGCGTCAAACCATGCAATGGGCCGAGCGGAGAGGTCTTCTTGACCAGGCCATAAATGGCAAAAGTGAATGCCAGCGTCAGGCTGATCCAGGGCAGCGACCCATGCGCGAAAGTCAGATACAGCACGCCCAGCGTCGCCAAGCCGATGGGTAGCCACTGTCCTCGACGCAGCCGTTCACCCAGCAAGACGACGCCCAGCAACACGCTGATGAGCGGATTAATGAAATAGCCGAGGCTGGTTTCAACAATGAAACCGGCATTCACCGCCCATACAAAAATCAGCCAATTGATGCTGATGAGCAGCGCTGCCAGCAGGTAGACGCGGATGACGCGCAATTGCAGCGCAGTTTTGAGAAAGTTTCCCCACTGCCGCTTGACCAGCAAAACAGCGCACAGCATCAGGCAAGACCAGAGAATGCGGTGACCGATGATCTGCAAGGCCGGCGCCTGGCCGAGCCACTTGAAATAAACAGGGATCAAACCCCAAGCCGAGTAGGCGCCGATGGCGCTCCAGATTCCCCTGTTCATAGGCGTCCATTATAGTGCCGCCCTGAAAATCGCAGCCGGCAATAAATGGTCAACGCTTGAAACAGCGATCAATAGCGACAGCCTGTATCACTTCGCCGTTTGTAGTGTTCTGCACCAGACCCACCACGCCGATTTCAGTATCTACCCAGCCTGCCTGCAGGGCGACATCACGATGTGCGCTGGCCTTGCCCGCCACCAAAGCGATTGGGCCGATCCATTCGCGCACGACGTGGTCGTGATGGAGGGTCGCGCCGCTGTTTTCACCTCGGCTGACCGGCGATACCAGGCGGCTTTCGGTGACGGCGATATACAACGCCAGGGCGTCATTTTTCAAAGCGCTGGCAGCACTGGCATCAATACTCAGCGGGCCGCCGGAGGCGCGATTGACTTGCAACCGGAGGTCGGCGCGCGACGGTTGTGCATTGATGCGCTGGATTACATTCGGCAGTTGATTGCGCCAGTCGCCGACTTCAGCGCCGGAAACGAAATAGTGCGGGGTATACACGGTGCGATGCCGGTTTGCCTGCACCAGCCAGCTCTGGCGCTCGGCGAATACGGATTTGGCGTAGGGGTCTTTCCAGCCGATGTAGTCCCAGTAAGGCACATGCAGCGCGATGGGAACTGCCTTATCCGCAGGAAAGCGGCTGCTTGGAAACTGGCTCAGTTGCTGGTCTGCCGGCGGGCAACTGGAGCAACCCTCCGAAGTGTACAGCTCGACCAGCGCCGTGGTCATCGGGCCGCTCTGCGCGGCGCAGACCGCCCCGCCGGTCGCCCCCGGCGTGTTGAAAGATAGCAATATCAGGGCGAGCCCTCCCCAGCGCGCAGACAGGCTCATAAGAAAAATTCGCAACTATGGCATGAAGACATCATCAATTAGGCTCCTGGACAGCCTGTTACACCGACGCAAGCGGGATCCCAATTTGCGTCAGCCATGCTGGCTAGGCCTTGGCTATTGATATAGTCGCAACACACCTGGATTCCTTACGGCGCATTGCGGGATATTCAATTGTGAGCCGCAGTTTTGCGCTGACAGACCAGCGCTTACTCGCTGAAGTCAATGTTTACGCCCTGTTGCAGCAGTTCCGACTGACGTTGGTTGAGGTAGGATCCGAAGCGGTCATACTGCTTGTAGTACTGACCGCTGACGAAACGCAGCATTTCCTTGAAATGGAAGTGGTAGAAGCGGCCTTCGAGGCGGCTCACTTCCTGGCCTTCGTCGAACAACACGACACCCGGACGATGATTTAATCCGAGCGACGCGGCCCAGCCCCGCGGCGTGGTTCGTCTACCCGAGATGTCAGTAATGGGAATTTCGGAATAAGCGTCAAGCCGCACCACCTGGAACGGCTTGAGTTCGGCCAGTACCTCCGGATGGTTGAGAACCTTGCTGTGGAAACTGTCGCAGTCCGCGCAATTCCGATCCTCGAAGATCACCGCCAGCGGTTTCAGGTAGTTCGCAAAGTTCGTGATTTTTTCAAAGCGCGGATGATCCCGAAATGTATAGACGGGAGTCTGCTGTTGCTTTTCGATGTAGGCCGCCAGCGATTGGTTGCGATACGCCTTGTCACGTACGTATTCCAGGGCGTGGCGCAGCGTCGGTGGTGTGCGATAGCCATTCAGCTGGAGCACCTTGTTGCCGTCCGGGTTGATAAAGACCAGTGCGGGCGTGCCGACGATTTTCAGTTTGGCGGCCAGTTCTTGCTCGGTGTAGGTGGCCTGGTCGATCCAGACGACTTCGTTCGCACCCCGGATATTGACGGCGATGACATCAAAATTTTTCCGAATGAACTCCATGTTGCCGCCCTGACGGAAATTCTCATCCAATGTGCGTGCACAATAGGGACAATCATTAAGGTCCATGAAAACCAGAATATGCCGACCAGCTTTGCGGGCCTCGTCAACTTCATCCTTGAAATTGAGGAAGCTCGACTTGAACCAGCCGGGCAAGACATGGGCTTGTCCGCCCGTGGCGCGACCAGGCGCTGTAGCGGCAAAGGATGGGGCGCTTAACGCCAGTTGGAAAACATACAATAACAGCAGTAGTTTTTTCATGGCTATTGTCTGATGACGGCGTACATTCTTGACGGCGGTTTGTCGGGAGAAAGGATAAATCAAGTTTACCGCAACCGATAGCCCGCATGGCAGGCCACGCACGCCTGCGTCAGCGTTGCCAGTGCCGCAACGGACTTCCCCATATCATGGTCAACGGCAGATTCCTGCGCAGTCAGCGCGAATTTACTGGCGGCGCGGTGCATCGCCGAACCCACATCCTGCATGCCTTTCGGCATGTATTTAGCCACTTCATGGGCACCGTGCAGTTTCAGCGAACTCATGCCCAGCCGCTGCTCGGCGATTTCTGCGGCGCTGTCGTAACGATGCGCGGCGATATACCCCTGGATTTCGGCGAGAGCCGACAGATGGTCGCGCATGTTGGCCAGGGTATGGTCGCGCAACTGTTGCGGAAAATGCACCAGTACCGGCCCGGTGCCCGCAGCGTGATCATGGCGGTGCTCGACCGTTAGGCCGAAAGATGCGGGAGTGACGGCGGCGGCCAGCAGCGTGAGGATAAAGGCGGTGTGGTTTTGCATAGGGATACTCCGAAATGGGCGCCTAAGCATAGCCGCGATGCGCACGAATCTATATGATTGCAATCATATGAAAACCAAAGCCGGAAATTTATTGCCCGACCCGCCAGAATCAAGCGCGCTGCCCCTGCTGGCCGGTGTAATGCCGCTGCGGCGGATCGTGCCTGCGGGCGCCACGCTGTTCCACAGGGGAGATCGCGCCGCCGGGGTGTTTCTGCTGGCGCGGGGCGCCATGCGCCTGGTGCGCGTCACGCCGGATGGCGCGATGGTGACGCTCCATCAGGTGCGACCGGGCGAGACGTTTGCAGAGGCTTCCTTGTTCGGCAAGCAATACCATTGCGATGCCATCGCCGATACCGACAGCCTGGTGGGGCTGTACCCGCAGGCGAAGCTGGCGGCGCAACTGCGCGGCGACCCCGATGCATTATGGAATTTTGCCCGTGAACTGGCGCTGCGCTTGCAAACCCTGCGTCAGCGCTACGAGCTCAAGCAGATTCGATCAGCAACGGAACGGGTGCTCCAGTTCATATTTTTGCGTTGCGGCGACGATGGATGTTTCCATGCGGCGGGTACCTTGAAAGATGTCGCAGCGGAACTCGGCCTCACCCACGAAGCCTTTTACCGGGCGCTTGCAGCACTGCAACGACGCAAGCTGGTCAGCCGCCGGGAGGGCGGCCTTTGCCTCGTTGGCAAACGCCGCAGCTAGGCCAGGGAGCTTATGCGCCGGCGCAGCAGGCAGCGCCTTTGCCCGATTCCTGGATCGGCGGGCAGGGTACGTCGGCATAAGAGCAGAATACGCAGCAATCGCCCGCCTTGGGGCGCATCAACTGACGGCAGGATTCGCACTCGTAGAAAAACTGGCAGGCGTCGGTGGGCATTGTCTCCATCTTGACGTGTCCGCAAAACGGACAGGTCAGCGTCGACTGGAGTTGTATTGCGCTCACTTGTGGGTTCCCGCCATGACGCTGGATGGATAACCGGCATTCTTGGTCGCCAGGGTCAATGCCCCGGTGTTGGTCTTGGCGTCGTCATAGGTGACCACGGCTTGCCTCTGGTCAAAGTTCACGTCGACCTTGCTGACGCCGCTGACTTTGTTCAGGGCTTTTTTCACGGTGATCGGACAGACCGGACAATCCATGCCGGGTACGGCCAGCGTCACAGTCTGGCTGGACGCCCAGGCAGTGGCTGTCAGCATGAGGAGAATGGCGGCGGCGAGTAGTTTCTTCATGGGAATTCCTTTCAGTAAAAGTAGGGGGCGACGTACGGAAACACCAATGCAACCAGCACCAGCGCAACGACGAGCCAGAAAAGCGCCTGGTAAGTTGTTCTGACTTGCGGAATCGCACACACTTCGCCTGGCTTGCAATCGGCTGCCGGACGCCAGATGCGCCGATAGGCAAAGAACAACGCCACCAGCGCCGCGCCGATAAACAGCGGGCGGTAAGGTTCGAGCGCCGCCAGGTTGCCGATCCAGGCGCCGCTGAAACCGAGTGTGATCAGCACCAATGGTCCCAGGCAGCAACTCGATGCCAGGATCGCCGCCAGACCTCCGGCGAACAGGGCGGTACGTTTCTGTTCAATCATGTGTTGCTCCTTCCAGAAATTCAACTTGCGGGGTAAGCTTACTTCCGTACATGAGTACGGAGTCAACCGCTATGCCAAACAAACCTGAAAACCTGACCATAGGCACTGTCGCCGGTATGGCCGAGGTCAATGTCGAGACCATTCGTTTCTACCAGCGCAAAGGCTTGCTGCCGGAACCGCAGCGGCCTTACGGCAGTATTCGTCGCTATGGCGCTGCCGACGTGGCGCGGGTGAAGTTCGTCAAATCGGCGCAGCGCCTGGGCTTCAGCCTAGAGGAGGTGGCCGGACTATTGAGCCTGGAAGATGGCACGCATTGTGACGAAGCACGGACGCTGGCCGAGCACAAGCTGAAAAACGTGCGCGAAAAACTCGCCGATTTGCGCCGTATCGAGTCAGTGTTGGCGCGCTTGATTAAAGACTGCTGCGTCAGCCAGGGAACCATTACCTGTCCCCTGATCGCTGCTTTGCAAGCGCCCTGAACGGAGTCGCTGGCCGCCCGGGTTTGTGCCGGTGAGGTATGGGTATAGAATTCAACCAGCGGTATCCCCGCCAATAAAAATAATCTTGATTAGCCCCCTACCTCAGCAGGCTCACGTAGTGAGCCAGTAGGATACTGATAATAGAAGCATCTTTGCTGAGGAGATGCGAAATGTCGATCAATCACGTGCAGTTTCAAGAAGGTCTGTCGATGGTGGAGTTC
>JACQAO010000009.1 GCA_016194935.1 Betaproteobacteria bacterium
AGAGGGCTGGAACCCAATTGAACCAACTCCCGGCTACGGCTACCCACCCCGCACCCCACACCCCGCGCCGCATCCTGCTGATATGCACCCAGCGTATCGGCGACGTGCTGCTGACCACGCCGCTGGCCCGCTCCCTGAAACGCGCCTGGCCCGAGGCGAAGCTCGACATGCTGGTGTTTCGCGGCACCGAAGGGGCGCTGCAAGGCAACCCCGATATTGCGCAAGTCATTACTGTTCCGCGCCGCGCCACCCTGGGCGAAAAATTTGCGCAACTTCGCTCCAGCTTCTACTCCTTGTGGCGCGATTACGATCTGGCGTTGTCGCCCCTGCCCACCGACCGCGCCCACCTGTATTGCTGGATCGCCGGCAAGCAGCGCATCGGCCTGCTCCAACCGCTGGCGCAGGGACGGCTCAAGAGGCTGCTGTTGAACCAGTGGGAACCGTTCGACGATCTCGACACGCATACCGTGGCAATGGGCCTGCGCCTGGCGGAAATGCTGGGTATAACACTGTGCTATGAGGTGGCGCCGCCACGCGCCACGCCGCAGCAAACGGATGCCTTGCTGGCGCGGCTCGGCTCGCTTGCCGATACCGACACTCCGTTCGCAGTGCTGCATGTCTACCCGAAATTCAATTACAAAATGTGGCCGCAAACCGCCTGGGTTGCGCTGGCGCAGTGGCTGCACACGCGCGGCCTGGGCGTGGTGCTCACAGGCGGAAGCGAAGCGGACGAGCTGGCGTATGTTGCCGGCATCGTCGACAGCATTACCCGGCATCTGCCTGCGGCTGCGCATACGCTTAATTTTGCCGGCAGTCTGTCGCTGGGCGAGACGGCGGAGTTGATCCGCCGCGCGCGCCTGTATGTCGGCCCGGACACCGCCGTAACGCATATCGCCGCCGCCACCGGCACGCCTGTCATCGCCTTGTTCGGGCCGTCCAATCCGGTCAAATGGGGGCCGTGGCCCAGCGACTGGAACACCGCAGACAGCCCCTGGAAGAGACGCGGCAGCGGTCGGCAAGGCAATGTATTCCTGCTGCAAGGCCCCGGTGACTGCGTACCTTGTCTGCTGGAAGGCTGTGATCGGCATGTCAACAGCGGCAGCGAATGCCTGCGGATGCTGACCGTCGACACCGTAATACAAGCCGCCACGATACTGCTGTCGGAAGCTATTCGTTAGCGGTTACCCCGGTAGTATTTTATGCAAAAGGGTACAATGTCCGGCATGAACAATATTTCCATTGCCGACATTCTTGAGCTCCCGGTGCAGGAGCGCATTCGTCTCGTCGAGCTTATCTGGGACAGTGTTGCAGCAGTACCTGAAGTAGTGGAGGTTTCGCCTGCGCTTAAGGCTGAACTCGAAGCACGCATGGCGGAGTTCGAGGCAAACCCGGAAGCCGGTTATTCCTGGGATCAAGTTAAATCACGCCTTAAAGATGGCGCATGGCGTTCCGCCTAAAATTCTCCACACGAGCGTTGCGTGAAACTGGCAAAGCGCAAGAGTGGTACGAATTGCAGAGCCCCGGTCTCGGTGAAGAATTCATTGCAGCAATGGAGTTACAGCTAAAACGGCTAGAGCGAGCGCCCCTGCTTTATGCCGAAGTAATTCCAAATATTCGCCGCGCTCTCCTTCCCCGCTTCCCTTACGGTTTATTTTTTGCAGTGCGGGGTGATCTCGTACATGTTTTGGCTGTATTACATGATGCTCGCAATCCGGGTCGTTGGCCAAAAAACCGCTAACCCTGCGCTCAAGCGGGACTGCGCAAAAGCGCGCAGTCCCTTAGCTCCCTTAGCTCCCTTAGCGCCTCAGTCAGGAGCATGACCACCAAATCAGGGGGTGATTACCCGGCTCACCCCGGGGTGATGATGCTCCAGCCGTTTTTTCAGTTCCTGCAAGCCGTCGCCTTTGAAATAAACAAACTCCAGACCGAGACGAAAACAGGAACTATCCCCCGAATACACCGCGTACACCTGGCGCGCCCGGATTTCGATGATCTTCTGCCGGTGGCCCTTGTGCAACGGGGGCGGGGCCAGCAGCACCACCACCGGGGATGAAGTGAAGATATTGGTGTCGGTATGCATGCCCGTGCCGACCAGCGACAGATCGTAGGTCTTGCCGTGGTAAGTGGGCCGGTGTTCGGCCTCGTCGAACACCAGGGCGATTTTCCAGCGTACATGGTAACGCTCGGCGCTGCGGTGTTTTATGTCGCCGGGGGTATTGTGATCGGTCATGGCATGCCTGTCGGCTGTGGCGCGCTGCTTCCGACGCCACTGGACTTGTCATTATAGCGGCGGCCACCGGTTCTTAGCGCAATTGCATAAGTCCGCCAGGATCGTGCAGTGCAGCGATTTTTCTCCGGCCCTGCCGCCCGCGATTGGAGTATATTTCGCGGAATTTGTTTTGCGAGGATCGTCAATGAATGTTCCGGCTGCAAGCCTGCGCAGACTGCACCAGAGTTGCCGGGCGCTTGCATGGGGTGCATGGGGCATATTGCTGGCGGCATTGGCCGGTATGCCGGCCCAGGCCGGCGCGGCAGCCGACCCGAACAAGGTTCTACACGTCGCCTTCGAAGCGCCCGACGACGGTTTCGATCCCGCCCGCACGGTGAACCTTTATTCCGGTTGGGTCAATGAAGCCATTTTCGAACGCCTGCTCACTTACGATTACCTGGCGCGTCCGGCCAAGCTGACGCCGATGACCACGGAGGCCATGCCTGAAGTCGCCGACGGCGGCAAGACCTTCACCTTCCATATCAAAAAAGGCATCTATTTCACCCCCGACCCGGCCTTCAAGGGCCAGCGCCGCGAGTTGACGGCGCAGGACTATGTCTACACCATCAAGCGCCTGATGGACCCCGTCATCCGCGCTCCCTCGGCGAATATGGTGAGCGGCAAAATCGTCGGGCTGGATGCGCTGGCCGAGCGTGCCAAGCAGACCGGCAAGTTCGATTACGATGCGCCGGTGGCCGGGCTGGAAACCCCCGACCGCTACACCCTGCGGATCCGCCTCAACCATCCCGACTACAACTTTCTTTACGCTACCGCCTACCATTCGCTCGGCGCAGTGGCGCGCGAAGTCATCGAAGCCTACGGCCAGCAAAGCGGCGCCCACCCGGTCGGCACTGGTCCGTATATGCTCAGGGAGTATGTGCCGCGCAGCAAGATCGTGCTGGTGGCGAATCCCGATTACCGTGGATACGTCTGGGATTTCAAGTCCAGCGGTAACGCCTGGGACGAGCAGTTGGTGCGCGACATGCAGGGCAAGCAAATGCCGCAAGTGGGACGCGTGGAAATCAGCATCATCGAAGAAGAGCAGTCGCGCTGGCTGGCCTTTCAGGGCGGTCAACTGGACTACGATAAACTGCCGCAAAGTGCAGCGCCCGTGGTCATGGATGGCGCCAAACTCAAGCCGGAATTCACCCGGCAAGGCGTCAGCCTGTACCGGGTGACCGAACCAGAAATAACCTATACGCTGTTCAATCTGCGCGACCCGGTGGTGGGCGGCTATACGCCGGAAAAAATCGCCCTGCGCCGCGCCATGGCTATGTCATACAACACCAAAGAAGAGATCGCCCTGATTCGCAAGAATCAGGCGGTCAAGGCCGAGATGCTCGTCCCCGCGGGCGTGGTCGGCCACGACCCGGACTACCGCAGCAGCATCCCTTACGACCCTGACCTCGCCAACCGCCTGCTCGATTACTACGGCTACAAGCGCGGCGCGGATGGCTACCGGAATTTTCCGGACGGCAAAGCACTGCGGGTGGACATGCGCCGTGAGCAGGATTCGGTAGCACGCCAGTATGGCGAACTGTGGAAACGCGGCCTGGACAAGATCGGCATCCGCCTGCACCTGACGTTCAGTAATTTTGCCGATAACTACAAGGCGTCCATCCAGTGCGAGCTGAGCTCGTATGGCGGCGCGTGGTTTGCCGATTACCCGGAAGCAGAAAATTTCCTGCAATTGCTGTATGGTCCCAATGCCCGCCAGGGCAATCAAAGCTGCTATCAATCCGCCACCTACGATGCGCTCTACCGCCAGTTCGTCGCCACGCCGCCGGGGCCGGAACGCAACCGGCTGGTGATCGAGATGAACCGCCAGTTTGAAGCCGATACGCCGTGGACGCTGAGCAGCACCCGCTATCGTAACTGGCTGCTGCGGCCCTGGGTGAAAGGCTTCAAGAAACACCCGATCCTGCTGGCGGATTGGCCTTACCTCGATGTGGAGAAGCATTAAATGAGCTGCCGCCTGTTTTTCCGGTTGTGCCGAGCACTCTCCCTGTGCCTGACGCTGCTGTGTCTGTGCGTTTGGCCGCTGCAGCAGGCGCAGGCTGCAGATCCTGAGAAAATTCTGCACGCCGTTTTCGTTGCGCCGGAAAACGGCTTCGATCCAGCCATCTCCCGCGACCTGTATTCGGCGCAAGTGGTTCAGTCCATCTTCGAAACGCTGTATACCTACGACTATCTGGCGCGCCCCGCCAAACTTGCGCCACAGACCGCCGAAGCGCTGCCGGAAATTACCGACGGCGGCAAGACCTACACCATCCATCTGAAGAAGGGCATCTACTTTTACCCCGACCCGGCCTTTGGCGGCAAGCGCCGCGAGTTGACCATGGCCGATTACGTGTATTCGTTCAAGCGTCTGCTCGACCCCAAACTCGCTTCGCCGCATAGCTGGCTGTTCGAGGGCAAAGTGGTCGGCTTCGACGAGTTGGCGGCGCAAGCCAAAAAAACCGGCCATTTCGATTACAACGCTCCCGTCGCGGGTTTCGAACTGCTCGACCGTTACACTCTGCGCGTCCATCTCAAGCACCCGGATTTCAACCTGGGCATGATCCTGGCGCACGAGCCAACCAGCGCGGTGGCGCATGAAGTAGTCGAAAAATACCGCGATGTCGCCGGACAGGTGATGGGCCACCCGGTCGGCACCGGCGCTTATTATCTGGCCGAATGGGTGCGCGGTTCGCGCATTGTGCTGGACGCCAATCCCGGCTACCGGGGGTTTACGTGGAATTTCCAGGCCGGCTCCGATCCCGAAGACCAGGCCATCGTCGCCGCCATGAAAGGCAAGCGCATGCCGCAAATCGGTCGCGTCGACATCCGCGTGATGGTGGAAGACCAGTCGCGCTGGCTGTCTTTCATCGACAAGCAGGTTGACCTGGTGGAGCTGCAAGGCCCCCTCGCGCCCAAGGCGCTGATCAACGGCAAGCTGCGTCCCGAGCTGGCCGCCCAGGGCATCCAGTTGTCGCGCATCATCGACCCGGAGATCAGCTATAACTACTGGAACATGCAGGACCCGGTGGTCGGCGGTCTCACCAAGGAAAAAATTGCCTTGCGTCGCGCCATCGCCCTGGCGTATAACCCGCAGGAGGAAATTGCCATCGTCTGGAACGGCGAGGCGGTGCCGCTGGAATATCCGATTCCGCCCGGCATCGTCGGCTACGACCCCGATTATCGCAGCTCGGTGCACTACAACCCGCGACTTGCCAATGCCCTGCTCGACCAGTTCGGCTACAAGAAAGGCGCCGACGGCTACCGCACTCTGCCCGACGGCAAGCCGCTGACCATCACCTATTCGGCGCGCGCCGATTCGAATGGCAGGCAGCAGTCGGAAATCTGGAAGAAGGTTTACAACTCGCTGGGCATCCGCATGAAGGACAATATGATGCCTTTCCCCGACCTGCTCAAGGCGGAAAAGCAATGCGAGCTGATGTCGCGCAACTCGCCGTGGATCGCCGACTACCCGGATGCCGACAATTTCATGCAGTTGTTCTACGGCCCCAACACCCACCAGAACAACAACGGTTGCAGCCAGATTCCCGAGTACGATGCGCTCTACGCGGCATCGCAGAAGCTGCCGGACAGCCCCGAGCGCAACCTGCTGTATCACAAAATGGCGCGGGTTCTGGAAGTGTATGCGCCGATCCGCGTCGGCTATGCGCGCTACCGCAACATGCTGGCGCAGCCGAATGTGATCGGCTACAAGAAGCATCCGATCCTGCACTGCGAATGGTTGTACTTCGACATGAAGAAGGAGAAAAAATGATGCGCGCCCTTCTTGCCCGCCTGCTGTAGCCCATCCCGCGTCGAGGAAATTTATGGCCGCTTACATACTCCGCCGTCTCTGGCAAATGCTGCCCACCCTGCTGGGGGTGGTGGTGCTGGTGTTCCTGCTGTTCAACTGGGTGGGCGGAGACCCCGCCTATATCCTGGCCGGCAAAATGTCGAATCCCGCGCAGATCGCCAATATCCGCAAGCAGTTGGGCATCGACGAATCCTACTGGGTGCAGTTGTGGATATTCGTCAAACAAATTGTCACCATGGATTTCGGCGCGAGCTGGAGTACCGGCGAAACCATCTCGCATGTCCTGTCGACACGTCTTGGCCCTTCGCTGACTGTACTGGTTCCGCTGACCATCCTGGAAACGCTGATTTCCATTGGCCTGGCGCTGGGCGTGGCGTATGTGCGCGGCTCCCTGACCGACCGGATGGTAATGATCGCCTGCACGGTGGGCATGTCGATCAGCATCCTGGTCTACATCATCGTGTTCCAGTATGTGCTGGCCTACAAGTTCGGCTGGTTCCCGGTGCAGGGCTGGGGCGACAGCTTCAGCGAAAACCTGTTCCACTACGCGCTGCTGCCGATCCTGATCGGGCTGACGGTCAGCATTGCGCCCAGCCTGCGCCTTTTCAGAACTTTTTTCCTCGATGAGATCAGTCAGGATTACGTTCGCACCGCCCGCGCCAAGGGGCTGTCCGAGCCGCGCATCCTGTGGGTGCATGTGCTGCGCAACGCCGCCATTCCCGTCGTCACTTATGTCATGTCGAACCTTCCGGCGCTGCTCATCGGCGCTTTCCTGATCGAACGCTTCTTCTCGATTCCCGGCATCGGCCGTGAAATCATCCTGGCGGTGGAGCGCTCCGACTTCCCCGTGATCAAGGCCATCACCGTGTATGTGGCGGCGGCGACCATGCTCTTCAATTTGCTGGCCGACTTGCTGTACAAGGCAATCGATCCGCGCGTGCAACTCAAATAGGATGAGCGGGGCCATGAATACGCAAACTTCCGCCAACGCTCAACCCGCGCACGCCCACTCTTCGCCGGGACTTTGGATCATGGCCTGGCGCCGCTTGCGCAGCGACCGGCTGGCGATGGCGGCGCTGGCCGTGGTGGCGCTGTTCCTGGTCACCCTGCTGCTTTCGGCGCTGGGTCTGGTCGCCAAGCACTGGGACGCCGAGGTCGGGGTCAATTACGCACCGCCCACTTTCATGGGCGCGCAAAGCGCCGAGGAACGCGGCGTCGAAGGCATGCACGCGGCGGAAGCCCCCGTCCCGGATAATCCGCGCGACCCGCTCGGCCCGGTGCTCAAGCAACTGCGCGCCGAGCGTGACGCAGCGGCGGCGGCGGGGACAGGCGGCGGTGACGCTCCGCTCGATTACTACGGCATTGTCGATCCACTCGCCAAAGAAATCGCCGAACTCCGCAGCACGCTGGGTAAGGATAAGGCCGCAGCCCCGGTCAGACGCGCTACCCTGCCTTTCGGCGCCGACAAATGGGGCCACGACATTATTCTGAAAACCATCAAGGGCTCGGAGACCTCGATCACTGTCGGCCTCGCGGCGGCGCTGCTGGCAACCGTGCTGGGTACCTTGTTCGGCGCCTTGGCGGGTTATTACGGTAAATGGACGGACGATTTTTTCAACTGGTTCTATAGCGTGTTCACGTCGATTCCTTATCTGCTGCTGATTCTGGCGGTGGCGGCGGTGTTGCAGCAGAAGGGTGTGCTGACCATCGTGCTGATCCTCGGCCTGACCGGCTGGACGGGGGTGTTCCGCCTGGTGCGCGCCGAATACATCAAGCACAAGAACCGCGAATATGTGATGGCGGCGGACGCCATCGGCGCTTCTGACATGCGCAAGATGTTCGTGCACATCTTTCCCAACATCAGCCATATTTCCTTTGTGCAAATGTCCATCCTCACCGTGGCCTTCATCAAGTCCGAAGTGATCCTGAGCTTCCTGGGCTTCGGCGTGCCGGTCGGCGTGGCTTCCTGGGGCAGCATGCTGAACGAGGCGCAAAACGAGCTGATCCTCGGCAAGTGGTGGCAGCTCACCGCCGCCAGCGTGGCGATGGCGGTGCTGGTGACCGCCTTCTCGTTATTCACCGATGCGCTGCGCGACGCGCTCGATCCGAAACTTAAATAAGGGCGCGCCATGGAACAGAATATTTTGCTCGGCGTGCGCGATCTGCGTGTCAGCTTTCGCCTCGACAAGCACAGCAAACTCCCGCCGTTCGAAGCCGTCAAGGGTGTCAGCTTCGACATACCCATCAACTCCACGGTGGCGCTGGTCGGCGAATCCGGCAGCGGCAAATCGGTGACTTCGCTGGCCATACTCGGGCTGCTGCCGCCGGAAAATTCGCTGGTGTTGCCCGGCAGCCAAATCCTGTATGGCGGACGTAATCTGCTGACCCTGTCGAACACGGAGTTACGCGCTTTGCGCGGCAAAGACATCTCGATGATTTTTCAGGAGCCGATGAGCTCGCTCAACCCGGTGTTCACCGTCGGCTACCAGATTGCCGAAGTCTTGCGTTTGCATATGGGACTCAGCCCGCGCCAGGCGCGGGCGCGCGTGCTGGAGCTGCTGGATGAAGTGGGCATTCCAGATCCGGCTGCCAAGAGTGCGGCCTACCCCTTCCAGCTTTCCGGCGGGCAGCAGCAGCGGGTGATGATCGCCATGGCGATTGCCTGCAATCCCAAGTTGTTGATCGCCGACGAACCCACCACAGCGCTTGACGTGACCATCCAGAAACAAATCCTCGAACTGCTGGCGGCCTTGCAGGACAAGCATCGCATGTCGGTGCTGTTCATCACCCACGATCTGGCGGTGGTCGGAGAAATTGCGGATCAGGTGGTGGTGATGCGCAACGGCGAGATCCGCGAGAACGGCGCCACCGACGCAGTGTTCCGCAACCCGCGCGACGCCTATACGCAGGCCTTGCTCAAATGCCGCCCGCCGCTGGAACAGCGGCCCCAGCGGCTGGCGGTGATCGAGGACTTCATGAATACCGCCACGCCGCCGCCGGAACCCGCACAGCGGACGCGCGGCTTATCCGGCAACGAACCCATCATTCTTGAGGTGAGCCATCTTGGCAAGAGCTTTTATTCGCGCGAAGGTTTGTTCGGCAGGGTCACGACATTCTTGCCATGCCGAAGCATCAGTTCAAGGACTACAAGCGCCGCATCCAGATTATTTTTCAAAATCCCTATGCCTCGCTCAACCCGCGTTTCACGGTGGGGCAGATTCTTTCGGAGCCTTTACTGATACACGGCATTGGCGACAGCGATGCCGCGCGCAGCCAAATGGTGCATGAATTGCTGGCGCGGGTAGGCTTGCCGGAGACTGCGTATCACAAGTATCCGCACGAGTTTTCCGGCGGGCAGCGCCAGCGCATTGCGATTGCCCGCTGCCTGACCATGAAGCCGGACATCCTGATTTGCGACGAATCGGTTTCTGCGCTGGATGTCTCGGTGCAGGCGCAGGTGCTGAACCTGTTGCAGGATTTACAGGACGAATTCAAGATGAGTTACATCTTCATCTCGCACGACCTGGCGGTGGTGAAGTACATGTCCGACCAGGTAATGGTGATGAGCCAGGGCGAGGTGGTGGAACTGGCCAACTCCGACGACATCTACCGGCAACCGCAACACCCCTACACACAGAAACTGCTGAGCGCGATTCCCAAAGCGGATCAACGCATCCGCCGTCAGGCCGCCGCATCCTGACCGGGAAATGTAAGAAGATTGTTGCAATGGTAATGCAAGTGCATTACCATTGTATTTTCTGCCTTTGAAGAGAAGCTGGCCATGACCGTCCTGGAAGCCGAATCCACCTTGACTGCCCGTTATCAGACGACCATTCCCGATGCCGTTCGGAAGGTACTTGGGCTGCACAAGCATGACCGCGTTGTCTATCGGGTCTCAGACAGCGGCGAGGTCCATCTGGCTAGGGCCGGCGCAGCTGGCGCGGAAGACCCCGCCCTTGCGCCTTTTCTTGCCTTGCTCGATGCCCGCATGATGCAGACGCCCGCCAGCATCCTTCCTTACACAAATGCCGATGCCGCAGATGACCTGGCCTTGGTGAAGGGCGTCGTGCTTGAATGAGGGGGCGAAACCCCGTGAGAGCAACGGCTGGCAAATCTGGTTCGGAGAATTGTTTGACGTCCGTTGGCGCACACTACGGGATCGGGTCAAGCATCTCAGGGCAGCACTGGACAAACGCCACTTCGCGTCACACCCCGAGGTAAAGCTATTTGCCGCCCTGGTGCACATCGTGCACGAGACGGTGCCGCGCGACCCTGAGCATTCCGACTTCCGTCTCGGCAAGACGCTGGGTGCTCGCTTTACCGGCTGGCGAAGGGTAAAACAACATGGCCTGCCCGACCGTATGCGACTTTTCTTCAAGTTCTCTTCTGCGCACAAGGTCATCGTCTTCGCGTGGCTGAACGACGCGGACACCTTGCGCAAGGATGGCGCATCATCCGACCCCTATGCAGTTTTTCGCCGTATGCTGGAAGCCGGGAATCCGCCGGATGACTTCAATGAACTGCTGAAGGCGGTCGGAACGGGTAAGTGACTTGTGACTTGTAACTTGTAACTACTACCCCGCCTGTCCCAACCGGATCACCCACAGCCGCGCCAGCGCGGCGGCACTGTCTGAACCGGGGATTCTCCTGAACGTCTGAATCGCCTTTTGCGGCTGTCCGGCGAGATGGTAGGCGTAAGCCAGTTGCAGGCGGGCGTCTTCCAGATGCTTCAAGCCGCCTTTGGCCAGCCCTTTCTCCATCATCGCCAGGCCCTTCTCGGCCTGGCCGTGCAACACGTAGTTGAAGCCGGTGTTAAACAACGGCGTACCTGTCTTGTCGGCGGCGACCTGGGCATCGTCCTGGCCCAGGGTTTTATTATCCGCTGCAAGGTTTTTGGCAACCAGATCCTTGAGACGTTTGTGTCGCTCGGCATCACTCCCTGTGCCGAGCAAGCCGGCGCTGTAGCCAGCGTCGATGAATTGCTTGGCTTCCGCCGGAAAACCCGATTGCAGGGATAGCTGCGTCGCCTCTACGTAGTCATTGGCGCCGCGCATGGTGCCGGTGGCCAGCTTGAGCCGGTCGAGATCCAGCGCCAATCGATCCGGAAAGCCCGCGCGGGAAGCCATTCCATAGATCACCGCCTGCCAGTAATCTTTCTTGGGATAGTGGGCTACCAGCCTTTCCATAGCGCTGGCGTAACCCGCAGTATTCTGCTGCTTGAGGTAGGCGTTGGCCAGCAACTGCAAGCTAATCTCGGTAGGCGCTTTGCCTGCCTGCTCATCAGCTTGTATGTCGGCTTGCAATTCCTTGGCGGCCTGAGAGAAGTTGTTGCCCAGATACAAAGCCTGGACGTACAGCGTGCGCTGCGCCTTGTCACTGCCGCCGTTCTTGAAATAGCGCGCGCTCAGATCGGCTGATTTTGCGTATTCCTTGGCGACATAATACTGACCGGCGGCGGCGGCAAGAAATTGCAGTTTTTCTTTGTCCGGCGCGGCGGGCGATGCCGCTGCCGCCTCGAAGGCGTGCGCGGCGACGATGGCTTCGCCGGATGCTGCCGCAGCCTGGCCTTGCACCTGCCCGATCACAAGGGTCTCGTAGGGTGTCTTGTCCTTGACGGCATCAGTCTCGCGCAGTTTGGCCAGTGCGTCTTTGCTTTTTTTCTGCTTCAGCAAATCCAGGGCGGCTTGCAGCGGCTTGCCGATTTCCGGGCGCACCGTATTTTTTTGCGCCGCCTCTTCGGCTTGTACGGTTCCAATGGTGCTATTTGATACGGCGAGTGCGCCCAAAACCAGCGCAATCCCGCCCATCCTGCGATAGTGCTTGAACATCTTGGGTCGCCTCAGTTGATGCTTAGTTGATAAATTGTTCGTTGCCGATAATCCCGATCTTGGTCAGGCCGATGCGCTGGGCCGCCGCCATGACCATCGCCACGTATTTGTACTTGACCAGCTTGTTCGGGCGCAGATGGATCTCCGGCTGTACCGCCGAGGCCGCAGCGGAACGCAGGTGCGCCTCAAGATCGGGCTTGCCCGCCAGCGCCTGGCCGTTCCACAGGATGGTGCCGTCGAAATCCACCTCGATGGTAACCACCTCCGGCGGGGTGGTTTGCTGCGGCGGAGTATTCACCGGCATGTTGAGCTTGACTGCGTGCGTCTGGATGGGGATGGTGATGATCAGCATGATCAGCAACACCAGCATCACGTCGATCAACGGCGTGGTGTTGATGTCGACCATAACTTCCGGATCGCCCGAGCTGCTGGTACTGCCTACATTCATGCCCATAACGTATTTCTCCAGTTCATCAGCCGCCGCGTACTGGCGGTTCGGTGATGAAGCCCACTTTGATAATACCGGCGCGCTGGCAGGCAAAGATCACTTTGCCGACAAACTCGTAGCGCGCATCGGCATCGCCCCGGATATGCACTTCCGGCTGCGGAATTTTCACGGCCTCCACCTTGAGCTTGTCGACCAGTTTCTGCGTATCCGGCACCAGCACCCGATCCCAGAATATTTCGCCTTCGCGGTTGACCGAGATGACGATATTCTCCGGCTTGGTCTGGGTTGGGACATTGCTCTCTTTGGGCAGTTCCACCGGCACATTCTGGACGACCACCGGGATGGTGATCAGAAATATGATCAGCAGCACCAGCATCACATCCACCAGCGGCGTGGTGTTGATGGACGAGACGACTTCGTCTTCCGCCTCGGAACCAATGGAGAAGCTCATGTTCAGGCGCCTTGGGCGGAGCTGCGGCTGCGCGACAGCAACACCATGTGCAACTCGCTGCTGAAATGACGGACATTTTCCATGGCGACTTTATTGCGGCGCACCAGCCAGTTGTAACCCAGCACTGCCGGCACTGCGACCGCCAAGCCCATCGCGGTCATGATCAGCGCCTCGCCGACCGGGCCGGCCACCTTGTCGATGGATGCTTGACCGGCGATGCCGATCGCCGTCAAGGCGTGATAGATCCCCCACACCGTGCCGAACAGTCCCACGAACGGCGCGGTTGAGCCGACCGTGGCGAGGAAAGCCAGGCCGTTCTGCATGCGGTTGCCGATGGTGTCGATGGAGCGCTGCACCGCCATGCCGATCCAGGAGTTGAGATCGGTGTCGAGCAGCGTGCTTTCGTGATGCTCACTGGCCTTGGAGCTTTCCTCGGCGATGTAACGGAAGGCGCTGTCCTCATGCAGGCTGCGGATGCCGTCCTGGATGGTTTTGGTCTTCCAGAATTTTGCCTGGGCTTCCTTGGCTTGCTTGAGCAGCTTCGATTGCTCCAGCAGCTTGACGATGCCGATGTACCAGGTTCCCATCGACATGATGGCAAGCATCAGCAGGGTGCCTTTGGCGACGAAGTCGCCCTGGTTCCACAGTGCGTCGATGCCATAGGGATTACTGGTCACCACATCGGCGGGCGGCGCACCTGCCGCCGGCGCTTCCGTAGTTGCGGGGGTCTGGGCCTGCGCTGTCGTCGCCAGCATTCCGCCCGCCACCAGCGTAACGGCCAGGAACAGTGCGGTCAAGAGATTGCGTAGTTGTGATCTGATACTCATAGTGTGATCATCCTGAAATTAACGGGGGTGTGCTGCTTATTTGGGTTCATTCGATACGCCACTCATACTGGATCGGCGCCCAGGATTTCTCCGGCTTGCCATCGACGGTAGCCGGCTGAAACTTGCACAGGCCTAGCGCTTTGCGCGCCGCTTCGTCGAGACGGCGCGAGCCGGAAGAGCGCTCAACCTTGCTTTCCAGCACCCGGCCATCCACGTCGATCAGGAAACGCAGCGTCACAATGCCGGTCTCCTGCGCCCGCAGCGACGCCGGCGGATACTCCGGCTTGTCGCAGGCGCTGGCATTGACGATCGCCGCTGCGCGGTTCGGCACATGCGGCCTCACTGGCGCGGGTGGCGGCTTGACGCTGGTCACCGCCGTGATTGCATGCTGCTGGACCGACGGCGGCAACTGCACCTGCACTTCGGGCGGCGGAATGTAAGGCGGCGGGGGCGGCGCCAGCTTGGGCGGCGGGGGTGGCGGCGGTTTATCCGGAGGCGGCTTCACCTCCTCGATAATCTTGGTTTCCAGCGGCTCGCTGACCACCTGGACGATCTTGCGCGCCAGACCATTGATCAGTGCATAAATCAGCACCACATGGAGCAGCACGACAAATACAAATCCCGTCAGCCGCCTGCCGGAATCATGGGGTTGGACGTAGCTCATTATGACTTATGGATTTACAGATTCGCCGAGGGCGTCAAGGATGGGAATGGTTTCTTCTTGCATTTCATATTATCGCATAGAGCGCGTTACGCATGAAATCATGTGGCGTGATCTTAATCAAACCACCACCAGTTCAATTCGCCTGCCCAGCGCATGAAGGGCGCGCTCCAGGGCTGGAACCTTGGTGCCATGCTTCGGATCAAGCATCCGCCTGGCCTCCTTCTCATCCAGCCCCAAGCGGCGTGCAAGCTCAGCCTTCGATACGTTTTGTTCCTGCATCGAAACATGTAGCGCCGCCTTCATCGCTGTCCCGACCGGTAAGCCTGCAAGGTGCTCACCGCGCTTCTTTGCGGACGGTACAGGGATGCTCATTCCATCCTCGATCCGCATCTCGATGGCGGCTTCCAGAGCGCCCTCGGCCTCGCTGATGGCCTCCTCGATACTCTCACCCTGAGTCACAAGCTCCGGAACATCGCGGCAGGTGACGACGAAGCCACCTGCTTTCTTGTCCGGGGTCAGGATCACGGGGTAGATGAATCGCTGCATGATCTGCTCCTATGTAAAGTCATTTTCCGTCAGACCTAATTGCTTAAGCATGCCGTGATACGTGCCAGTCTTGAGTTCATCCTTGAGGTTGCGCACAGTGGTTCGTTTGTCGCCGTACTTCAGCACCCCATGCGAGCCTTTACCCTGGTCCGGGCGCCAGGAGCAGGCGACAGCCTTTTTCTTCGCCAGCTTCTGAATCCTCTTGAGGAACTCATGACCCTTCATGGGCGTCAGTATCGGACATTATTGTCCGCATTGCAAGTGATAAAGCAAGCCAATCCTCGTCTTGTGCATCACACCATTGATGGCGATCCATGAAACAAATCCGTCAGCCGCCTGCCGGAATCATGGGGTTGTACGTAACTCATTATGACATATGGATTATCAGGTTTGCCACAGACACAAGCGAAGAAGACGGGCTTTTTCGCAACGCATATTTTGCAAAAAGCGGATTCTAGCGGGAAAACTTACCCAAGAGAAGCTTCTACTTGTATAAATTTTTGTGATTTAAAAAAAACCGCCCCCTCGATCAGGAGGGGGCGTATCGAAATATTCCAGAGTCCGGCCTTATTCAAAAATGAAGCCAGCCTCCTATTTTCTTTATTCCATTACTTGAACTTATAGTTGAAGCTGCCGTAGATCATGCGGCCAAGTGGGTTGGTAAATCTTGGATCATAGCCCACCTGGAAGGTCTGACCCTGCACGGAAGCTGGTGGGTCGGTGTCCAACAGATTCCGGATACCGGCAACCAGTTGAAGGTTTTTGATGCCTGACCAAGCTACCTGAGCATCCCAAGTGCTGTAGTTGCCGACATCGCGCGCACCACCGTCGTCCTGGTAGCCCTGGACGAAGTTGTTGGCCAGCGTGGCGTCCCAGGCACCACGCTGGTAATTGACGGTGGCGGTATGACGCCAACGGGGTATAGCGAAGTTATCCGAGGTGTACTTGCCCAGATTATTGATAAAGACGCCGTCCTTCTCCGTTTGGTACTCATACTTGGTAACCAGGGTACCGTCGATGGCAAGCTTGAATTGGCCGTAGCTGGTCCTCGGCAAAGTCCAAGCGACGTTCAGGTCCAAGCCCTCGGTCTTGTATTTGCCAAGGTTTTGCTGGGTCTGGATCACATAGTCGATCGGACCTGGGATTCCCACATTGTTATCCGAAGGCCGCCGGACGAAATACTGACTGCTGTATTTGGCGTAGTTGCCGAACAAGGTGTTGTCGCCCAGGCTGTTGATCGAATTTTTGCGTTCGATGCTCCAGTAATCGGCGGTCGCCACCCAACCCTTGGCGAGCTCCAGTACCGTGCCCAAGGACCATTGGGTGGACTTTTCAGGCTGCAACTTGGGATTGCCGCCGCCCTGATTCGGCATTTGCGCATCGCACTCGAGTCCGGCGTTCACAAAGGGGCCGACCGGCACGCCATTCGGGCAACGGATCGGATCATTGTGGTTGTCTGCGGTGTTGCCCCTGTAGTTCGGGGAGAAGAGATCCGGCAGGGTCGGAGCGCGGAAACCAGTATTGTAGGAACCGCGCACCAGCACACTCTTGGTCGGCTGGTAACGCAGGCCAATCTTCGGGTTGGTGGTGCTGCCGACATCACTATAGTCATCGTAACGCACGGCTAGTTGGGCCGTCAGGTCCTTTCTGAGCGGTACGTTAAGCTCAGTGAACAGCGCGTTCACGGTGCGGGAAGCCCCGATCTTCTGCAAATTGCCGCCACCGCCGAGAATGTCACCGGAAGAGAAAACCGGCTGCGGGATATCTGAGAGTTCTTCCTTGCGGTGCTCGGCGCCGATGGCCAGTTCCAGCGGACCGGACGCCATCTTGGCGATTTCCCTGGAAATCTTGCCGTCCCAGGAAGTCGTCTTCCCCTCGGCGGTACGAACCAAACCAAGAATCTTGGCGCTTTGCAACAGCGCATTGCCGGCGGCGTCCTGCGGACCGAACGGATTGACGTTTCCGGTGAGTAGTACCGCCTTCATCTTCGACTCATACAACCAGCCGTCGACATAATTGTCATCCACCTTGCTCTTGCTCTGAGAGAAGGCGGTATTGTAGTCCCAGCCTGATACCACGCCTTCCAGACCGACGATGAAACGGTTCGCCTTGGACACCGCTTCGTCGGTGCGTAAGCCAGAAGCCACGCCGCGGAAGGCGAGCGTCAGGTCGCCAGTGGGATGCACCACGGTGCCGTTGGCCAGGGTCACCGAGGTCGGATAATACTTGCCGCCCGCCGGATACAGGAAGGGGCCGTTGCCGGTGAAATCGTTGATCGGAGTCTGCGAAGACGCGAAGCGGGTCTTGTTGTCGACCTGCATGAACTCGGCGAAGGCCTGGTGATCGGCCGAAAGCTGGAATACGCCGCGGGCCAGTACGGATTGACGCTCGACCGGCGGGAAAATATCCAGTTGCGAAGAGTAGTCGAAACGGCAGTCGTTGCGCGTCGTGCTCGGCGCACCCGTGGATGGATTGATGTGATAAGACCCAAGTGCGGGGACACAGCCGGTCGCCGCCGCAGGATTCAGGGTGCCTGGGCCACCGGCATAGGTGAAGTTGGCCGGGTAGCTGTTGCCGCTAGTCTTGGAAAATCCCAAGTCGGGGCGGATGCCGGTCTTGGCGAAATCGCGCTGGGTAGCGTGCAGAGCCTGCGAATTCTCACCGTCGATAGCGAGGAAGACATTGAACTTCTGCGTTTGGAGATCACCGTAGCCGAATGTTGCGGTCACCTTGTTGGTATTGCCCCCACCATGCTTGGTGTCTGTGGTGTAAGCCGAGACTTCGGCACCCTTGAAGTCCTTGCGCAGGATGAAGTTGATCACGCCGCCTATCGCGTCGGTACCATAGATCGCTGAAGCACCGTCTTTCAGTATCTCGACGCGCTCCACGGCGGCCAACGAGATAGAGTTCAGGTCTACCGCGCCGCCATTGAACGCGTAGTTAGCTACCCTTCGACCGTTTAGAAGGACCAAAGTATTGCTGCTGCCCAAGCCACGCATCGACGCACCCGAGAAACCCGGTTGCCCTGAGTCGCCGACACCGACGGAGACGTTATAGCCACCGGAATTTGAGGACAACTTGTCCATCAAATCAGCGGTCGTCGTTACGCCGGAACGCTTAATGTCTTCCTGGGATATCACTTGAATCGGCAGAGCATTTTCTGTCGCTACTCGTGAAATGCTGGAACCTGTGATGGTTATTCGTTCCGGCTGCTGCGCCTGAACCGTGCTAGCGGTCAGGGTGAACGCCCCCACACCAATAGCATAACCAATAAGAACGTGAATTCGCTTCTGTTTGAGCATCATGCCGGCACTCCCTCTGCAAGGTCATTGAAAAGTCTGTGCGTG
>JACQAO010000037.1 GCA_016194935.1 Betaproteobacteria bacterium
CGGAATGATTTCCAGTAACTGCAGCAATACAGGAAGTCGGCCAGGCTATTTCAACCGTGGGAACCGTGGCGACGCCACTTTTTTATGAGAGGGAGACTTGCAAATGGAACTGAATACCTGTGTGGAAGTTGCGCATCACAATATGCCGCCTCTTGGCGGTTCTGCATCCCGGGCGGAAGCTTTGCCGCCGCAGACGGCGCTGGTCGAGGAGAGGCTGCCGTTCAGCATCAGGATCGTCCGCAACGAGGAGGATCTCGACAAGGCGGTTTCGATTCGTCATGCAGCTTATGGGCGCCATATTCCCGCAGTCGCGGCTTTGCTGGAGAAAGCGGAAGCCGGCGACAACGAGCCGGGTACGGTGGTGTTGCTGGCGGAATCCAAGCTGGATGGCGCACCCCTCGGCACCATGCGTATCCAGACCAACCGTTACCGCAAGCTGGCGCTGGAGCAGTCGGTGGTATTGCCGTCATGGTTGCAAGGCAAAAGCCAGGCCGAAGCCACCCGTCTGGGCGTCACCAATAACCGCTCGGGAAGACTGGTCAAGACGGCGCTGTTCAAAGCGTATTTCCAGTACTGCCTGCTGGACGAAATCGAATGGATGGTAATTACGGCCCGTTCGCCCCTGGATCGGCAGTATGAGGCGCTGCTGTTCCAGGATGTTCTGCCAGGCGGCGAATTTATACCGATGCGTCATGTTGGAAATATTCCACACCGGGTGATGGCTTTCAGCGTCGAACGCGCCGAACAGAATTGGAGTCGAGCTGGACATCCGCTATATGATTTTGTGTTTAATACCGATCATGCGGATATCGACCTGTGCGGCGCAGACTACCAGGCGGTCGTGGATAGGCATTTTCCAGCATCGGCCTACGCCAGAATGAATTAAGATGCGGGAATCTGGCGGTAGAATCGCGGCTTGAACAGCAGGCTACCGCGGCTCTACCGCCCTCGTTTCGGAAAAAAACCATAAGCATGCAGCGACTATTTGGATCGGGCCTCAATGCGGCAATCGATTTATTTTTGTACCGGCTATCCGCCTACGCCGTCCCGGCCGCCATAGCCCTGGCTTCGCTGGCGGCGCTGCTGCTGTTGCAGAATCAGTATCCGCTGGACGGGGCTAGCCAGCTCTCGTTTTCCTCCTTTGCACAAGACGGACCGGCGGCGAACCTCACGCCGCAACAAGCCCTGGCGCAACTGGACAATCAGCCGCTGGCCTCTTACCGCAATACGCGCCTGTCGGAGGCGCCGTTCTGGTTCAGTTTCAAGGTGCCGGCGAGTGCTCGCCCGGTGGTTGTGGAACTCCCTTCCCGCCACGCCTTGAATGCCGCCTGCTGGAGCGCGGCGGACTTCCATTCCCTCGGCATGGCGAGCCGCATCGCAGCCGAGGGCGCCATGAAAGCGAGCAAGACCGGTTTTGCGCTGGAGCTTGGAGAAATGCCTGCTCCGCTCCGGCTGCTGTGCCGGGCCAGCCATACCGGCCCGGCGCATATTACGGCTATCCTGTGGCCGAAAGAACAGTTCCGTGTGTCGGAGCTCAAGTTTCAGCGCAATGAGGGACTGCTGGACGGGGGACTGATTACGCTCTCATTGTTTGTGCTGATGACCGCCATCATCAGCCGAGAGTGGCTGTATGTGCTCTTCGCCGCTTGGCTGGTCGCCAACCTGCGTCTGGCGGCGCTTTCAGCCGGTTGGGATACTCAGTGGCTGGAGCGCACGATTTCTCCGGACTGGATAATTCCATTGCGCAAGCTGACTATGTCGGTTTATTACATCTTAACCATTACACTTTTCAGCAAGTTGTTTTCCGACGACCTGAAACAGATAAAATATTCGGCCCTGCTGCGTCTCAACCAGTGGTCCTGTTTGCCCTTGTTGTTAGCAGCCAGTACGTTGCCCTACGCTAGTTTCCTCCCCGTTTTGTGGGTATTTACCCTATGCGCTACCGCAGTGATTGTCTTCCTGCTGGTTCGCATCCTGATAGCGACCCGCTCCAGGGTGGCGATGTGGTATGGCGCGGGGCTTGCAGTGGCTCTCCTGGCCAGCCTCAACGAAGTCCTGGCTGCGGCTTTGGATTATCGTGATCTGATCGGCAGCGTCAATAGCGTTACTGCAGCCCTGGCGTCGAGCCTGCTGGCTTCGCTGGCGATAGCCCAGCAGATGCGGCAGGAGCGGCTGGGACGGAGGAAGGCGCAGGACAAGCTGCGCAACACCTACGAGGCCATACCGATCGGATTGTTTTCACTGGATGAAGAAGGCCGCATCGCCCAGGTCAATCCGGCATATAAAAATATGCTGGTGGGATACGCAGGCAATTCCGGCCGCTGGGGCGACAGTTTCGAGGCGGGCGCCTGGGAGCGCCTGCGGGCGCTTGCCGCCAGCCCGGCAGGCGAGGATATGGAGTTGAAGAGCATCCCCAACCGCGAAGGCAGGCAACGCAGTTTTCTGGTTAAAGCAACTCAGGTGAAGGGGCTGATCGAGGGCTCGTTGCAGGATATCACCGTGCGTGTCGAAGCATCCGCAAAGCTGCGCTTTCTGGCGGACCATGATCCCTTGACCGGCATCTTCAACCGGCGCGGCGTGGAGAAGGCGTTCGAAGCAGCCAATCGCGCGCTGACCCAGGATCAGACAATGGCGCTGGCCTACCTGGACCTGGATCGATTCAAACTGATCAATGATCTGTTCGGGCATATCGCTGGCGATATGGTGTTGCGCCATGTCTGCAAGCGCATCAATAAAATCCTGGTTGAAGGGCAGGTGCTGGGGCGGGTCGGCGGGGACGAGTTCGTGATTATTTTTCCGTTCGGCGCAATCCAGTCGGCTGCCGAATTGTGCCGCGAAATCATTACCGGCATTTCCATTCAGCCGTTTGCAGTGGGCGGGCGGGCTTTTCAGGTCAAGTGTTCCATAGGCCTGGTTGAAATCGCCGCAGGAACCAAGGAAGACGATGCGGTGTCGCTGGCGGATCGCGCCTGCCGCGAAGCCAAGGGCGGCTACGACGGCAACCTGGTGGTATACCAGCAGGATATGTCGGTATTTACCGAACACACCGAGGAATTGCAGTTGATCCAGCGCCTCGACAAATCCCGCCCGGAGGGGCTGATGCTGGTGATGCAGCCCATCATGTCGTTGCAAGACCCTTACGGCTCGCTCAACTTCGAGGTGCTGTTGCGGATGCGCGACAAGGATAACGCCATCCTGCCCGCCGGGAAAATCATTATCGCAGCAGAGCGCAACGGACGGATTGCGGCCATCGACAAATGGGTGCTGACGACCATGCTGGAATGGCTCAGCACGCATGCTTCGCATCTGCAAAACTCGAGCTATGTATCGGTGAATTTGAGCGGCGGTTCGCTCAACGACGAAAAATTCATTGCGGACGCATTTGCCATCCTGGCCCAGCATGGCGCCACGGTGGAGCGGCTGTGCATAGAAATCACCGAGAGCGTGGCGCTGCACGACCTCGCCAACACCCGGCATTTCATCGACGGCATCCGCAAGTACGGCGCCAAGCTGGCGCTGGATGACTTTGGCGCCGGATACACCTCTTTCTCCTATCTTCGCAGCCTGCCTGCAGATGCGGTCAAGATCGACGGCGCCTATGTCAAGGACTTGCTGGCGCATCCGGCCAATCACGCCATCGTCCAGGCCATCGTCGATCTCACCCGCAATCTGGGCATGACCAGTATCGCCGAATGGGCCGAGGATGTCGCCACGCTTGAGGCGCTGGCGGAAATGGGCGTCGACTATGTGCAGGGCTATGTGGTTTCACACCCACTCACCCCGGAAAGAATCCTGCTGGCCGGTTCTGCAGCGGACTGTATTGAAGATCAGGCCACAGTCCGGTTCATTCGGGACTTGTTGCCCACCGCCCTGGCCCGCGCCAAGCCGCCTGATCGAGAGCGCCTGAATTGATCCCGCGATCCGCCGGATCAATCGCTCAATCGCCCAGCAGGTCTTGTACTTCAGGCACCCTGAAGCTCCCCTCCAGATTCAACAATTCATCCCGATGCAGTTGCGCCACCTTTCCCAGCAAACGCTTGCCTTGCGCAGTTAGCAGCACTTCAACTTCGCGCCGATCTGTCCGCCCCTGCCGGCGTATTACCCAACCCTCTTTCTCGCAACGGGTGATCAGCGCAACCACGCCGTGATGGTGGGCTTGAAGTTTTTCCGCCAATTCTCCGACCGTTGCCGATTCGCTTCCCGCAGTACCCCGGATATGCAGCAACAGCAGGTATTGCAGGTGGGTGATGCCGTGACGGCGGCTTGCCTGCTCGCTGAAGCGCAGGAAGCGGCGCAACTGGTAGCGGAATTGCGAGAGAGTTTGGTACTCCTTGTCGCTTAGCGCTGCTTTCGCCATTTTCTGAAACACCCCTGTGTTTTTGTACGTCCAAAATATTACATTGTATTTCTATCATGTTGTGATATATTGTTTCAAGGGAGTATCCATTTTTTCCGTGGAGGTGTCCGGTGCAAATGAAAACCCAATCACCGGCGGTCGATGACGAAGGTTATTTGATCGACCCGCTGGAGTGGAGCGAAGAACAGGCGGAAGCATTTGCGCTTCAGGAAAATATTCGCCTGACAGAAGATCACTGGGACGCGATCAGCTTCATGCGCGACTATTACCGGGAGCACCAGGTCGCCCCGGATGCACGCTTCGTGATCTGGCACCTGGCGGAGCGCCTGGGGCCGGCCTCGCGCAACAAGTTGTTTGAACTGTTTCCCTATGGCTACGTCAAGCAGGCCTGCAAGATCGCCGGCATGAAGCGCCCGCGCGCCTGGAGCACTGGCTAATGCGCGCCGACGCCCAGCCATTTTTCAAGCTGCGCCGGGTTATTTCGCAGAACTTCACTGTCGCCTGAAAAAACCACACGCCCGCGTTCCAGCACCAGGGCCTGGCGTGTCAGAGGCAGGATCTGCCGGGCGTGCTGCTCGACCAGGATTACCGCCATATCACCCGATGCCGTCATCTGGCCGATGATACGCAGCAACTCCTGCACGATCAGCGGCGCCAGACCTTCCAGCGGCTCGTCCAGCAGCAGCGCCTGCGGGTTGAGCATCAAGGCGCGGGCCATGGCGAGCATCTGCTGTTCGCCGCCGGAAAGCTGGTTGCCCATGTTGGCGCGGCGTTCCTCCAGACGCGGGAAGAGCTGGTAGATGCGCTTCAGGTTCCACGCGCCGGGCCGCGCCACCACCGTGAGATTTTCTTCCACCGTCAGCGACGGGAAGATGTCGCGCTCCTGCGGCACCCAGCCGAAACCGAGACGCGCCCGTTGATGCGCTGGCGCTATGGCAAGGTCTTGGCCCCGATAGCGTATCTGGCCGGACTTGAAACGGGTGACGCCCATCAGGGTCGATAGCAGCGTGGTCTTGCCCATGCCGTTGCGGCCCAGCAGCGCCAGGCTGCCGCCTTCGACCAGGCTGAAAGAAATATCCTCCAGAACGATGGCATCACCGTAGCCGGCACAGACGCTTTCCAGTGTAAGCAAGTCAGGCATCATGCGCCTCACCAAGGTAGACCTCTTTGACGCGGCGGTCATTGGCGATGACTTCCGGTACGTCCTCGGCGAGCAGGGCGCCGCCGACCATCACCGTAATGCGTTCGGCAAAGCGGAACACCAGATCCATGTCGTGCTCGATCAGCAGGATGGTGACATCCCTGGGCAGGCGCGCGATGCGCTCGAACAACTCCCGGCTCTCGCTGGCCGGCACGCCGGCTGCCGGTTCGTCCAGCAGCAGTATCTGCGGCTTGGACGCCAGAGCCAGGGCGATTTCGATCAGGCGCCGCTTGCCGTAGGGCAGGCTGCGGACTTTTTCCTGGGCCACGTCCAGCAGGTGCAGGGAGGACAGCAATTCGGTGGCTTCGCTCACCGCATGAACATGGTTTTCCACCGGTTGCCACCAGCGCCAGCCCAGCCCGAGACGTTCGCAAGTCGACAGGACCACCGACTCCAGCACGGTCATCTCGGCGAACAGTTGATTGATCTGGAAAGTCCGCACCAAACCGCGTTTGACGCGACGATGCTGGGCCAGCCGGGTGACGTTTTCACCCCTGAGAAAAACTTCGCCAGCACCCGGTTCGAGAAAACCGCTGAGCAGATTGATGAGCGTGGTTTTGCCGGCGCCGTTGGGGCCGATCAGGGCATGACGTGCGCCGGGTTGGATATTCAGGCTGACATCATTACAGGCGATGAAGCCGCCAAAGCGCTTGCTCAACTTGCGGGTCTCGAGCACCGGCGGCATTACTGTGCTCCTCTGGTTACCAGGCGACGCAGCATGCCCATAATGCCGTCGCGCGCAAACAGCACCACCAGCACCAACGCCGCGCCCAGCCAGAACTGCCAGTATTGCGGATTGATGTCGGCCAGAAAATGGTGGGCGGCCATGAATACTATTGTGCCGATCAAAGCGCCATACAGGTTGCCGCTGCCGCCCAAGACCAGAATCAGCAGCAGTTCGGCGGAACGGGAAAAAGCCATCACGTCGAGCGAAACGAACTGCGTGGTTTGCGTCAGCAAGGCCCCCGCCACACCAGCGTAAGCGGCGCCGATACTGTAGATGGCCACCAGCCGCCGATGCACCGGCGTTCCCAGCGCAGGCATGCGCGTCACGTTCTGCTTGATGCCGCGCAGGGAAAGACCGAAGGGGCTGCGCACCAGGCGCCGCGCCAGCCAGAACAGCAGAAACAGCACAGCCAGGCTGTACCAATAGGCGGTTTTGCTATACAGATCGAAACTGAACAGGCCCAGCAGCGGCTGCATTTCCACACCCTGCAAGCCGTCGACGCCGCCGGTGAAATCGGTCAGTTTGTTGGCGGCTTCGAACAGCATCAACGACACGCCGAGGGTGACCATCAGGCGCGTCAGGTCGCTGCCGCGCAGCACCAGGAAGCTGCTGGCGAAGCCCGCCGTGGCCGCCACCAGCGCGCCCGCCGCCAGGCCCAGCAGCGGATCGCCCCAGCCATATTTTGCCAGCAGGCCGGCGGCATACGCGCCCAGGCCGAAGAACGCGGCATGGCCGAGCGAGATGATACCGGCATAACCGAGGATCAGGTCCAGCGACAGCACGAACAAGGCAGTGATGGCAATCTGCGACAGCAGCGCGAGATTCTCGCCGAAGACGAAGTAGGCCAGCACCGGCAGCAGCCAGAAGGCATATTCGGCGCGCATGGAGATGTCGCGGCTCATTTGGCTGCAGTGCGGCCAAACAAGCCTTGCGGCCGGACTATCAGCATCAGCACCATGATGGCGTAGATGACGAAAGCGCCGGCCTGGGGGATGTAGTATTTGCCAGCGACATCGCCGATGCCCAGAATCAAGGAAGCGATCAAGGAACCCTTGATGCTGCCGCTGCCGCCGACGGCGACGACGATCAGGAAATATGCAATGTACTTGACCGGGAAACCCGGATCGAGACCCAGCATGTCGACGCCGAGCGCGCCACCCAGGCCGGCCAGGCCCGAGCCCAGCGCAAAAGTGAGGACGAAGATGCGGTCAACGTCGATGCCCAGGCCGCGCGCAGCGCGCGGGTTGTCGACTGCCGCGCGCAACTGTGCGCCAAAGCGGGTGCCGGTCAGCATCCACTGCAATGCAAAGGCAATGGCGAGGCCGACGACGATCAGGAACAGGCGATACACGCCGATGTCCAGGCCGGGCAGGTGGAACTGGCCCAACAGCATCGGCGGCAGTTGCAGAGGCTGTTGTTGTGCGCCGAAGAAATAATGCGCGGTCGAGATCGACATGAATACCAGGCCGATGGAAAACAGCACCTGATCAAGGTGCGAAGCGCCATACAGGCGGCGGTACAGGGTGCGTTCAAGCAATACGCCAAGCAGCGCGGAGGCCAGGAACACGATGGGCAGCGTAGCCAGGAAAGGCACGCCGAGGCGGTTCAGCAGCACCACGCAGACATAACCGCCGAACATGGCGAAAGCGCCGTGGGCGAGGTTCACGAAGTTCATCAGGCCCAGCGTGACCGACAGGCCGACGCTGATCAGGAACAGCAGCAGGCCCGAAGCGATGCCGTCGAAGACGACTGTCATAAGGGTCTCCGGTGGAAACGAAATCCGGCGGAAGCGCAGTGTACCGCTGCGCGCCTCCGCCGCTCACGGGTTACTTACTGCTTGCCGGGATCCTTGAAATCGGCGACATGGTCGAGCTCGACATTCTGCAACTTGTTACCGACCCGTTCGACCTTGCGGATGTAGATGTTCTGGACGATGTCGCGGGTTGCCGGGTCGATGCTGATGGGGCCGCGCGGGCTGATCCACTTCATGCCTTTGGCGGCTTCGATGAACTTGTCGGCATCGGTGTTGCCGCCGGTTTTCTTCAGCACCTCGGCAATCAGGTGCATGCCGTCATAGCCGCCGACCGACATGAAGTTCGGCCGGTCTTTCGGGTAGGCCTTGTAATAGGCTTCCGTATAGGCCTTGTTCCCCGGCGACTTGTGGGCCTCGGAGTAGTGGAAGGAAGTAATCAGGCCGAGCGCCGGGTCGCCGATGGCGTCGAGAATGTCTTCGTCGACCAGGTCGCCGGTGGCGATCAAGCGGATGCCCGCAGCCGCCAGACCGCGTTCGGTGTAGCCCTTCATGAAGGCAATGGTTTCGGCCCCCGGCGGCAGGAACAGGAAAACGGCGTCGGGCTTGGTGTCCTTGATTTTCTGCAAGTAGGGCGCGAAGTCGGGGTTTTTCACCGGCACGCGAACCTCGCCGCTGATCTGCCCGCCGGCGGCAACGAAGGTTTTCTTGAACTGGCCTTCGGCGTCATAGCCGGGGCCGTAGTCGGCCACCAGGGTGAACACCGTCTTGATGCCGTTCTTCGCCGCCCAACTGGCGATCGGCGCAGCGTTCTGCGGCAGGGTCATGGAGGTACGCACGAGGTAGTTGGATTTGGTGGTGACCGCCGAGGTGGCGGCGTTCATCACCACCATCGGTTTTTTGGCTTCGGTGGCGACGGGCGCGACGGCAAAGGCCGAGGGCGTCAGAGCGAAACCGGCGAGGATATCCACCTTGTCTTTGACCACCAGCTCCTGGGCCAGGCGCTTGCTGACATCCCCTGCCGTGCCGGGGCTGTCGTCCTTGACGATCAGTTCCACCTTGCGTCCGCCGAAGGTGTCGCCATTGACGGCCAGGTAAAGCTTCACACCGTGCTCGATCTGCTTGCCGTAGGCGGCGAAGGGGCCGGTCATCGGCAGCACCAGGCCGATCTTCACCGGCTCGGCAGCTTGCGTTGTCAGCGAAGCGGCAAGGGCCAAGGTCGCTGCCGCGATAGTTTTCTTCAGATGCTGCATGTCCAGTCTCCTCATGGTTATCGCCCTCTTCTTGCAGGGCCGGGTGATTATTGACGACGATCAAGCATAGCAACAATATTGCCGTGTTGCGCGCCAGCGGACAATTCTACAATCCGGCTTTGCAACTACTAGCTATCACGTTTCGTTATAGCCGCTTAACGTGCGTCCGGTTGTGCTGCGGGTGCGGCGCGCCGGAAGGCGTCAAGTTTGACACAGGTCTGCTCGACTGCAAGGATATTCGGAAACGGCGCCAGATCGACATTGAAGCGCCGGGCGCTGTCCACCTGTGGAATCAGATAGGCATCGGCCAGCGTCGGGGCATGGCCGAAGCAGAACGCGCCGCGTTGCTGGTCTGCCGCCAGCATGGCTTCCAGCGCCGTGAAACCGGCATCGATCCAGTTGGCGCACCAGGTCAGCACCGCCTCTTCATCGCGGCCCAGCGTGTTGCGCAGATACTCCAGAACACGCCGGTTGTTGAGCGGATGGATATCGCAGCCGATCAGCGCCGCCATTGCCCGCACCCGCGCCCGCTCTGCCGGCGCGGCGGGCAGCAGCGGCGGCGTCGGGTAGCGTTCCTCCAGCCATTCGATGATGGCCGGCGACTGCGTCAAGACCTGGTCGCCGTCAACCAGGGCGGGGACCAGTCCCTGCGGATTGAGTGCCTTGAAGGCAGCGCCGAGATGCTCTTCGCTGCGCAGGTCCACCGCGACATAATCGTAGTCAAGCCCCTTCAGGTTCAGCGCAATGCGCAGGCGGTGCGAAGTGCCGCTGCGGAAAAAATTATATAGTTGCATCGTTATGCTCCGGCCAGACAGCGGTTGATATTCCAGCCATACAGCCACTCCAGCGCGTCGTAGAAGCGCTCGGGCGTGCGGTCTTTCCACAAGTCGTTGCGCACCAGACGCTCGACGCCTTTGGCGTGGTAGATGCGGCCCATCTCGCGCGACGACAGCACGATGCGCGCAGTGCGGGCGATGCGAGAACGCTGGTAAAGATCGAAGGCCTTGACGAAATCGTTGCCAGTAACGCGCAGCGCCTCGCCCAGTGTCACCGCGTCCTCCAGCGCCATGCAAGCGCCTTGCGCCAGGTATTGGGTGGTCGGATGTGCGGCATCGCCCAGCAAGGTGGCGCGCCCGAAAGACCACTGGCTGACCGGTTCGCGGTCGGCGGTGGCCCAGCGCTTCCAGTTCTTCGGCAGGTCGATCAGTTGGCGGGCGCGCGGGCAGATGTCCTGGAAATAACTGCGCACTTCCTCCGAACTGCCTTCAGTGACACCCCACTCTTCCTGCTGGCGGCTGTGGAACGTCACCACCACGTTGTACTGCTCGCCGCCGCGCAACGGGTAGTGCACCAGGTGGCAGTTCGGGCCGACCCAGATGCTGGCGGCGTTCCATTGCAGATCGACTGGAAAATCTTTCTTGTCGACCACCGAGCGATACACCACATGGCCGGTGACGCGTGGCGGGTCGTTGACATACTGCGCCCGCACCGCCGACTTCACGCCGTCGGCGCCGATCAGCGCCGCGCCGTGATGGGTTTTACCGTGCTGGTCATGGATGGTCACGCTGTCGGCGTCTTGCTCAATACGCTCGACCCGGGTCGAAGTGAGGAATTCCACACGACCGGTTTCCTGCGCACCTTCGAGCAGCGACAAATGCACATCGGCGCGATGGATCACCGCGTAGGGATTGCCGAAGCGCGCAAGAAAGGCCGCGCCGGTGGGGATGCGGCCAACCAGGGTTTCGTCGAGCGCGTCGTGCATCACCATCGCGTCGGTAAACACCGAGCGGCTGCGGGCTTTCTCGCCGACGCCCAGCGCATCGAAGGCGTGGAATGCGTTGGGGCCGAGCTGGATGCCGGCGCCGATTTCACCGACCTCCGGCGCCTGTTCCAAAACTTTGACCATGAACCCCTGACGCACCAGCGCCAGCGCTGCGGCCAAGCCGCCGATGCCGCCGCCGGCGACGATGATGGGAAGTTGCTGAGGCATTTTTTCTCCGCAGGGTACTCAGTTGCGTATTCAGTATTCAGCTACGCACCTCGTAGATGCCGAGTTTTTTTTGCAGCGGCGCGTCGTCGGCGATGAAAATAAAGGCTGGCAGATCATTGGAACAATTGCTCAGGGTGATCTGTGTATAGCCGGGGATGCAACAGGTGTCGGCTTCCAGCAGGCTGAATTGATGGTCCTCCAGGCTGACCTCGACGCCACCCTCGATCTGGTGGAAAACTACCGCAGTAGAACGCGCCGGTAGTTTCAGTTGCTCGCCGGCACGCAGCATCAGCGCCGAGTAGCCGAGAATTTTCTGGCAATCGGCGCCGGTTTCAGGGTTCACATAGGCCAGTTGAACGGCCTCGATCTGCGGGCGGCTTGCCGCCAGGGTCTCCAGGGCTTTGCGCACATCGGCCCAAGGGTAGCGCAACATCGGGTAGGCTTGCACGCTGCGCTCGAACATCGGCGCCGGTACCACCCCGCCGTGCTGGTAAGCCTGCCAGGCGGCTTCGCTGGCGACAGTCTGCGCCCGGCCTTCGGTGACATAGGAGGCTTCCATGTAATACAGCAACGGCAGATCCAGCACGTCCAGCCACACCACCGGCTGTGCGCCATCGTGGCCGTGTTCGTGCCAGACACCGGTTGGCGTCAGGATCAGGTCGCCACGCTGCATCGGGCATTTTTCGCCATCGACTGTGGTGTAAGCGCCTTCACCCTCGACGATCATGCGCACCGCATTCGGGGTATGGCGGTGGGCTGGCGCCCGTTCCCCAGGCAGCAATAATTGCATGCCGAGATAGATGGTGGAACTGGCCTGCATCTTCTCCAGGCCATGCCCCGGATTGGCGAGCACCAGCACGCGGCGCTCGGCTCTTTCAATCGGCGTCAGCGCGCCCGCCTGGAGCAGCAAAGGGCGCAACGCTTGATACGACCAGCAGGTCGGACGGGTGCGCGGCGTCGGCTTGCCTGGCGGCAACACCGCGCGCAGGCTGGGCCACAGCGGAACCAGATTCTGTGCGGCGAGTGCTGCGCGGTAGGCTTCGGGAAGGTCTTCGAGGCGACCAAGTTCCTGCATGGCGATAGCTTTCCTTGCTGTAAATCACATGGGTTCAATATATAGTATTCGATATTCGTACAGTGCTGCCAGAAGACTAAACAGAACCGGCATTTATACCGGAAAAATGTTTGCATTGTATTGGCTAATGTGTTATATAACATAATGAAATGTAAATATTAAATTAAATAACACAACAGGCAAACAGACCGGCAAAAATTTCCATGAAAACCGCCGTCGCTCACTATACCCAGCCACAGCAGTTTGAGCCGCTGTTGCCGCAGAAGAGACTGGAGGAGTTGCGTGTTCGCACGCGCGCTCTGGTTGAGCAGTCCTTCCGGCTCGCGGGGGGGGCGCATGCGACTACGGTAGCCAGCCTGCGCGAGTTGGTGCGCGCGATGAACTCGTACTACTCGAACCGCATCGAAGGTCAGAGCACCCATCCACGCAACATCGAGCGCGCCCTGCGCAGGGATTTCTCCGGCAAGCCTGACGTGGCCAGGCTGCAGCGGCTGGCGCTGGCCCACATCGAGGCCGAGCGCGAGATGGAGGGTCTCGTCGATGCCGGCTTGCAACCCCTCACCTGGGAGCTTTTGCAGCGGGCGCATGCCGCCATCTACGGGCGGCTGCCGGTAGCGGAGCGCGCTCTTGAGGGGAGCATCATCGACCCCGGCGCTTTGCGCCAGCGAGGGGTTGCCGTCGGGCGGCACGAACCGCCCGTAGCCAAGGCATTGCCGGCTTTTCTTGCGCGCTTCGACGAAGTTTATTCCCGCGCCCGTCCGCTGGAAGACGTGCTGTTCACCATCGCGGCGGCGCATCAGCGCATGGCCTGGGTGCATCCGTTTCTCGATGGCAATGGCCGCGCCTGCCGCCTCCAGACGCATTGCGCACTGTGGCCGCTGAGCGCAGGCTTGTGGTCGGCCAGCCGGGGATTCGCACGTCAGCGCGACAGCTACTACGCACTGCTCGACGCGGCGGACAGCCCGCGCCAGGGCGATCTGGACGGTCGGGGAAATCTGAGTGAGCAGGCGCTTTGGGCCTGGTGCGACTGGTTCATCGGCATCTGCGAAGACCAGGTGAAGTTCATGGCGACGATGCTCGACCTCGACGGCATGAAGACGCGCATCCAGGCGCTCGTCGCCTTCCGCTCATCGCAGGACAAGGGCGTCCGGCAGGAAGCTGCGCTGCCGCTGTATCACCTGTTCCTGGCGGGACCGACGCCACGCGGCGAGTTTCAGCAAATGACCGGCCTGGGCGAGCGCACCGCCCGTTCGCTGCTGTCGCGGCTCATCGAAACCGGACTGGTGACCAGCGACGGACATACCGCACCCGTGCGCTTCGCTTTCCCTCTGGACGCATTGCAATTCCTGCTGCCCGAGCTGTATCCGGAAGCGGCCACGCAGGCGGGGGACTGACATCCGATGAACCTCAAGCAGCTCGAATATTTCGTGAATGTCGCCGAGCTGGGCAGTTTCAGCAAGGCGGCGATCATTCTCAACATCGCCCAGCCGGCGCTGTCGCGCCAGGTGCGGCTGCTGGAGACGGATCTGCGCGTCACCCTGTTGATGCGCAATGGTCGCGGGGTGGTGCTGACCGAGGCCGGCCAGCGCCTGTTCGATCACAGTGTTGGCATCCTGCAGTTGGTGGCGCGGGTGCGCGAAGACATCGACGCCAGCCGCGATGAGCCTGCCGGGCGCATCGTCATTGGCTTGCCGCCGAGCATGGGCCGCATGCTCACGCTGCCCCTGGTCGAAGGCTTTCGCCGTGCGCTGCCCAAGGCGCGGCTGGCCATTGTGGAAGGCTTGACCACGCATCTGGCCGAATGGATTTCGACCGGACGGGTCGACCTGGGTTTGTTGCACAACCCCGAGCCGCAAGCAGGGCTGGAAGTCACGCCGGTGCTGGACGAACCGCTGGGCCTGGTCAGTCCCGCCGGGCGCACTGACCGCAAGAAAGCCACGGTCAGCTTCGCCGAATTGATACGTTATCCGCTGATCGTTCCCGAGCGCACCCACGCTATCCGCAAACTGCTGGAAACCGAGGCCGCGCTGGCCGGTCACAAATTGAATGTTGCCATGGAGGTATCCAGTGTCCAGTCCATCCTCGAGCTGGTGCGCGCGGGCTATGGCCATGCGGTGTTGATGTCCACGGCGTTGGCCGCTTCGGGACAGCCCGGCGCCTTCGTCCTGCGCCCGCTGACGGAACCGTGCTTGACAAGCACCTTGTGCCTGGCCGTATCCGCGCACAAACCGGCGACACCCTTGCTCAAGCATGCGCTGCGCTTGCTGCGCGAGCTGACTTTGGCGGAGGCGGGAGGCAATTCCTCCCATAACAAAATGCGATAGCTAGTAGTGTGCTTGGCGGCTGGTCATGCTGCGCCGCTGCTGAGAGAATCGCCCATCCATTCTTGGCGGGACCAATGCCCAATGCAGACTGCGAATATCGTCGGCATCTCGTCGATGGCGACGCGCCAGTTGCTGGCTGAACTGGCTGGTGCGTATCGGCGGCTGAGCGGCGTCGAGGTCGCATTCGAGTCGGTGGGAGGCTTGGATGCCGCCAAGCGGGTGCAGGCCGGCGAGCCCTTCGATGTGGTGGTGCTCGCCGCCGATGCGCTCGACAAGCTGGCCGCTGCCGGTTCCGTGCATGCCGACAGCAAGACTGATCTGGCCCGCTCCGCAGTGGCAATTGCGGTACGCGCAGGCAGTGCGCAGCCAGACATCGATTCGGAAGATGCGTTGCGGTGCGCCGTGTTGTCCGCGCGAACTGTCGGCTATTCCACCGGGCCGAGCGGCGTGGCGCTGATGCAGTTGTTTGCACGCTGGGGCATCGCCGACACCCTCCGCAGCCGTATCGTGCAGGCGCCGCCCGGTGTGCCGGTGGGCCGGTTGGTGGCCGAGGGCGAAGTGGAACTCGGCTTCCAGCAACTCAGCGAACTGATGAATGTTTCCGGCATTGATGTACTGGGAACCATGCCGTCCGGCTGCGAGATCGTTACCACTTTTTCGGCTGGCCTGTGCGCTGCCTCCGCCCAGCCCGAGGCGGCGCGCGCCTTGCTGGCCTATATGCGCTCCCTCACCGCTGCGGACGCCAAGCGGCGTAATGGCATGGCGCCGGTATGAATAAACTATCGCATACTCTGGGAGCCCAGCCATGATCATCGACTGCCACGGTCATTACACTACCGCGCCCAAGGCGCTGGAGGACTGGCGCAATCGCCAGATCGCCGGCCTCAAGGATGCATCACTCACGCCGAAAGTCTCGGCGTTGAAGATCAGCGACGACGAGCTGCGCCAGTCCATCGCGGCCAACCAGTTGCAGAAGATGCAGGAGCGCGGCGCCGACCTCACCATCTTCTCGCCGCGCGCCAGTTTCATGGCGCATCACATCGGCGACTTCAACACCAGTTCCACCTGGGCCTCGATTTGCAACGAGTTGTGCCATCGCGTCGCCAAGCTGTTCCCCGATCACTTCATCGGCGCGGCGATGCTGCCGCAGTCGCCGGGCGTCGATCCCAGGACCTGCATCCCGGAACTGGAACGCTGCGTCAAGGAATACGGCTTCGTCGGCATCAACCTCAATCCCGATCCCTCCGGCGGTCACTGGACTTCGCCGCCGCTGTCGGACCGGCACTGGTACCCGATCTACGAGAAGATGGCGGAGTACGACATTCCGGCGATGATCCACGTCAGCACCAGTTGCAACGCCTGTTTCCACACCACCGGCGCGCATTACCTGAATGCCGACACCACCGCCTTCATGCAATGCCTGACCTCCGACCTGTTCAAGGATTTTCCGACATTGAAGTTCGTGATTCCGCATGGCGGCGGCGCAGTGCCTTACCACTGGGGACGCTTCCGCGGACTGGCGCAGGAACTCAAGAAACCGCTGCTGAAAGATCATCTGCTCAACAACATTTTCTTCGACACCTGTGTTTATCACCAGCCCGGCATCGACTTGCTGACCAAGGTGATTCCGGTGGACAACATCCTGTTTGCCTCGGAGATGATCGGCGCAGTGCGCGGCATCGACCCGGAGACCGGCTTCAATTACGACGATACCAAGCGTTACATCGAAGCCACGCAGAACCTCTCGGCTGCGGATCGCCACAAGGTCTACGAAGGCAACGCCCGCCGCGTCTATCCACGCCTGGATGCGGCGCTCAAAGTTAAGGGAAAGTGAGAGGGAAATGAGCATGAACAACCTCGGCATCGTCAAGCGCAACATCCTGCGGGCCGACCGCGCCGCCGTCGAAAAACTCGCGCAATACGGCGTCGCCACCATTCACGAAGCGATGGGCCGCGTTGGGCTGATGAAGCCGTATATGCGCCCGATTTACAGTGGCGCTTATATGTGCGGCACGGCGGTCACGGTGCTGCTGCATCCGGGAGACAACTGGATGATGCATGTGGCTGCCGAGCAACTACAGGAAGACGATGTGATCGTGGCTGCCTGTAGCGCCGACAGCGAGGATGGTTTTTTTGGCGAGCTGCTGGCCACCTCTTTCCGCGCCCGCGGCGGCAGAGGACTGGTGATCGACGGCGGCGTGCGCGACGTGAAAGACTTGACCGCCATGCAGTTCCCGGTGTTCTCCCGCGCCGTCCATGCCAAGGGTACCGTCAAGGCCACGCTGGGTTCGGTGAACATTGCGGTGGTGTGCGCCGGCGCATTGGTGCATCCCGGCGATGTGGTGGTGGCCGATGACGACGGCGTGGTGGTGGTTCCCGCAGCACTGGCGCAACAAGTTGCGGATGCCGCCGAGGCCCGCGAAACCAACGAAGCCGAAAAACGCGCCAAGCTGGCTGCCGGTGTGCTGGGCCTCGATATGTACAAAATGCGCGAGGCGCTGGAAAAAGCCGGATTGAGGTACATCGATTGAACTTAAAAACCATAATTCCAGGACTCACAATGGACTCAGACTGGCTGCCGTTTCATCCCAATCCAAGCAAACCATCCTTCAAACCACCGCCCGGCGCGGCGGATGCGCATTGCCATGTGTTCGGCCCGGCGGCACGTTTCCCGTTTGCGCCCGAGCGTAAATACACGCCTTGCGATGCATCGAAGGAGCAGTTGTTCGGGTTGCGCGACTTCCTTGGTTTTGAGCGGAATGTGATCGTGCAAGCCACCTGCCACGGCAACGACAATCGGGCGCTGGTCGATGCGCTGGCGCACGCCGGGGGCAGGGCGCGCGGCGTGGCTTCGGTGGGCCGCGATGTAGACGGCGATCAACTTCGGGCATTGCACAGGGCCGGGGTGCGCGGCGTGCGCTTCAATTTTCTCAAGCGGCTGATGGACTCCATCCCGCGCGAAGTGCTGACCGAGATTGCCGGTCGCGTCTCGATAATGGGCTGGCACGTGGTGATGTATTTCGAGGCGCAGGATTTGCCGGAGCTGTGGGACTTCATAGTTTCCTTGCCTGTCACCATCGTCGTTGACCACATGGGCCTGCCCGATGTCGGAAAACCGCTAGACGGCCCCGAGTTTGAGCTGTTCGTCAGGCTGATGCGCGAGCGTAAGAACATCTGGTCCAAGGTGAGCTGTCCCGAGCGGCTTTCCAAGTCCGGCCCGCCGAACTATGATGACGTCGTGCCGTTCGCCAAACACATCGTCGAAACTTTTCCCGACAGGGTGCTGTGGGGGTCCGACTGGCCGCACCCGAACATGAAACATCACATGCCCGACGACGGCAAGCTGGTGGATTTTCTGCCGCGCATTGCCACCACCGCCGAATTGCAGCGCAAACTGCTGGTCGACAATCCCGCGCACTTGTATTGGTCGATGGAGGACTAGATGGCGCTCGCCAAGCCCTACAAGGATATTCCCGGCACCACCATCTTCGACGCCGAGATGTCGCGCCTGGGTTACCACCTCAACCAGTTTTGCATGTCGCTGATGCAAGCCGCCAACCGCGCGCGTTTCAAGGCGGATGAACGCGCCTATCTCGACGAGTGGCCGATGTCAGAACCACAAAAGCAGGCCGTGCTGGCGCGCGACCTCAACCGTTGCATCGCGCTGGGCGGCAACATCTACTTCCTCGCCAAGATCGGCGCCACCGACGGCAAGAGCTTCCAGCAGATGGCGGGCAGCATGACCGGCATGGATGAGGAGGCCTACCGCGACATGATGATTGCGGGTGGGCGTTCCATCGCAGGCAATCGCTATGTTGATGCCGGGGAGAAAAAATAATGGCCCGCATTAGCGCCAGTGTGTATACCTCGCATGTGCCGGCCATCGGTGCCGCTATCGACCTGGGCAAGACCGGTGAACCCTACTGGCAGCCGCTGTTCAAGGGCTATGAGTTCTCCAAGGCGTGGATCAAGGCCAACACGCCGGATGTGGTTTTTCTGGTCTTCAACGATCACGCCACGGCGTTCAGCCTGGAGATGATTCCCACTTTCGCCATCGGCTGCGCGGCGGAGTTTCGGCCCGCCGACGAAGGCTGGGGGCCGCGCCCGGTGCCGGTGGTCAAGGGCCATCCGGAACTGGCTGCGCACATCGCGCAGGCGGTGATCCAGGACGACTTCGACCTCACCATCGTGAACAAGATGGACGTGGACCACGGCCTGACGGTGCCGTTGTCGCTGATGTTTGGTCAACCTGAGGTTTGGCCCTGCCCGGTGATCCCCTTCGCGGTGAACGTGGTGCAGTACCCGGCGCCTTCGGGCCGCCGCTGCTACCAACTGGGTCAGGCCATCCGTCGCGCAGTCGAGTCGTTTGACGCGCCTCTCAAGGTACAGATATGGGGGACAGGCGGCATGAGTCATCAATTGCAAGGCCCGCGCGCCGGCCTCATCAACAAG
>JACQAO010000048.1 GCA_016194935.1 Betaproteobacteria bacterium
GGTGGGCGGCAAGGCGCTCGCCGCCGTACATAACTGGCTGGCGCGGCGCAACGAGCTGGCGGCGCCCGGCGAAACCGCGCTGTTCGTCAGCCGGCGCGGCACGCGCATCTCGCCGCGCATGGTGGAGCTGCGTCTGGCGCGTTGGGCGCAACGACAAGGTCTCGGCCTCAAGGTGCACCCGCACATGTTGCGCCACTCCTTTGCCACGCATATGCTGCAATCCTCCGGCGACCTGCGCGCGGTGCAGGAAATGCTGGGCCACGCCAGCATCGCCACCACCCAGGTGTATACCCATCTCGATTTTCAGCATCTCGCCAAGGTCTACGACGCCGCTCATCCGCGCGCGCGGAAGAAATAGCGCGAGTCGCTCCCCAAGTTACACCCTGCCCAGTACGTAGATTGCCATTGACGCATGAAGTCTAATTTGTCACCATGCCCCTATGCACTTTCAGCTTCTTGGAGAGATTACCCACGCCGAGACATTTGCGGTTGGGTCAGCGATTCGGGAGATCACCCGGTTGCGAAAACTCTACGGCACTGGACGGTGACGAAAGCGCAAGGGCATTGCCCGAGTTCGCCTTGATGACGGATCGATTTATCTGGCCGAAATTCATTGGTATGAAGCAACAGGCATAGGCAAACGTGAATTGAAAATAAAACACCTGATCGAAGGTTACTGATTATGGTTCGCTCATCCAGACATTTAGTGGTCTGCCTCAAGAACGATGGCTACGGCGTTTCTCTTGAGAAACATAAAATCTACATCGCAATTCCGGACGCCTCTGCGGCGAAGCATGGGCTTGTTCGCGTCCTTGACGAGTCCGGGGATGACTACCTCTATCCCGGTGAGTATTTTGTCTCCGTCGACCTGCCAACATCCATCCGGCGTGCTGTCCTCACCGCAGCATAGTTGGGCGCTGGAAGCATTGCATTATCTGGAAAATTGGCGTAAAAATTACGCGAGCCCATCCTCGCTATCCCTGTTTCTCGGAAAATCACTATGCTAAGCCTGAGCCCGACAACAATTTCCAGCAATTTTCTGAACACAGCCCAGGACGCTGCGGCCAAGTCCTTGCGCCAGTTGTCTACCGGGCTGCGCATCAATTCGGCGGCGGATAATCCAGCCGGGCTGGCGGTAGCCGTTTCATTGAGCGCCCAGGCCACGGGGTTGTTGCAAGCCGCCACCAACGCCGATAACGGCATCAGCCTGACGGATACGGCTGCCGGCGCAGTCGGGCAGATTGGCGACACCTTGCAGCAGATGCGCGAACTGGCGGTGCAGGCCGGCAACGGCGCGCTGAACGGCTCTGACCGGCAAGCCATACAAAGCCAGATCAACCAACTGGGCCAGCAACTCGATCAGGTCGCCGGACAAGCCCAGTTCAACGGACAGAATCTGCTCGACGGCAGTTTTTCTTCGCAGGTCAACACCGGCCCCGGTACCGGACAAACCACGCCCATCAGCATTGCCAACCTGTCGGGCAACGCCCTGGGCATAGCCGGCCTGGATGTGACGACAGCGGCGGGTTCCGCCAGCGCCTTGAGTGCAATCGACACCGCCCTGGGCTCGGTCAACGCACAGCAAAGCCAGTTGGGTGCAATCTCATCCGGCTTATCTTCAGCCCGGACAAGCGCCTCCGCCGCCGCTGAAAATGCCGTTGCGGCCAGGAGCCGCATCGCTGATACCGACTATGCCGCGACCGCTGCAAGCCTTACGCGGAATAATATTCAGACCCAGGCATCGCTGAAAGCACTGGCGATGTACAACGATGTCCAGAAGCAGCAGGTTTCCGGCTTGCTGCGTTAGTCCCCACTTCCGGCCCGTTCATACGCCGAGCAGCTTTTCGAATTCCCTGGCCGGCACAGGCCGCGAGTACAGGTAGCCCTGGGCGTAGTCGCAGCCCGCCGCGATCAGCAGATCGCGTTGTTCGGCGGTTTCCACGCCTTCTGCAACCACCTTCAAGCCGAGTTTGTGCGCCATCACGATGATCGCCTCCGACAACGCCAGATCGCTTGAATCCCGCGCCAGATTGCGCACGAAGGACTGGTCGATCTTCAGAAAATCGAGATCGAATTTGTTGAGATAAGAGAGCGCCGAATAACCGGTTCCGAAGTCGTCGATCGCCACCTGCATGCCGGCATTCTTGAACTGCAGCAGTTGCGTGGCGACGCCGGAATCTGCGTCGAGCAATAATCCTTCGGTAATCTCGATCACCATATTCCGCCCGGACAAGTCCTGCTCAAGCAGATATTCCAGCCATGCATCCTGTTCAGACGCCGCCTGGAACTGCACCGGCGACATGTTTACACCCATCTGGAATTCCGCGCCGTACAAGTCCCGCCAGCGCCTCGCCTGGCGAGCCGACTCCTTGAACACCCAGTCGCCGATTTCGACGATCAACCCGGTTTCCTCGGCCAGCGGAATAAATTCGGCTGGACCGATCATCCCTTTCTTTGGATGCAACCAGCGCAACAGCGCTTCGGCCTTCATGATGCGGCCACTCGCCAATTCCACGATAGGCTGGAAATACAGCCTGAATTGACCACCCGCCAATGTCCCGCGCAGGTCGCCGACCATGCGCAAGCGTTTCTGCGCGGCGGCCTGCATCTCATCGGTGAAATAACTGAAGCGGCTGCGGCCCGCGTTTTTAGCTGCATACATCGCCAGATCGGCATTCTTCAGCAGTTGCTCGATGTTGGCGGCATCATTGGGGTAGAGTGCAATGCCGATGCTGGCGGAGATATAAATAACTTCGTTCGCCACCTGGAAGGGCTGGCTTAATGCCTGGATGACGGCTTGCGCCACGCGCTCGATAATGCCGTTGTCTTCCACCTCCCCCAGGATCACGGTGAACTCATCCCCGCCCTGGCGCGCCACGGTATCCGACTCGCGCACGCAAGCGGCGATGCGTACCGCCGCTTCCATCAACAGCTTGTCCCCCATGGTATGCCCGAGCGTATCATTCACCTCCTTGAAGCGGTCGAGGTCTACGAACAGCAGCGCCAGCGGCAGCCCGGCGCGATGGGATTTCTTGATCTCCAGCCCCAGGCGGTCGTGGAACATGCGGCGATTGGGCAAGCCGGTGAGCGGATCAAAATTGGCCTGCTTCCAGATGAGCCCTTCCGCTTCCTTTTGTTTAGTAATGTCCTGAATGGCGCCGAACAACTGCACCGTCTTGCCGTTCTGGATCACGGCGCTGCCTTGCGTGCGCACCCAGATAGCCCGTCCTCCCGCCGTGGTCAGGCGTAGCTCCAGGTTGTCCCAGGACGCGCCGTTGTCAATTCCGGCCTGCACCGCAGCCCGAAAAATCGGGCGGTACTCGGGAAAATAATAGTTGATCGCCTGTTCGAGCGTGGAAGTAGCGGGATACTCTACCTCGTGGATGCGGCAGGTTTCCTGCGACCAGAAAAGTTCCTGGCTGCGCAGATCCAACTGCCAGCCGCCGACCTTCGCCAACTCACCGGTGCGGTGTAATAGTTCAGAAGTTCGCGCCAGCGTGGCTTCGTTACGTTCCAGCGCTTCCAGCATCAGGTTGAACTGTTGCGCCACAAATTCCACCTCCAGCGGCCCTGAGACATCCGCGCGGGCCAGGCTGTCGCCGCTGGCGATTCTTGCGGAAGTATCGGCAAGACCCACTATGGGCTTGACAATCGCGCGACTGATGCGCCAGGCCAGGGCCAGCGCCAGCAACAATACCCCCAGGCCGATACCCAGGCTGCGCTGGAGCGCTGCGTGGTAATCCGCCAGCACCTCCGCCTCCGGCAAGCCGGCACTGACCGTCCAACCTATGCCAGGTATGGCCGCCAGGGCGTACAGGCGATTCACGCCATCGATACCGGTCCTGAAGTAAGCGCCTTGAAGATTGTCCAGAACAGTTTCATTGAGATTTGTCTGTGCCGGTTTGCCAATGTACAGCTCGCCCAGAACCGAACGCAGCAAAATCGTTTTGTTGCGGTCCAGCACTGTCACCACGGCATTCTTCGGCACGGACGCCAGCAACTGGCCGCTCAGTTTCTGCAGGTCAATCGGCAGCACCAGCAAGCCGGTTAACACTCTGTCGTCATTCCGGATGGGGTAGGTCAGAACCGACACCCAGCGCCGGGCTGCCACGCCAAAGAAGGCATCCCCTACAGTGAATTTTTCGTTGCGCACGCCTTCGATGAACCAGGGAAATTTCTCTACCTGGCTGGCGCCTGGCGGACGAGGTATGAACGAACACACAGGATTGGCGTGGAGGTCGCGGGTAGCGAGCGTTGTAAAATACGGATTGAGGCGAACGTACTCTTTGAAGATGGGATCGCATTTGCGCGGATCGAGCGCTTTCACCAGGGGCCGCACAGCGAGGCGCTCAAGGGCCGCCTCGGTCTGGCGCAGGTATCTCTCAAGCTCCGCAGCGGCGCTGTTGGCGAAGATACTGACCTGGGCGTAGGCGTCCTCGCGCGCACTGCGCACATCGGCAGCGAGATACCAGGCAAGTATGCCTTCAACCGGCAGCACTATCGCCAGCGCCAGTAGAAAGATTTGCGTGCGAATCGAGAGGCGGTTGTACCAGGAAACCTGACGTCGTCCCCTGCGATACCGGTTCAGCGGCATGTGCCTGTCCCCCTTGTCGATGATTCGACGGCTGCGGCAGCGCCTGTCTGGCTCGGCGCTTATTTTTTCTTATTCTCTCTGCACTTGCCGGCTATCTTCCCACAGGCAGGCCCGCTCCGCAATGTAAGCAATGTGAGCAATGCACGGTCTTCACTGCCAGCCAAAGCGGCGGGTGTAATAGTGTTTCATGCCTTGCGTCAATGCCATATAGCCGGCCAGGATAACGATCAGGATCGGAAAATATGTGAGCGGCAGCGCTTGCAGCTTGAAGTAATGCGCGATCGGTCCCATCGGAATGAAAATGCCAATCGCCATGATTATGGCGGTCGTCACCAGCAAAGCGGTACCCGGACGGCTCTGGACGAAGGGGATTTTCTGGGTGCGGATCATATGCACCACCAGCGTCTGGGTCATCAAGCCCTCGATGAACCAGCCGGACTGGAACAAGGTTTGCTGTGCCGGCGTGCTGGCGCCGAAGATGAACCACATCACGCAATAGGTGGTGATATCGAAGATGGAACTGACCGGGCCGAAGTACAGCATGAAGCGCCCGATGTCGGATGGGTTCCAGCGCTGCGGCGCTTTCACCAACTCCTCGTCCACGTTGTCGAAGGGAATCGAAATCTGCGAGATGTCGTAGAGCAGATTCTGCACCAGCAGGTGCATCGGCAACATCGGCAGGAAAGGCAGGAAGGCGCTTGCCACCAGCACCGAGAAGACATTGCCGAAGTTGGAGCTGGCGGTCATCTTGATGTACTTGAGCATGTTGGCAAAGGTCTTGCGGCCTTCGATTACACCCTCTTCCAGCACCATCAGACTTTTTTCCAGGAGGATGATGTCGGCGGCTTCCTTGGCGATGTCCACGGCGGTATCCACGGAGATGCCGATGTCGGCGGTGCGCAATGCCGGCGCGTCATTGATGCCGTCGCCCATGAAACCCACCACATGGCCGTTGGCCTTGAGCAGCCGGACGATGCGCTCTTTGTGCGATGGCGTCAGTCTGGCGAAGATGCCGTGCGTCTCCACCGCTACAGACAACTCGGCGTCGCTCATTCGCTCCACGTCTGACCCAAGCAGTACGCTGTCAGTTTCCAGGCCCACCTCGCGGCATATTTTCGCCGTCACCAGTTCGTTGTCGCCGGTCAGCACCTTGACCGCCACGCCATTCGCGGCCAAAGCCTTGAGCGCCGGCTCGGTGGATTCCTTGGGAGGATCGAGGAAGGCCACGTAACCCACCAGGGTCAGCCTGGATTCGTCGGCAACACCGTATATCTCCTGGGTCGGCGGCATTTCCCTGGAGGCCACCGCCACCACCCGCAGGCCGTCTTCGTTGAGGCTGGCCGTGACGGCGCGAATGCGCGCCAGCAACTCCGGCGTCAGCGTCTCGTCAATTTCGCCGTGCCGGACTTTACTGCAGACACTGAGAATTTCTTCGACGGCGCCCTTGCAGATCAGCAGGTGATGCTCGTCGTGCTCGGCCACCACCACCGACATGCGGCGGCGCTGGAAGTCGAAAGGGATTTCATCCACCTTGCGGAAATTCACCGCTGGATTAAGCGCGCCGTGCACCTCGACATGCTCCAGCACCGCGACATCCAGCAGATTTTTCAAGCCGGTCTGGTAGTAACTGTTGAGATAGGCGGACTCCAGCACGTCATCGGATTTCTCTCCCCAGACATCGGTATGGTGAGCCAGGAAAATCCTGTCCTGCGTCAGCGTGCCGGTCTTGTCGGTACACAGCACATCCATCGCGCCGAAGTTCTGGATCGCATCCAGGCGCTTGACGATCACTTTCTTGCGCGAAAGAATCACGGCGCCCTTGGCCAGGGTCGAGGTGACAATCATCGGCAGCATTTCCGGCGTCAGGCCGACGGCGATGGACATGGCGAACAGGAAGGCCTCCGTCCAGTCGCCTTTGGTGAACCCGTTGATGAACAGCACCAGCGGCGCCATGATGAACATGAAGCGGATCAGCAACCAGCTCACCTTGTTTACCCCGGACTGGAACGAGGTCGTGGCGCGGTCGGTGGCGGTGACGCGGCTGGCCAGTGCGCCGAAGTAGGTATTGTTGCCGGTGCCGACCACAATGGCCGTAGCCGACCCGGACACCACGTTGGTGCCCATGAACAAAATATTGTCCAGCTCCAGCGGATTGATCGCCCCGGTATCGCGCAGGTGGGCAAATTTTTCCACCGGCAGCGACTCGCCGGTCATAGCAGACTGGCTGACGAACAAATCCTTGGCCGAGAGCAGACGGCAATCGCCTGGAATCATGTCGCCGGCGGACAGCACCACCAGGTCGCCGGGAACCAGTTGTTTGATCGGCGCCTCCACCTTGCGCGGTTCTTTCGGGTGCAACTGGATGTCGAAATAACGGCGGGCTTCCTCCATCGCATCTTCCGCCAGATCATGCCGGATGACGGTGGCGGTATTGCTGACCATCGCCTTGAGCGAATCAGCCGCCTTGTTCGACTTCGCTTCCTGCCAGAAGCGCAGCAAGGTCGACAACACCACCATGGAACCGATGACGAGAGTGGCCTTCATGTCATCGGTCAGGTAAGAGATGGCGGCCAGCAGCGTCAGCAGCAGGTTAAACGGGTTCTTGTAGCAGTGCCACAGATGCTGCCGCCAGGGCAGCGGCTTCTCGTGCTCAACCTCGTTCAGGCCGAATCGCTCGCGCGCAATGGCTGCCTGCGCCTCGCTCAAGCCGTGGGAATGCGAATCCAGTTGCTTGAACAGCGCGTCGACATCGCTTTTGGCGGCTGCCGCCAGCGTCTGGGACAGGCTCGGCGGCAGCTCACGGCTGACTCCGGTTCCCGCCAGGCTGTCGAGCAGCACCAGGCGGCGAAAGTGACGTCCGATCATGCGGGTGCGGACGAAACCCGCAAAAAATTCTTTCAGGAGGGTAAAGCTCATGGTGCTCTCCTAGTCGCGACGACACGCAAAACCGGCACAACCGAAACCGGCTACTTCCTCATTGGCTTCAGCATCAGGACGTTGCCCAGCGCCGACAGCGCCACTCCGATGGTGGTGAGCCAGCTCCAGGCAAACTTCTCGAAGAAAAACGAGACGGTCAGGGCTACGATCGGCGCCATCACGCCGGTGTAACCGGCGCCGGCAACGCCAATCCGCCCGATCAACGTAATGTAGCTGGCAAAGGCGACGATGGAACCGAATATCGCCAGGTACGCCAGCGAGAGCAAGTAGCCCGGCCCGCTATCAAAGGTCAGCGGCTGGCCTGCCGCCAGGCCGATCACTATTGCCAGCGCGCCGCCGTACAGCATGCCCCAGGCCAGACTGCTCCAGGTGGAGTAACCCAGCATCTGATTACGCCGTGCGGACATGCTTCCGGCGGATGAAGACAGCACCGACAGAATTGCCAGCAACACACCCCATCCCATGCTGCGGCTCGCAGAGAGCGCACCGAATTCCGGCCAGAAGATACAAGTGATGCCCGCCACGCCGAATAGTGCAGCAACCGCAACACGCCTCGACATCGGCGTGCCGAAGCAGACGCGCGCCGCCAGCATGTTGACCATCGGACTGGCGGAATAGGCCACCGCCACCATGCCGGAAACAATTAAGGTTTCCGCATGGTAGACCAGAATGTAGCTGATGCTGAACATTAAGATGCCAAACACCAGCAAATCCCGGTGCTGCCGCCAGCCGAACGCCAACGGCAAACCACGCCAGCGGCAATAGCCGGACAGTACCGCCGATGCCAACAGGAAGCGGTAGCCCACCGATATCTCTGGCGCCACTGCGCCAAACTGGAAAGTAATCGCGATCCAGGTCGTCCCCCAAATCAGGACGCAGAGCGAGAATAGCTGTAAGTTGGATGCGCGCACGGAGGCGGGAGGCGGGACACGAAGCGCGCGATTCTACCCGGCGCAGCCGCGCTTGTCATAAGCGCCACGCATCCTCCGCTGTAACATGAGGACAATCGGCAATGTTCTAGTCATGTTCCATATCCCATATCAAATGGGCATCGACGAGCAGGCCGTAGTAGGCCTTCAAGGCGGACACCTGGACTTGCAGTGCAGTGTTCATCGCAGCGCTCGCCTGGCGGCGCGCCAGTAGCAGGGCTTGCAGTTCGGCTTCGCCGAGCGCATAGGCGCGTTGCATCAGAGCGGCGTTCTCCTGCATGGCCGCCGCGCCTTCGTTGGCGATTTGCAGGCTGGCAAAGGCGCCCCGTGCGGTCTCGACGGCGCTCGCAATCTCCGTCTCAAGCTGGCGCTTCTTGAGTTCGACCTCCTGGCGCGACACCTCAACCGCTGCAATCGCCTTGGCGCTGCGCGAGTCGCGTACCGCCCCTGGAATGGGAATGCTGAGCATGACTCCGGCAATGCGTTCGCGGCCACCGAGCTCCGAGACCGTGTAGGCCCCGAGCGTCGGATCGGGAGTCTTGTCCGCGCGTGCGCGCTCCGCATGCGCTTGAGCCTTACCCATTTGCGCTTGCACGACCTTCAATTCGTCGCTTTCGGCAATGATGCGGTCGCGCCAAAACACCGCGTCCTCCCCGAGCGGCAGCGGCGTGGGCAGGGCCGCGACCTGGCGGGGCATCCCTGGAAAACGGGTGGATAGACGCGCCCAAGCTGCGGCGGCCTGAGTCTTCGCATCGTTGTCCAGGCGTCTTTGCCCGGCCAGTTCGGCGCGGGCGGCGCTCAAGTCCAATTTCGAGGCGTCGCCGGCACGGGCGTGCTTTTCCACAGCCGCAAGGCTCGCCTGTGCAGCCTGAAGACTGCTCCCGGCCAGTTCGCGGGCATGTTCCGCCGCCAGCCAATCCGTCCACAAGGCCATCAGCTCGCGCGCCGCTTCGTGCAGCGCCTCGCCATAGCGCGCCTGTGATTCCTCGACGGTAGCCTTGCCGATATTGCGATCCGCTGCGGCTTTGCCGGGAAGCCGGATGGTCCGCTCAATGCCGACGTTCCATTCCTTGTAGCGATGGCCGTTCTCAAGTTTCCGCTGCTGTCCAGTGGTCCGGGCAGTCCATTCATAGGGCGATCCATCAAGGATGCCGGCTTCTTGCAGGGCGACATCCAGGCCGGCGCGCGCGGCGGCAACGCCGGGGTCCTGTTCGAGCAGCGGGCGGGCAATTTCGGCTGGCAAGAGTCCTGGCGGATTCACCGGCTGCATCGCCAGCGCTGCGCCAGAGACGGTCAGGAGTCCTATCAGAAGCAATCGAATCGTCATGCGATCTCTCCCGCTTCGACGACCGTCGTCACCCAATAGCGCAGGCCTGCGCCGGCAAATTGCTGGCGAATTGCTTGGAGCAGCGCCGCCTTGTCGGCCGCTGCAAAGATCACCTGCACCTTTGTGGCGCGCGCCCAACCCAATACCTGTTCCGTTTGGTCCAGATATTCGTGGGCCAGGCCGTGCGCGGCCGTAGGCGTACTGGTGAAGATCGTCGGAGTGGCCGGCAGGAGCAACAGATCCAGCAGTTTTTCCTCGATTACCGGCGGACACAGCAGCGTTAGGCATAGTTCAGACATGGAAACCCTCTCGTTTCGGGAATGCGAAGCGCAAATACAGGATGGGAAGCAGCATCAGCGTCAGTGCCGTGGCGGTGATCAAACCGCCGATCACGACGATGGCGAGCGGGCGTTGGATTTCCGACCCCGGCCCCGTCGCAAATAGCAGCGGAATCAGTCCGAACGCAGTAATGGATGCGGTCATCAGCACCGGGCGCAAGCGCCGCTTGGCGCCCTGAACGACAACCTCGGCCAATTTCATGCCTTCGCCTTGCAGTTGATTGAAATAGCTGACCAGCACCACCCCGTTCAGCACCGCGATGCCGAGCAGCGCGATGAAGCCCACCGACGCAGGCACCGACAGGTATTCGCCCGTGACCCACAAGGCGACGATGCCGCCGACCAGAGCGAAGGGGACGTTGCTCAGAATCAGCAAAGCCTGGCGCACCGAGCGGAAGGTCGAGAACAGCAGGATGAAGACCAGTCCGAGTGCAACCGGCACAACCACCGTCAAACGCGCAGCCGCACGCTGCTGGTTCTCGAATTGTCCACCCCAGGTAATGCGGTAGCCGGCAGGCAAGGGTACTTTCTGCGTGACGAGCTTTCTGGCCTCCTCGACAAAGCCGACCAGGTCGCGGCCGCCGACGTTGGCGATGACCACGCTGTAGCGGCTGCCCATTTCCCGGTCGATCTTGACGGGACCTGCGGCGCGCTCCAGTTTTGCGACACTGGTCAATGGGACCGTGCTGCCGTCCCTGGTCGTAATCCGCAGCGCTGCAAATTCGGCCGGAGACGTGCGCACCGCCTCAGTGCCGCGCAGCACGATCGGTGTGCGCCGGTTGCCCTCGATCACGATACCGGCCCGCTGACCCTCAATCTGCGTGCGCAGCGCGTCCTGGATCTCTTCGACGCTCATGACGAGCCGACCGGCCTGCAAACGGTCGACTGCCACCCTCAAGTACTGCACGCCGTCGTTCTGTACCGTGTACACGTCCTGATTGCCGGGTACCGTCTTGAGCAGTGCTTCGACCAGGCTCGCATACTCGTTGAGCTGGTCGAGATCGGACCCGATAATCTTCACCGCCAGATCGCCGCGCACGCCGATGATCATTTCCGAAACGCGCATTTCAATCGGCTGCGTGAAGCTGTACTTGATGCCGGGCATGGGGTCGAGTACCTTGCGCACTTCGTCCATCAGCGCTGCCTTGCCGCCTTTCTTGATTTGGTTGCGCCATTCGCCTTGCGGCTTCAACAGCAGGTAGGTGTCGGTTTGGTTGAGGCCCATCGGATCGAGGCCGATTTCATCGGAGCCGGCGCGGGCCACCACGCCATGCACTTCGGGAATTGCCTGCATGATGGCGCGATGGATTTTCAGATCGAGCGCGGCGCTTTGCTCCAGGCTGATCGAGGGGAGTTTCTCGATGCCGACGATCAGGTCGCCTTCGTCCATGGTCGGCATGAAGGTCTTGCCGATCTGGGTGTAGATCACCCCAGCCGCCAGCAGCATCGCCACCGCCACTGCGGCGACGATGCGCTGTCGGCGCAGACCCCAGGCCAGCGCCGGCGCATAGAGCGCCAGCAGCTTGCGCGGTAGCCACGGGTCTGCGTGCGGGTTGGCGTAGCTGGCCTCGCGCAGCAGGTATGACGCCAGCACCGGAATGACGGTCAGCGATAGCACCAGCGATCCGGCCAGGGCGAACACGATGGTGAGCGCCACCGGCACGAAGAATTTGCCTTCGAGATCCTGCAAGGTCAGCAAGGGCAGAAACACGGTAATGATGATCAATATCCCGGAGGTAACCGGGGTCGCAACCTCGCGCACCGACCGATAGATCAGGTGCAGCCTTGGCAGCTTGCCTGCGGTGGGGTCGTGCGCCAGGTGCTGGACGATATTTTCGACCACCACCACGGCGGCATCGACCAGCATGCCGATGGCGATGGCCAGGCCGCCTAGGCTCATCAGGTTCGCCGACATGCCTAAGCCGCGCATCAGAATGAAGGTGATCAGTGCCGCCAGGGGCAGTACCAGGGCCACTGTCAATGCAGCTCGGATATTGCCAAGGAATATCACCAGGAGCACGACGACCAGCACCGTCGCTTCGAGCAGCGCCGATGAAACCGCGCCGACTGCCTTGCTGACGAGAGAAGCGCGGTCGTAGAAAACGTCGAGTCGCACGCCTTGCGGAAGCGTCGGTTGCAGTTCCTCCAGTTTCTTGCGCACGCCTTCGACAACCTGTTGCGCGTTGGCCCCGCGCAGCCCCAGCACCAGTCCCTGGACGGCTTCGCCCTTGCCGCTTTGCGTCACCACGCCATAGCGTGTCACGGTGCCGATCTTGACCTCGGCCAGATTGCCAACGCGAATCGGGACGCCACCCTTCACTGCGACTACAACCGCCCGCAAATCGTCCAGGCTGCCGATGCTGCCTTCGCTGCGCACCAGCAGCACTTCATCGCCTTCGCCGAGCCGGCCTGCGCCGTCGTTGCGGTTGTTGGCGATGATCGCTTCCTTGAGTTGCGCCATGGTCACGCCGGCGGCGGCCATTTTGATCTGGTCGGGTACCACCTCGAAAGCACGAACGACACCCCCCAGCGCATTCACGTCGGCGACGCCGGGTACGGTGCGCAACGCGGGCCTTATCACCCAGTCGAGCAGGCTGCGCCGTTCGGCCAGAGACAGCCCATCGCTTTCGACAGTGAACATGAACATTTCACCCAAGGGAGTGGTGATCGGCGCCATGCCGCCGGTGATGCCGTCCGGCAGGCCGCCCGCCAAGCCGCCCAGGCGCTCGCTGACCTGCTGGCGCGCCCAATAAATGTCAACGTCATCCTCGAAGTCGATAGTCACATCGACCAGGCCGTACTTGGTGACCGAACGCAGGATTTTGGTTTTCGGGATGCCGAGCATTTCCACTTCGATCGGCACCGCAATGCGGCTTTCGACTTCCTCCGGTGTCATGCCGGGGGCCTTCATGATGATCTTGACCTGGGTGCTCGACACATCGGGGAAAGCGTCAATCGGCAACCCGAGATAAGCAACCCATCCCGCACCGGCGACCAACAGCGTCACCAGCAGGATGAACAGGCGCTGCGATAAAGAGAACTGGACCAGGCGGGAAAGCATTATTTGCCCCCCTTCGCATCAAGCCATGCGCCCTTGAGCACTACTACGCCGCTGACGGCGATCTGGTCGCCGGCTTTGAGCGGACCTTGCACGCGCACGCGCTGCCCGGCGCTGGCGGCGACTTTCACTGGCCTGGCTGCAAAACCGTCCGCAGTGCGGACAAACAGATAAGCCTGATTGCCGTCATGGACTACGGCGGACAGCGGCACGTCCCAACTGTCTTGGGTGGCCGCCCGAGTAGTCACAGTAGCCACAATCGGCAGCTCGACCGTGACAAACTCGCCAGGCCGAATCTGGCCGGTGTTTCCCTCGACTGCCGCCCGCAGCGTCACCGTCTGGCTGCTGGACGAGACGGTCGGACTGGCGCTCAAGATGCGCGCCGTAACGTCCCGGCCTTGCACCTTGACCTTCGTTCCGTCCTTCCAATTCACGTTCTCAGACACCGGAAGCTGAATTTCCAGCCAGAGGGAATCGGTTTGCGCCACATGTAGCAAAGCCGTTGCAGCGTCGACCCGTTGCCCGGGCTTGACCGCAATCCCGGTCACGATTCCGCCCTGGGTCGCGGCCAGCGTGATGCTGTCTTGGGGTTTGCCGGAGTCCGCAATACGCTCGATCATCACGGCTGACAAGCCGCCCAAGCGCAGACCCGCCTTGGCTTGATGGAGTGCGGCCTCGGCTTCCTTCAAACCGGCCTGCGCCTCTTGCACCCGGCGCTGCGGGATGATGCCTTCATCGAATAAAGCTTGTTCGCGCTGGGCGGCTTGACGCGCCAGAGTCGCGCGCGCCGCCGCTTGCAGCAATTGCAGTTGCAACTGACCCAGTTCCGGACTGGCGATCCGCAGCAGCGGCGCGCCGCGGCGCACCGTCTGGTTCGGTTGCACCAATATCTGGGAGATCAGCCCGGCGACCGGGGAGCTGACGACTTGCTCCCGGTCCGGCGGCACTATCGCTTGGGCCGGAAAGTTAGCCCGCACTGAATCGGCTTGATTCTGCAAAGGCGCGGTTTGTATGCCGAGCGCCTGCATCTGCTCCGGGGAAACCGCAAACTTCGCCGCTCTTTCCGCTGCGCCCGCCAGCGTATGTGTAACAACAGGATTGAGTAACAGCGCCGCCAACCCTAGCGGCAATAGATGACTTCGCATCGAATTCTCCAAGAATGACAGGATGAATCCGGCGAAACGGAACCGCGCAGATTAAACAGCGCGTATTAGCTTGAAAAGTGGCATCCGTCCCGCCGTGTCAGGCGAGGGCGCGCCACTTGGGACGTTCAGGCCTGTCCCGAACGAGGGAGGGATAGGCCAATTCGTCGCATCGCAACGAGGACTGGGTGGCGGGAACGCGGGCGTGGAAAGCCGGCTCGCTGTTCAAGAGGCACAAGAAACCAGACAGATGGCAGTGATCGTAGCCGAGCTTGTATTGATCGGACTGCTGGTCCGGGCCGGATTCTGCGGGGAGCGCTTCGTGCTCGTCATTGTGATGGCCGAAGTGCGGCGCAGCTTCGTCTTGCCCGTGTCCGCGATAATCGGCCACTGCCGCCCAGGAGGTCTGGAGCGGGAGCAGGCACAGCATGATGAGCACAAGAAAGCGTCGCATGGTCGGCACTATAGTGACCCCGGGCTTATCCTGTCAATGCCCAGAAGATTATTCCAGCTTGCGTTGCCAGGACATCGCTTTGCCAAATTTCGGGTCCAGCGCGTAACCAGCGTAACCGCACGCACGGTAGGCCGCCTGGGCGATGACGTTACCCTCCAGAACTTCCAGGGTGAGCTTGCAACAGCCCGACTGCCGGGCGATTTCCTCGGCTTTGCGCAGCAGCAGTTTGGAGATGCCCTGCCCGCGAAATTGCGGGGCGACCGCCAGGTCGTGGATGTTCAGCAGCGGCTTGCAGGCGAAGGTCGAGAATCCCTCGAAGCAAATTGCCAATCCCGCAGGAATGCCATCTGCATACGCCAGAATAACCCGCGCTGAAGGACGCCGGCGCAACTCGGCGATCAGGTTGGCCCGAGCGAATTCGGATAAATCCTCCCCGCCACCCATGGCATCCAGTGCGTAGGCATTCAGCAGGTTTAACACCGCCTCTGCATGTTCGGATTGGGACAGATCGGCTTCGACGACTTCAAACACGGTTGTTCTCCTCGTAGTTCAAGGATCATTTATAGCAGTGCGGCGACAGGGCTACGGTCCAGGCCGCGCGCCACGAAACCCTGCATCCCCGGCGCGAATGCAGCATTTGCAGCGTGCGCGGCATTCGCTGCTTCCAGCGTGGCAAACTCGGCAAAGACGCAGGCGCCGGAACCGCTCATGCGCGCCGGGCCGAACCGGCGCAGCCAGGCCAAGTGCTCCGCCACCTCGGGGTAGAGGCGGCAGGCGACCGGCTCAAGGTCGTTGCCGCCCATGCCGGGCCGCCAGTCGGCGGCGTTGATGGCGGGCGTGTCGCGGCGCAGATCGGGTGACTGAAATATTTCCGCTGTCGGCACGGTCACCGGCGGCACCAGCACCAGATACCAGGCCGGCGGCAGGACGACATCGACAAAGCGTTCGCCAATCCCTTCGGCGAAGGCGGCATGTCCGTGGATAAAAATCGGCACGTCGGCGCCGAGTTGGATACCGATCTGCTGCAATTCCGCCGAAGACAGGTTTGTCTCCCATAAGCGGTTCAGCGCCAGCAGCACAGTAGCTGCATCCGAACTGCCGCCACCCAACCCGCCGCCCAGCGGCAATTGCTTGACCAGCCGAATTTCGACACCCTGCCGGACACCGGTCGCCTGTTTTAGGTTCTGCGCAGCGCGCACGGTAAGATTCTGCTCCGGCGGCACCCCCGGAAGCGGCGTAGTCAGTAGTATGCGATCATCATCGCGCGGAACGAAGCTCAGGCTGTCGCCGAAATCGAGAAACCTGAACACTGTTTGCAGCAGGTGATAGCCGTCGGCGCGGCGACCGACGACATGCAGAAACAGGTTGAGCTTGGCCGGTGCGGGCCATTCGAATTGCCAGGGATTTTTCACGGCACTTGCCAGTCGTCGATCTTCAAGCGCACTTCGATGTCGTCCCGCTTGAGTTCCAGCAAGCTGGGCAGGGCGTCGGCGGCGGGGCTCTCATAGCCGAGGTAGGCTACCTGCCAGTCATCGCTCACCATCCGTTGCGGTCTGCCGGCGGCATCGCGCGTCACGCCCAGGGCGTCATTCGGCACAACGCCCACCAGCCAGCGCGGCAAGGCCTCCAGCGGCAGGCTGAAACCGAACACCTGGGCAGACAGTCCTTGCCAATCGGCGGCGGCAAACTCACGGTGCTCGGCTGTCGTCAAGCGTGCTCCGGCGGCATCGCGCGTCAGCTCGGCCAGACCCTGGCCGAGCGGAGTAGCGAAAAGGATTTCATCGCGCTGCGGCCCATGCTGCCAGGTGAGATTGACTGCGTAGTGTTGTTCGCCTTTGCGTACCGCAATGCGGCCCGTCAGCGTGTAGGTTTCGATCAGGGCGCGCGCCGGACGCGGCGCAGACCCGGCAGGTTCGGTACGTGGTAACTGCGCGCAACCGGCGAGGAGTGCCGCCAGCGCCAGGGCAGACAACAACCGGCGTGGCGTCAAGGCGAAAATTTCTTGATGGCCGCCGCCAGCGCTCCATTGGCTGGGGAGGCCTTGGCTGCGTCGTCCCAGGTTTTTTTGGCTTCATCGTGGCGGCCCGCGACCCACTGCACTTCGCCCAGATGCGCGGCGATTTCCGGGTCGGCGCGCAAGGCCAGCGCTTTGCTCAAAATATCGATGGCGCCGCTGAGATCGCCGCGACGATACAGCAGCCAGCCTTTGCTATCCATAATGAAGGGGTCGCTGGGCGCCAATTCGAGGGCCTTGTCGATCAACTGCCCGGCCTCGTCGAGGTGCTGGCCGTGATCGGCGAAAGAATAGCCCAGGGCGTTGTAGGCATGCGCATTGTCGGGCTTGAGTCGTATCAGTTTGCGCAGGTTGCGCTCCGTCACATCCATCTTGCCGAGCTTTTCCGCCAGCAGCGCAGATTCGTAGAGCAGCTCGGGCTGGTCGGGCTGGGTGGCAAGCTGGCGATCAAGCAGTGCGTAAGCATCCGCAACGCGGTCAGCATTGTTGAGCAGTTGCGACTCGGTAATCAGCAGCGCGTCTGCGTAGTTCGGATTGTTGACCGCCGCCTGATGCAACAACTGGCGTCCTTCATCAAGCCGCCCCAGTTGCGCCAGCAAGCCGGCGGCGCGCGCCTGCGCCGGCAGATACTGCGCGCTCGGGGTCACGGCCCGATACCATTGCAATGCCTCCGGATATTTTTTATTGCTCTCGGCAATTTGCCCGAGGTAGTAGCGCGGCGGGTTGAGATCGCCGAAGCCGAGTTCGAGTAGCTGCTTGAAGTATTTTTCCGCCGGGGCAAGATCGTTGAGCTGCAACGACAGCAAGGCCACGGAGTAGATTACTTCGCCGTTGTCCGGATTTTCCGCAAGCAGCTTGTCAAACTCGCGGCGTGCATCCTCATAGCGTTTTTCGCCGATCAGGCTGCGGGCGTAAACCATTCGCACTTCCTGCGCCTTGGGATGGGCGGCGAGAAAATTCTGCAACGTCTCCATGGCCAGCGTGCTGCTGACGCGCTGCTGCAGTTGCGCTTTGAACAATACCGCCTGCTCCCAGTCAGGCCGCAGCGTGCGGGCGCGCTCGATCTCGGCCAGGGCGCGCACATCATTCTTGGCGCCCGCAGCCGCCTGGGCGCGGGCAAAATGCGCTTCGGCGATATTTTCATAGGGTGAGGTATAGGGCGATGTGAGCTGGTCGATCAGCCGCAACACCACCGCCTTGTCGGGGTAACGCGCCAGCAGGCGACCGATCCGCAGCAAGGCTTCGCCGAGCCGCTCCGGGTTGGCTGCCGGTGAGCCCCCGCTATCCAGCGCCAGCAGCTTGGCCAGGTGTACTTCAGCCTCATCCGGGCGTTGCGCGCCCAGCAGCAATCCGGCCAGCATCTGCTGAGCTTGCATGGACTCAGGATCGGCCTCGACCCAGATGCGCGCTGCATCCAGCGCCGCATCCGGCTGGCGCGCATACAAAGCGATTTCGGCGGCGCGCTTGGCGACTCTGGGATCGCGCGTGGATTTGGCAAGTTCCTGATAAGCGCCGACCGCCACGGAAAGATCGCCTCGGGTGGCGGCGATTTCAGCCAGCAGCAGCCGGTAGAGCAGTTGCGGCGTCAGCTCCAGCTTGGGCAGATTGGCGGCGGCTTCGCTCTCCGCCTCATGCGGAGATACAGCGGCTTCCGGTGATGCGGCTTTTCCTGGCGCGGCGGCAACTTTGGCCTCGGTCGCTGGCGGATTGCCAGTGCTGGCGCCAGGCTTCTCTTGTGCGATGCTGCCCGCAGGCATCTGGGCGCATGCGGAAAGGGTCAGCACGTACAACAAGGTAAACAGGCGGGTAATCAAGCGTTGCAAGGATGAGTTCATGGGAAGGCGGACAGCCTGTCAGGGCTCGAATAGAATGCTGGAATGCTGCAATGTTAGCAGTTTTAAGTGTTTCCCGAAGCGCGGCATCGCCAATTCTACAACGCTATAACGCTACCGCCCACGCCATGCCTGAACTCCCAGAGGTCGAAGTCACTCGCCGCGGCATCGCCCCCGACCTGGTCGGCAACCGCGTCAGCGGCGGCGTCACCCGCACCGCGCGGTTGCGCTATCCGCTGGCGCCGCAACTGCCGCAACTGTTGACTGGCCTGACGCTGAAAGATGTAGGGCGGCGCGGCAAATACCTGCTGCTGGATTTCGGCGCCGGCACGCTGCTCATCCACCTTGGCATGTCGGGCAGCCTGCGTCTGCTGCCGCGCGGCACGCCGCCGCAAAAACACGATCACTTCGATCTGGAATTCGGCAAGCGCTTGCTGCGCCTGCGCGATCCGCGCCGCTTCGGTGCGGTGCTGTGGCTCGCGCCTAACCATGAGATCGGCCAACACCCGCTGCTGGCAAGCCTGGGGATCGAGCCCCTGGCGGAAGAGTTCACGGCGCGCTGGCTGTTTGCAGCGACCCGAGGCAGAAATACGCCGATCAAGCAGTTGCTGATGGACAGCCATCTGGTCGTCGGCATCGGCAACATTTACGCCTCGGAAAGCCTGTTTCGCGCCGGCATCGATCCGCGCACGGCGGCGGGGAAAATCGCGCTGAAGCGTTTCGAGCGCCTCGTGCCGGAAATCCGCGCGACCCTGGAAGCGGCCATCGCCGCCGGCGGCAGCAGCCTGCGCGACTTCATCCGCTCGGACGGCAGCTCAGGATATTTTCAGCAGCAATATTTTGTCTATGGCCGCGCCGGGGAAGCTTGCCATAATTGCGGCAGCAAGGTGCGCAGTCTGCGCCAGGGACAACGCGCCACATTCTATTGTCCGCGCTGCCAGCGCCGCTGAAAGCGCCGGACACCTGGAGAATTTATTTTCCCGTCAGCTTGAGATACTTGGCCATCAACTGGTCCTTGTCCTCGACGTGATTCGGGTCACCCGGAATGCAGTCCACCGGACACACCTCGCGGCACTGCGGGGCGTCGAAATGCCCGACGCACTCGGTGCACTTGCCCGGATCGATGTAATAAATCTCTTCCCCCTGTGAAATGGCGTCGTTGGGGCATTCCGGCTCGCATACATCGCAATTGATGCATTCGTCGGTGATTATCAGTGCCATTGAAACTTCCTTATTGAACGTTTAGTTTTTCCGCCAGCCGTTTTACCACCAGCGGCTGCACGAATTTTTCGACATTGCCGCCCAGTATGGCGATTTCCCGCACCATGGTGGCGGAGATGAACATGTACTGCTCGGACGGGGTCAGGAACACGGTCTCGACATCCGGGTAGAGATTGCGATTCATCCCGGCCATCTGGAACTCGTACTCGAAATCCGAGACGGCGCGCAGGCCGCGCAGAATTACATGAGCGCCGTGCTGGCGCATGAAGTCCATCAGCAGGCAATCGAACCCGTAGATCTCGACGTTGGCAAACTCGGCGAGTACCCCGCGCGCCATATCCACGCGCTCTTCCAGGGTGAAGAACGGCTGCTTGGTGCGGCTGTGGGCCACGCCGACGATCACCCTGTCAAACAGCCGGGAGGCGCGCCGCACCAGATCCTCGTGGCCGCGCGTGAGCGGATCGAAAGTACCCGGATAAACAGCGATGCCGTTACTCATGCCTGCTCCAGTAATTGATAAAACACCTGCCCGGCCCGCCCCTGCCGCACGCTGCGCCATTCTCCCAGCGTCTCTACGGCATGCTCGGCCTCGACATACAGCCGCGCACCGGGCTTGGCGATGCCAGGCAACAGCTGCGCAATGCGCTCGATCCAGCCTTGACGGTAAGGCGGGTCAAGAAAAATCAGATCATACCGCCGCGTACCGGCGGCGGCGAATTTTACCGCATCCGCGCGGATTAACTCCAGAGGCTCATTGCCCGCGACACCAAGAGCCTGGGCATTCTGGCGCAATGCCAGGAAAGCGCTTTGATCCTGCTCAACCAGGGTCACCATCGCGGCGCCGCGCGAAGCCGCTTCGAAGCCCAGCACGCCGCTGCCGGCAAACAGGTCCAGACAGCACAAACCGCTCAAGTCCTGGCCCAGCCAATTGAACAGGGTGACGCGCACGCGGTCGGGCGTTGGCCGCAGGCCTTCCGAGGGGGCGATCTTGATCAGGCGGCTGCGCCATACGCCGCCGGTGATACGGATGCGGGACATGATATGAGTTTCTATTCCAATCCAAAATCACGGTTGATTTTGGATTGGAATTAATCGCCGGCGACGATTACTGTGACCAGATGCTCGGGTTGCACATGCCGGGCGAAAGCCGCTCGCACCTGTTGGGGAGTAACAGATTCGATGCGCTTCGGAAAATCTTCGATATATGTCAGCGGCAGGCCATAGAAGCCGATCAGGGAAAGGTAGCCGAGGATTTTGGCGTTGCTGTCGAGGCGCAAGGCCATGCCGTCGACAAGGTTCTGCTTGGCGGCTTTCAGCTCAGTCTCACTGGGGCCTTGCCGGAGAAAATTGCCGAGTGTCGTTTCCACCACTTGCAGCGCCTCGTTCGTCTGCGCGCGCTTGGTCTGCAAGCCGATCTGGAACGGGCCTGGCTGCATGCGCGGGGCAAAATAGCTATACACGCTGTAGGCGTAGCCGCGCTTTACGCGCACTTCCTGCATCAGGCGTGAAACGAAGCCGCCGCCGCCGAGCACATAATTGCCGACCAATAGCGGGAAGTAATCCGCATCGCCACGCTTCACCGCCGGCATGCCGATGTAAATGTGGCTTTGCGCCGCCGGATGCGGCAGGCGGATGGTTTGACGCTGGGGCAGCGTCACTTCAGGCAACGGGGGTGTAACGCCGGCAGGCGGTTGAGGCAAGGCATCGGTGAGATGCGCGGCGATCTGCTCGGCCTCAGTGCGCGACACGTCGCCGATGATGGAGACCACCGCGTGGCGCGCGCCGAAATGATCGCGCCAGAAAGTCAGCAAATCGTCGCGCGTGATGCGGCCTACGCTGTCCGCGCTGGCGCTGGCGCCATAGGGATGGCCAGGATAGATTGCGGCAGCGAAGCGCTTGGCGGCAATGCTGTCAGGCTGTGTATCGGCTTCCTGGATGGCCGCGATGCTGCGGGTTTTCTCGCGCGCCAACACGCTGTCGGGAAAACTCGGCGCGGCCAGTTCGGCGCGCAACAGATCAAGCGCCGTGCCGCGTTGCGGCTGGGCGGACAGGGTGCGTAAATGAATGCTGGCGCGGTCGTCGTCGGCAGCGCCGGACATCCGCGCGCCAATATCCGCCAGCCTGACGGCAAGCTGTTCTTCGTTCAGGTCGGCCTCGCCTACCTTGGCCCCGGCGTCGAGCAAGCCAGTGGTAAGGCCGGCCAAACCCGATTTACCGGCTGGGTCGAAGACACTGCCGGCAGCGAAGTCGACCTGCACATCGAGCATCGGCAGATCGCGGGTGGCGACGAAATAAACACGCGCGCCGGAAGGTGCGGTCCAGTGCTGGATGTTGACGCCGGCAAAACTGGCGATGGAGTACAGGCTGCATAAAACCAACAGGAATTTTTTCATTTTTTGATCAGCATTCACTGATTAGCAATCAAGGATGACCGGAGCGGGCCGGCCTGCTCAGTGGCGCAGCCCTGCGGGGGGCGGCCTGGGCTGAGTGGCGGAGAGGGGTTGCGGATCAAGCACGGCGACCGTCAGTGCGTCGTCCTGGAAATATTTTTTTGCCGCCGCCTGAACTTCCTCGGCGGTTACGCCGCGAATCTTGTCGAGTATCCTGTCGATATTGCGCCAGCCGTAACCGGTGACTTCAGCGCTGCCGATTTCCATCGCCTGGCCCATCATCGAATCGCGCTTGTAGATCTGGCTGGCGATGATCTGGGTCTTGATTCGCTCCAGTTCCCCGGCGCTGACCGGCGCGTCCTGAATGCGCTTGATCTCGGCGCGCAGGGCGGCTTCCAGATCAGCGGCCGTGTGGCCTTCGGCGGGTTGTCCGTCGAGTACGAATTGCGCCTCGCCGCGCAGCATCGAATCGTAGCCGGCGTCCGCCGTTTGGGCGATTTTCTGTTCGCGCACCAGATGTTTCGGCAGCCGCGACGTGACATTGCCGTCCAGCACGGCGGCGAGCATCTCCAGCGCATAAGGCGCGCGATCATGCTCGACATCCTTGAGCTTGGGTACTTTCCAGGCCATCTCCAGATAAGGCAGTTTGGCCGGCGCTTTGACGCTCAATCGCTTGATGCCTAACTGTTCCGGCTCGGCCAGCGGACGACGTTCGGGCAGGACGTGGCGTTTGATGCCGCCGTAGGTTTTTTCCGCCAGGCGGAAAACCGCCGCGTGGTCCACGTCGCCGACCACCACCACGGTGGCATTGTTGGGCGCGTACCAGCGCTGGTACCAGTCGCGCGCATCCAGGTAAGTCATGTTTTCCAGATCGTTCATCCAGCCGATCACCGGACGGCGGTACGGGTGCGCCTGGAAGGCCACGGAATTCAGGCGCTCCTGCACCAGCGCCTGCGGATTGTCGTCGGTGCGCATGCGCCGCTCTTCCATCACCACCTTGATCTCCTGGGCAAACTCCTTGGCGTCCAGCTTCAGGTTTGCCATGCGATCCGCCTCCAGCGCCATCATCTCGGGCAAGGCGCGCTTCGGAACCTGCTCGTAGTAGGCCGTGTAATCGTAATTGGTAAAGGCGTTGTCGCGCCCGCCGACAGCCGCCACACGCTTGGAGAACTCGCCTGGCCCGACCTTGCGGGTACCCTTGAACATCATGTGCTCAAGCACGTGGGCGACGCCTGAAGTGCCGTCCACCTCGTCGATGGAGCCGGCTCGATACCACACCATATGCACCACGGTCGGCGCGCGGTGATCTTCCTTGACGATCACCCGCAAGCCGTTGGCGAGCGTTGTTTCAAAGGGATTGGCGGAGGCGGCGGGACTGACCGCAGCGATTGCCAGACAAAGGACGGCCAACAGAAAGGTTTTGTGCATGTGAGCGATGTTAAAATTATTGTTCCAATTGCGGCATCATAAAGGCTCGCCGCGCCACTGTCAGCTTACGACATATTTTCTCATGTTTGGTTTCCTCAAGAAAAACGAGCCCGCCGCCGAGGTGATGCCAGCCGCAACAGCCGCACCTCGGTCTGGCTGGACAGAGCGTCTCAAGGGCGGACTGTCGCGTACGCGGGGCCAGTTAACCAGCCTGTTCCGCCGCGCCAGGATCGATGATGCGTTGCTGGAGGAACTGGAGACCACGCTGTTGATGGCCGATGTCGGCGTCGATGGCACGCAGTTTCTCCTCGACCAACTGAAAACCCGTGTCCAGCACGATCACCTGGAAACACCCGTTCAATTGCAGGCGGCGCTGGCGGATCTGCTGACGAAGCTGCTGGCGCCGCTGGAAATGCCGCTGCTCATCGAACATCACAAACCTTTCGTGATCATGCTGGCCGGGGTCAACGGGGCCGGCAAGACCACCTCGATCGGCAAGCTGGCGCGCCACTTCCAGGCGCAGGGCAAGTCGGTGCTGCTGGCGGCGGGCGACACTTTCCGCGCCGCCGCCCGCGAGCAATTGATCGCCTGGGGCGAACGCAACAATGTCGCCGTCATCGCCCAGGCATCGGGCGACCCGGCGGCCGTGGTGTTCGACGCCATCCATGCCGCCCGGGCGCGCGGCATCGACGTGGTGCTGGCCGACACCGCCGGTCGCCTGCCGACACAACTGCACTTGATGGAAGAAATCGCCAAGGTCAAGCGGGTGATCCAGAAGGTCGACCCGAGTGCGCCGCACGAAGTTCTGCTGGTGCTCGACGCCAACATCGGCCAGAACGCCCTCGCCCAGGTCAAGGCGTTCGACCAGGCCATCGGCGTGACTGGCTTGATCGTGACCAAGCTCGACGGCACCGCCAAGGGCGGCGTGATCGCCGCCATCGCCCGCCAGCAGCCCACCGGGCGACCGCTGGCGCTGCGCTTCATCGGCGTCGGCGAGGGCATCGACGACTTGCAGCCCTTCGTCGCCAAAGAATTTGTCGCGGCGTTGTTCGAGCCGCCCGCCGCATGATCCGCTTCGAGCACGTCACGCGGCGTTATCCGCCCGGCATGGAGGCGCTGGCCGATGTGAGCTTTTCCATGAAGCCGGGCGAGCTGGCGCTGATCGGCGGACATTCCGGCGCCGGTAAATCGACGCTGCTGAAATTGATTGCCGCTATCGAAAAACCCACCAGCGGAACGGTGCTGGTGAACGGCCAGAACGTCGGCGCCTTGAAGCGCGCGGCGATTCCTTATTTGCGCCGCAATCTTGGCTTGGTGTTCCAGGATCAGAAACTGATGTTTGACCGCAACGCTTTCGAGAACGTCATGCTGCCCCTGTCCATTGCCGGTTTTCCACCCAGGGAGGCCGCCAAGCGGGTGCGCGCAGCGCTCGACAAGGTTGGTCTGCTGGAACGCGAGAAAGCCTTGCCGATCGCCCTGTCAGGCGGCGAACAGCAGCGCTTGGCCATCGCCCGGGCGGTGGTGTGCCGGCCCGCCATCCTGCTGGCCGACGAGCCGACGGCGCATCTCGATCCGGATACCGCCCGCGATGTGGCGGAGATTTTTCGGGACTTCCATCAGGTCGGCGTGACGCTGCTGATTGCCACCTACGATGATGCGCTGTTCGCAGAATTCGCCTCGCAACGCCTCACCCTCAACCACGGCAGGCTGCTCGCATGAACGCGCTGCTGACCCAGCACGGCAAAGCGCTGGCCTGGTCGCTGCGGCGTCTGGCTGCCGCGCCGGCCAACACACTCTTGTCGCTGCTCGCCATCGGCATTGCCCTGGCGTTGCCGGCAGGCGGCCTGATGCTGCTCGACAACGCCTTGCAGTTCGCCCGTAACGCCGGCAGCGCCGGGGCTACGCCGCAACTGTCTTTATTCATGGCGCTGGATGCGGATCGCAAAGCCGCCGCCGACATTGCCGCAAGACTCAAGAATCATGCCGGGATCAAGGAAACACGGTTTGTTCCGCGCGACGAACCCTTGCGGCGCATGCAGGCCGACGCAGGCTTGGCCGAGGTAATCGCCGCCTTGCCGGGAAACCCCTTCCCCGACGCTTTCGTCGTAACGCCGAGCGACAACAGTCCTGCGGCAATGGAACAATTGCGCGACGAATTTCGCCGCTGGCCCAAGGTCGAGCATGTTCAACTTGACTCCGCCTGGGTACGCCGGCTCGACGCCATGCTGCGGCTGGCGCGCAGCGGCGTGGCTTTGCTGACGGGGTTGCTGGGGCTGGGGCTGGTGGCGATCACCTTCACCACCATCCGTTTGCAAATTCTCACCCAACGCGCCGAGATCGAAGTGAGCCGCCTGCTGGGCGCCACCGACAGCTTCGTGCGCCGGCCGTTCTACTACTTCGGCGCTTTGCAGGGTTTTGCCGGCGGCGCCATCGCCTGGCTGATCGTGCTCGGCATCACCACCCTGCTGCAGGGGCCGGTGGCGGATCTGGCCGCGCTCTACAACACCAACATCGTTCTGCAATCTCTCGCGGTCAGCGAGTCACTGCTGCTGCTGGCCCTGGCCGGCGGACTCGGCTGGCTGGGCGCGGCGTTATCACTGGGGCAGCACCTGCACCGGCAGGCGTGACAAATCAGCCGTCGGCATTGATCTTCCGGATTAATTTTTTCAGTACCTGCTCCGCCTCGTCGTTGGCTACCTGACAGGTGCCGGCGTTCTCGTGACCGCCGCCGCCATACTGCAACATCAGCTCGCCGATATTGGTTTTGGAACTGCGATTGACGATGGACTTGCCGGTCGCCAGGACGGTATTCTGTTTTTTCACCCCCCACAACATGTGGATGGAGATATTTGCGTCGGGAAACAGCGCGTAGATCATGAAACGGTTTCCCGCGTAAATGGTTTCCTCGTTGCGCAGGTCCAGAACCGCCAGATTGCCGTGAACCTTGGTGCAGCGCTGAATCTGCTCTTTGAACTTCGGCTCATGCTCGAAATACATGTCCGAACGCTCCTTGACGTCCGGCAACTGCATGATCTGCTCGATGTCGTGGTTCCGGCAATAGTCGATCAGGTCCATCATCAGGTTGTAGTTGGAAATGCGGAAATCGCGGAAACGTCCCAGGCCGGTGCGTGCATCCATCAGATAGTTGAGCAGCACCCAGCCTTCCGGATGAAGGATTTCCTCGCGCGAAAATTGCGCCGCGTCGCCCTTGTCTACCGCCGCCATCATGGCGTCCCATTCCGCGGGAAAAACTTTTTTTCCGCCAAAATGGTCGTACACCACCCGCGCCGCCGAAGGCGCGGCAGGGTCGATGATGTGATTGCTGCGTTCGCCGGTATTGCGGATGGTTTCGGAAAGATGGTGATCGAACACCAGGTGCGCCCCCGCCACATACGGCAGGTTGGTGGTAATGTCGTTGGGGCCGATGACGATCTTGCCGTCCTGCATATCCTTGGGGTGCACGAAGCTGATCTCATCGAGCATGTCGAGATGTTTCAGCAATACCGCACAAACCAGGCCGTCAAAATCGCTGCGCGTTACCAAACGGAATTTTCTGTTGCCCATAATGCTCTCCCAGATGTGTTGGATGTAACCCGGATCATTGCTGAATACAGAACGTACAGAAGGCAACGCCGCCGACTTTTCCGCCAATTCTAACTGATCGGCAACTTTTGGTAGGGCCGATACTCAAGCCTGGAGTTTCGCCACGGAAGCGCCCAAGGAAAAGCAAAGCGGCCCCCATCGCTGGGGGCCGCTTTGTCTTTGTGCCTGGTAGGCCGTCGGAGATTCGAACTCCGGACCAACGGATTAAGAGTCCGCTGCTCTACCAACTGAGCTAACGACCCGGTATTGCTGTGTTGCCAATCTATTCTGGTAGGCCGTGCGGGATTCGAACCTGCGACCAACGGATTAAAAGTCCGCTGCTCTACCAACTGAGCTAACGACCCAAAGGGAAGCGGCGGATTATAGAAACTCGTGCCGCTGCTGTCAAACCTGAAAAGCGCGAAAACCGCAATGCACGGGGATTTTTTCGGGTGTTCGCGGGTATTCAGGCCTCGCGCAGCATTTTCCAATATTGATATTTCATCATGCCGGCGGCGCCCGAGATGATGGCGGCTAAAGTGAGCATGGAACCCAAGGCCAGGGTAGATACGCCGGTCACTCCCTGTCCGATGGTGCAACCCATGGCGAGCACCCCGCCGATTCCCATCAGCACTGCGCCCACGACGTGATTGACGAAATCGCCGACGGATGCGAACCATTCGATGCGGAAGCTGCGGTTGATGAGCGAATACAACAGGGAGCCGAGGATCACCCCGGTCAATGCGGTGACGCCGAAATTAATCAATGAAAAATTGGCCGGGCTCATCAGGTAATGCACCGTGTCGCCCATCGGACTGATGAAGGTGAATGACTGCACCTCGACGCGCGACGGCACCGTATCGGCCAGTTCGGCCCATTCCTTCCAGGCTTGCCCCATGCTGCCGCCGGTAAGATACCAGCCGGCGGTCACCGCCAGGCCGATGACTGTGCCGCCAAGAATGTTGTCCTTGCTGGCGCGGAAATCCTCGGACTTGAAAATGAACACCAGCAGGACAGCGACAATCAACAATCCGAATAAGGTATGCAGGCTGGCGGTGTTTTCCATTCCCAGCATGCCGCCCACGATGGCGTCGAGCGCCTGGCTCTTCATGCCGAACTTGCCCAGGCTGACGGACAGCGGCGCCATCCAGCTATCGAAAGCCGCCGCATAGAAATTTGTCCATAACATCGCATAGGCGCACAGCGAGGCGATGACCAGCACCGCCAGCGACTTGAGGTTGCCGCCGCCGATACGCACCAGCGATTTATTCCCGCATCCCGATGCGAGCGTCATGCCGACGCCGAACATCAAACCGCCGAGGAGATAGCGCAGCCAGGCAAAGTTGCTGGTGCGGTAAGGCGGAAAAGTCGCGCCGGACAGATTCGCCAGGCCGCTCGCCTCCAGCAGCACGGTACCGGCCATGGCGACTGCAATGGCCAGCAGCCAGGCGCGCAGGCGGCCGGTGTCGCCCATATTGACCCAGTCCGAGACGGCGCCCATGGTGCAGAAATTGGTCTTGTTGGCGATGGCGCCGATAATCGCGGCGAGCGCCAATACCGTCAGCAGAACCTGCTGGTGTATCGTGAATTCCATGATCTAGCCTCCGTGCTTCGTTATTTTATTCTGAGCCGCTGAATTCTAATGAAAGCGGCTGCACCGTGAATCAGTCTTATTTGAGCGTGAATAATACTATTCAATCGCCTCCGGCTTGCCGATAGGGTGTCGGGTCGGCACAACCTGCTTCAGTGAATCCGGCGCGCCGCAACCGGCAGGAGTCGCACACGCCGCAGGCGCGACCGTTTGCGTCCGCCATATAGCAGGAGATAGTCAAGGCGTAATCGACGCCGAGCGCCAGGCCTTGCCGGATGATCTCTGCCTTGCTCAGTTCGATCAACGGCGCATGCAGTTGCAGCTTGCGGCCTTCCACCGCCGCTTTGGTGGCGAGGTTCGCCATGTTCTCGAAGGCGCGGATGTATTCAGGCCGGCAGTCGGGATAGCCGGAGTAGTCCACCGCATTCACGCCGATGAAAATATCCTGCGCGCCGAGCACTTCAGCCCAGGCCAAAGCCAGCGAGAGCATGATGGTGTTGCGCGCCGGCACGTAGGTGACGGGAATGCCCGGTTGTATTCCGTCAATCGGCACGGCGATGCCGCTGTCGGTCAACGCCGATCCGCCGAACTGGCCCAGATCCAGCCTGAGCGTGCGTTGCGCAACAGCACCCAGACTGGCGGCAACGCGCTCGGCGGCGTCCAGTTCCACCCGATGACGCTGGCCGTAGTCGAGTGACAGGCAATGGCAGGCGAAACCGCGTTGCCTGGCAATCGCCAGGGTGGTGGCTGAATCCAGTCCGCCGGACAACAGCACAATGGCCCCGGATGGGTTAGCAGGGTTGGCGCTCATGATCTACCTCCCCCGCTCCGATCCCCACAGCACTTTGTGAAGCTGTAATTGAAAACGCACCGCCAGGCGATCCCGCAGTATCCAGCCGGCCAGTTGCGCGGGGTCAAGCCGGCCCTGCACCGGCGCAAACAGCACCGTGCAGATGTCGCCCAGGCGGCGCTGTTCCAGCACTTCTCTGGCCCAGGCGTAATCCGTTTCAGAGGCCAGCACCAGCTTGATTTCGTCGCCAGCGTCCAGGCGCTCCAGGTTATTCCACAGCATTTTGCCGGCCTCGCCTGAGCCCGGCGCCTTGATGTCCATGATGATCGATACGCGCTGATCGATCCCCGTCAGGTCAATGGCGCCGCTGGTTTCCAGGGACACGTCGTAACCCGCATCGCATAACGCAGCAAGCAATTCCAGGCAGGCCTTTTGCGCCAGCGGTTCGCCGCCGGTGACGCAGACTGTACGGCAGCCATAGCCGGCTGCCCGCGCCAGCACTTCGTCCAGCGACAATAATTCGCCGCCGGAAAAAGCATATTCGGTATCGCACCAGTTGCAGCGCAACGGGCAGCCGGTGAGGCGGATGAAAACACTGGGCAAGCCGACACGCGTCGACTCGCCCTGTATCGAATGGAATATTTCGCTGACCCGCAGCCGGGTGGCAAGCTTCGCTGGCGCCACTATTTCTTTTTGAGGTGCTGCCTGGCGGTCTGCGCGGCGCTGCTGTCGGGATATTTTTCGATCAGTTGCGTCAGGGTTTTCCTTGATTCTTTCAGGTTGCCCGCCTCCCGCTGACTATTCGCCTGGCCGAGCATGGCGTCGGGCGCTTTCGGATCGGCGGGCCAGAAGGCCGGCACTTTGGCGAACAGCTCTGCGGCCTTGGGATATTCACGCAACTGGAAATGCGCGGAAGCCGCCCAATAATGCGCGCTGGGCAACAAGCCGCTGCTGGGATAGGTCTTGATGAAGTTCAGGAGCGCGGCCAGCGCATCCTTGTATTTGGCGCTCTTGAACAACGTCAGGGAGTTTTCGTAATCGCGCGTTTCAGCGGCGGGATCAGTGGGCGCCGGGTTCGCGGCTGCGGCGGCTGCCGCCGCAGGAGCAGCCGCAGTTGCGGGCGTGGCGGTTTCCAGCTTGCGCAGGCGGTTATCGAGGTCGACGTAAAAATCCTTTTGGCGTTTTTGCGTCGCCTCGAGCTCGTAGTTCAGCACCTCGATCTGGCCGCGCAGCTTGGCCATGTCGGACTTAAGCTGCTCGATCTGGTTGGACAGGTCGATCTGGCTGCGCGACGCGCTTGCCGCCGCGTCTTCGATGCGCTTGCCCTGCTCGGTCAATTCACCGCGCAGTTTCTCGATGCGCAGACGCGCTTCGTCATCGTCGAACATGCCCGCCCGCACTGGCAAAGCTGCCAATGCGGTCAGTGCAACGAATACGGAGGCGGCCAGCAGCCGCTGCAATCCTCGGCGCTGCACGCTCAAAATTCGCCTGTGTAGAGCATGTCGTCGCGGCGATTTTCCGCCCAGCAGGTTTCGTTATGCTCGGTGCAGCGCGGCTTCTCCTTGCCGAGGCTGACTGCCTCGATTTGCGCCTCTTTGCCCCCGAGCAGGATCAGGGTTTTCTTCAGCGCTTCGGCGCGCTTCTGGCCCAGCGCCAGGTTGTATTCGCGGCTGCCGCGCTCGTCGGCGTTGCCCTGGATCAGCATCTTGACCTGGGGATTGGCCACCAGCAGCTTGGCGTGCGCTTCCACCAGCGGCTTGAACTCGTCCTTGATGACGTACTGGTCAAGGTCGAAAAACACGCTGCGCTTGGAGAGGATGCTTTTCGGATCCTTGAGCATGGCCAGGCTGTATTCACCGGCGGAGGGCGGCGCTACCGGCGTGGCTTCCGCCTTGACCGCAGCGGGCGTGCGGTCCTCGACTTTGGCGCCGGTCTGCTCGGGCGCGGGCGGCTGGGTACTGCAGGCGGCAAGAATCAAACTGGCAGAAACGGCGAGAAACAACTTACGCATGGTCAACTCCATTGGTTATTAGAAGCTCATTTGACAAACGGACCCCAGGCAGGTTCGCGTACATCCGCCGCCTGCACCGAGAGTTTCTGCTTGACGCGGCCATCGCTGGATACAGCAGCCAGAACGCCGCGCCCGGCAATTTCAGTGGCATAAATAATCATCCGCCCGTTGGGCGCAAAACTGGGTGACTCATCTCTCGATGAATCGGTCAGTATCTGTGTCTGCCTGGTCGCCAGGTCCATCAGCGCCAGTTGAAAACGGCCATTGGTGCGCGCCACATAAGCCATGCTTTTGGAATCCGGGGAAATTCGCGGCGTGACGTTGTAGTTGCCTTCGAAGGTGATGCGCTGGGCATCGCCGCCGGTGGCGGGAATACGGTAAATCTGCGGGCTGCCGCCGCGGTCGGAAGTAAAGTAGATGAACTGGCCGTCCGGCGAAAATTGCGGCTCGGTGTCGATACCAGCGGAACTGGCCAGCCGCGCCAGGCCGCTGCCGTCGGCATTCACCAGGAACAGTTGCGAGCCGCCGTCCTTGGAGAGCACCACAGCCAGTTTCTTGCCGTCGGGCGACCAGGCCGGCGCGGAATTGGAACCCTTGAAGTTGGCGGCGACATGGCGCTGGCCGGTGACCAGCGAGTGCACATAGACGATGGGTTTTTTCGCCTCGAACGAGACATAGGCCAGGTTAGCGCCGTCGGGTGACCAGGTCGGCGAGATGATCGGCTCGCGCGAGGTCAACGCCGTTTGCGCATTCATGCCGTCGGCATCGGCAACCTGCAACTCGTAACGGCCAGTGCTCTTCACCACATAGGCAATCCGCGTGGAAAAAATGCCCGGCTCGTGCAGCAATTTCTCGTAGATGAAATCCGCCACCCGGTGCGCCGCCACGCGCAACTGGCCGGCATTCGAGACATAGGTCTGGCCGCCCAGCGCCACTTGTTTCTGCACGTCGTGCAGCAGGAAGCGCGTCTCATAACGACTGGCGCCGCCGCCGGCCTGCGGCATGACGCTGCCGACCACCAGGGCGTCGGCGCCGCGACTCTTCCAATCCGCATAATTAATGCTGGCCGTCTCCGCCAGCGGCGTGGCGCCAGGGTCGGTCAGCAGGAACAACCCGCTGCGTTCCAGGTCGGCGCGCACCACCGAGGTCAGCGCCTGGGAGACGATGCGCTCGCCGGCAAAATCAGCAACTGCAATCGGCAGGCGATTGGCGCCGGCGCCGGTGATTTCAATGGAAAGCTGGGCGTAGGCGGTGTTGGCGGCAGCGGCAAAACACAATAACGGTACCGCGAGGCGATGCAAAAGAGTGGGTTTCATCATGGCGCGATTATACCGTTACTCTTCCAGCGGCCGGAACTTGAGTTCCAGTTCACGCGAGAACAGATCGCTCTGTCCCGGCTTGGGCAGCGGCGAGGACTTGAGAATGGCGCGTTCGACCGCCGCATCGTAACCGGCATTACCGCTGGATTTTTTCAATTTCACGCTGAGAATTTCGCCGCTGGGCAATTGCACGACATCGAATACCGCTTCCGGATTGCCTTTGAGATCGGGCGGCAGCACGATATTTCCCTTGATCTTGCCGCGAATTTTTCCGATGTAATCGGCAATGGCGTTGTTGTGCGCCGCAGCCGCCTGGGACGCCTTGAGCTGCGACAACTCCTGAGTTGCGGCGGCATTGGCGGCTTCCGCCGACTTGCGGGCGGCGGTTTGCTGGAGGTCCTGTTCCAGTTGTTTCTTGAACGGGTCGGACACAGGCTTGGGCTCTTTTGGCGGCGGCTTGGGCGGCTCCTTCGGCACGGGTTTCTCATGCGGCGCAGGCTTTATTATCTTCTCTTTGATCACGATGTCGGGCTTGGGCGGCGGAGCGGGTTCGGCTTCGACCTTGACTTCCGGCTTAGGTTCCAACTTGGGTTCCACCTTAGTTTCCAACTTAGGTTCCGGCGCAGGAGCAGGCTCAGGCGGCGGCGGTTCCGTCAGTGGGGATGGCGGCGTTACGCTGGGCGCTTCGGCGCGCACCAGATCCACCTCAACCGGCGCCGCCGCCTGGTCCTGCCAGCGAATACCGTAGAACAGCACGCCCAGCAACAGCAGGTGCACGGCCACCGCCAGCACCATCGAAATACGCTTGCCCGGCGAAGGCCGGCTGGCGTGCGGCAGTGCGTCTGCGCCACTCACTTGCCGGCCTCGATCGGCCTGCCTGGTTGCACCAGCAAGCCGATCTTGTCTACCTGGTTACGTTGCAGCTCGTCCATGATATTCATGACAAGTTCATATTTAACGCTCTTGTCGGCGGCGATCAATACCGCCTGTTGCGGATTTTGCGCACGCGCCAGCTTCAGCCGGGCAGTCAGATCGGCGTGGCTGAGCGTCTCTTCGACGCCACCCTTGGCGCGATCACGCAAGGCCAGCGAGCCATCCGCATGCACCGTCACTTCCAGCGGCGCCACCGGCGGTTGCGAGGACTTGCCGACACTGGGCAAGTTGACGCTGCCGGTCTGGATCAACGGCGCGGTCACCATGAAAATCACCAGTAAAACCAGCATCACGTCGATATACGGCACGACGTTAATCTGATTCATGAGTCTGCGTTGTCTCATCGCAGTTGCCGCTGCAAGATATTTGAAAATTCTTCCATGAAACTCTCGAAGCGCACCGAGATGCGGTCGACGTCGTGGGCGAAGCGGTTGTAGGCGACCACCGCCGGGATCGCTGCGAACAGGCCGATGGCGGTCGCCACCAGCGCTTCGGCGATGCCGGGGGCGACGGCGGCCAGCGTCGCCGAGCTCATGCTGGCCAGGCCGCGGAAGGAATGCATGATGCCCCACACTGTGCCGAGCAGTCCGACATAGGGCGACACTGAACCCACCGAAGCGAGAAACGCCAGATGCGCGTCGAGCTCGTCGATCTCGCGCTGGTAGGTGGCGCGCATGGCGCGACGGGCGCTGTCCACCACGGTGGCCTGGTCGAGCGTCTTTTGCGCCCGCAGCTTGGTGAATTCGCGGTAGCCCGATGCGAAGATGCGCTCCAGCGCGCCGCTGCTGTGACGGTCATTGGCGGCGCTCTGGTAGAGGCTGTGCAAATCGCCGCCGCTCCAGAAATCCCGCTCGAACTTGTCGGTGCGGGCGCGCGCATCGCGCAGGGCGAACCACTTGCGGAAAATCCAGTACCACGACATGAAAGAGACAAACGCCAGCAAGGCCATAATGAGCTTGACCACCAGGCTCGCATTGGCAACCAGTTCGAAGATGGATAAATCCTGGGTAAGGTTCATATCAGTGCCTTGAATTTTTCATGGGTGTCTTTCGGTAAGGCCCGTGCTTTGCCACGCTGCGGGTCGATGCAGGCGACGCGCACCGTCGCTTCGAGCAGGATTTCGCCGTTTCGTTCCACGCGCTGGACGAATACTACCTGAGCGCGACCGAGCGGCCCGATGCTGGAAACGACCGTCAGCAGATCGTCAAGCCGCGCCGGCTTCAAATATTCTGCGGAGATCGCGCGGACGACGAAGGCTGCGCCGGCTTCCGCCAACTGCTGCTGTTCATAACCCAACGCCCGCAACCACTCGGTGCGGGCGCGTTCGAGGAACTTGAGGTAGCTGGCGTAGTAGACCACGCCTGCGGCATCGGTGTCCTCGTAATAGACACGCACCGGCAAGCTGAACGAAGGCTGCGACATCCGTCTATTTTAGCGCGAGGACTATTGTTCCCACAGCTCGCCGTCGCGTCTGGCATTCGGGTCGGTCAGTCCGAAATGCCGCCAGATCGCCGCCGTGGCGATGCGTCCGCGCGGCGTGCGCTGCAGGTAGCCTTGCTGGATCAGGAAAGGCTCCAGCACATCCTCGATGGTGTCGCGGGCTTCGCCGATGGCGGCGGCGAGGTTATCCACCCCGACCGGGCCGCCGCCGAATTTCTCCAGCATGGCGCCGAGCAGCTTGCGATCCATCACGTCGAGGCCGAGATGATCGACATCCAGCATGGTCAGCGCGGCATCCGCCACCTCGCGGGTGATGCGGCCATCCGCCTTGACCTCGGCGAAGTCGCGCACGCGACGCAGCAGGCGGTTGGCGATGCGCGGCGTGCCGCGCGAGCGGCGGGCGATCTCGGTGGCGCCTTCCCCGGCGACATGCACCTTGAGCAAAGCGGCCGAGCGCGTGACGATCAGGCCAAGTTCCTCCGGCGTATAAAATTCCAGCCGGGCGACGATGCCGAAGCGGTCGCGCAGCGGATTGGTCAACATGCCGGCGCGGGTGGTCGCGCCGACCAGGGTAAACGGCGGCAGATCGAGCTTGACCGAGCGCGCCGCAGGGCCTTCGCCGATCATGATGTCGATCTGGAAATCTTCCAGCGCCGGATAGAGGATTTCCTCGACCACCGGCGACAGGCGATGGATTTCGTCGATGAACAGCACGTCGTTCGGTTCGAGGTTGGTGAGGATCGCCGCCAGGTCGCCGGCGCGCTCCAGCACCGGCCCGGAAGTCTGGCGCAGATTGACGCCCATCTCGTGGGCCAGGATGTGCGCCAGGGTGGTCTTGCCCAGGCCCGGCGGGCCGAACAACAACACATGATCCAGCGATTCGCTGCGCTGCCGGGCAGCCTGGATAAAGATTTCCAGTTGCGTGCGGATCTTCTCCTGGCCGATGTACTCGGCCAGCTTCTTTGGCCGCAAGGCGCGTTCAATCACGTCTTCCTGCGGCGACTCGGGCGCGGCGGAAATAATTCTTTCAGCGAACTGGTCGGTCTGGATACTCATTTTAGTAAGTCCACTTTACGCCTTGGAGAGCAACTTGAGCGCCTGACGGATGCCATCCGGCACGGCGATACCCTCGGGCAAGGACTTCAACGCCGGCAGCGCCTCGCGTTCGCTGTAGCCCAACGCCAGCAGGGCGTTGAGGATGTCGTGGACGGCGACATGGACGATGCCTCCAGCATGGGTGGCGCCGGCAATAACGGTCTTCGGCAGCCGGTCGCGCAACTCCAGCAGCAGCCGCTCGGCGGTTTTCTTGCCGATGCCGGGAACTTTTACCAGCCGCCCCGCTTCCTGCATCGCCACCGCCTGCACCAGTTCAGCCACCGACATGCCTGACAACACCGCCAAAGCGATGCGCGGGCCGACGCCGCTGATCTTGATGAGCTGACGAAAAGCGGCACGCTCCGGCTCGGTGAGAAAGCCGAAGAGAAAATGGCCGTCCTCACGCACTACCAGATGCGTATGCAGCACCACCTTGGCGCCCAGTTCGGGCAGGTTGTAGAAGCTGCTCATCGGCACCTCCAACTCATAGCCCACGCCCAATGCATCTAACAGGATTTGCGGCGGGTTTTTCTCCAGCAGGATGCCTTGCAGTCTTCCGATCATGTGCTTGCCCCTTCGTTCACACCAGCCGCCCGCCGCGCACGCGAAAACCGCTGGTCGCCAAAGCGCCCAGACCCTGCCCGCCGTGGGCGTGGCAGATGGCGCAGGCCAGCGCGTCGGCAGCGTCCGGGCTGGGGTCGCCGGGCAGCGCCAACAAGCGGCGCACCATGTGCTGCACCTGTTGCTTGGCGGCCTTGCCGTGGCCGACCACCGCCTGCTTGATTTGCAGTGCCGTGTATTCCGCCACCGGCAGCCCGGCCAGCACCAGCGCGCTGATTGCCGCGCCGCGCGCCTGGCCGAGCAGCAGAGTCGACTGCGGATTGACGTTGACGAACACTTTTTCGACTGCGGCCTGCTGCGGTTGCTGCGCGGCAATGACTTCTGCGATGCCGTCGAGTAGCGTTTTCAGCCGCTCCGGGAGCGAATGTTTATCGTTGGTTTTGATACATCCTCCGGTGATATAGGCGAGTTTGCTGCCGCGCTTCTCGATCACACCGAAGCCGGTGATCCGCAAGCCGGGGTCGATGCCCAGAATACGCAGGGTGAGGGGGCGCTCGGCCTGTGCCTTTAACACGGCGCAGATTATTCTTCGATGACTGCGTTGGAGTACACGTCCTGCACGTCGTCGAGACTTTCCAGGGCGTCGAGCAGCTTCTGCATTTTGACGGCATCGTCGCCGCCGAATTCCGTCTCGGTGGCCGGCTTCATCGTTACCTCAGCGAACTCCGGCTTGAACCCGGCTTTTTCCAGCGCGTCCTTGACGGCCATGAAATCATGCGGGCCACTGAGCACCTCGATGGAACCATCCTCGTTGTTCTCCACATCTTCCGCGCCGGCTTCCAGCGCGGCTTCCATCAATTTGTCTTCGTCGGTGCCGGGGGCGAACAGGAACTGGCCGCAATGCTTGAACAGGAAGGCCACCGAGCCGTCGGTGCCGAGGTTGCCGCCGTGCTTGTTGAAGGCGTGGCGCACATCGGCGACGGTGCGCGTCTTGTTGTCGGTGAGGCAATCGACGATCACCGCTGCGCCGTTGATGCCGTATCCTTCGTAGCGGATTTCCTCGTAATTCACGCCTTCGAGTTCGCCGGTGCCGCGCTTGACGGCGTTCTTGATATTGTCGCCAGGCATGTTCTCGGCCTTGGCCCGTTCAATCGCCAGCCGCAGACGCGGATTGAAATTCAGGTCGCCCCCACCCATCCTGGCGGCCACCGTGATTTCCTTGATCAGCTTGGTGAAAGCCTTGCCGCGCTTGGCGTCCTGGCGACCCTTGCGGTGCTGGATGTTGGCCCACTTGGAATGACCTGCCATGAAAAATCCTCACTTGCACTGATTTGCCGGCGTCGGAGACAGGCAATAGAATGAGCATTTTAGCAGGTGGCCGATTGAAGTCTCCGTATACCGTCGGCATCTGGCTGGCCGTGCTCGCCGCCACAGGTTTCTCCTTCAAGGCAATCCTGGTCAAGCTGGCCTACGCCTTGCCTGCCCCCATTCCGCTGGAGGCGGTGACGCTGCTGGCGCTGCGCATGGTGTTCGCGCTGCCGGCCTTCATCTGGGTGGGTCTGCGTGAATCACGCAACGCCGCGCCGCTGGCTCGCCGCGACTGGTTGTTCATCGTAGTGCTGGGCCTGCTCGGCTATTATGGCGCGAGCATTTTCGACTTCATCGGCCTGCGCTACATTACCGCCGGCCTGGAACGGCTGATCCTGTTCACCTACCCGACGCTGACCGTGCTGATCGGCGTGCTGTTCCTCGGTCATCGCCTGTCGCGGCGCGAACTGGCGGCGTTGGGGCTGTGTTATGCCGGCATTGCCGCCGCTTTCGCCCACGATCTACAACTGTCCCACGACGACACTGCGGTGTGGATCGGCGCCGCATTTATTTTTGCTTCATCGTTATCCTATGCGCTCTACCTGGTGGGCGGCGGCCAGATGATCGCGCGTCTCGGCGCGGCACGCTTCACCGCGCTGGCGATGCTGGCATCCACCGCCGCCACGCTGCTGCACTTCCTGCTCACCCAGCCGCTCTCGGCGCTGGATCAACCCTGGCAAATCTATGCGCTGGCCCTGGCGATGGCCTTGTTCTCGACGGTGCTGCCGGTATTCGCCCAGTCCGCAGCCGTGCACCGCATCGGCGCCGGTCGCGCCGCGCTGGTGGGAACGGTCGGCCCGCTGCTGACGATTTTCTTCGCCTGGCGGCTGTTGGGTGAGTCGATTTCCACCGCCCAGATCGCCGGTGCTGCATTGGTGGTGGCGGGCGTGCTGCTGGTCAGCCGGCGCAGCACATAACTTCTAAGTTCAGGAGCGTGTTGTTAGAACACACGGCAACTGAGGAAGCTACCATCACAAGAGGCTCTCGATTTCCACAAGCAGTTGGTCGGCTGAATCTACGACTCTATATGCACCCGTAAACGGATGATGCCGCGTCATTGCATTACGCAACACGATGCAGTTGATTCCTGCGGCGTTGGCCGCTTGCAAGCCACGAGGGGAATCCTCAATCGCGAGACACTGCCTGCCAGGAAGACCAAGTTGTTTTAACCCGAGCAAGTATGGCTCCGGTGACGGCTTGCTTCTTATGTAGCTTTCAGCGGTAAGGACGAATTCAAAGTAACGCATGAGGCCGAGATTTTGATGAATTGCGTCAAAATGCTCGCGACTGGCGCTGGTCACCACGCCCATAGCGATGCGTGAATCAAGACGTGCAAGAACATTGGCAACCCCAAGATTCAGCAAGCTCTCTTCGGACATCAAGCGCTTCGTGTAACGATCATTTCGACTTCGACGGCAAGCGTCGATCTCGGCAGGAGTCATGCCTTGATTCTTAAGCAAGTGCCAAGCGCCACAGTCTGAGGCAAGGAACCAGTCGAAAAAATTCTGTTCGGACAGATCGATCTGATGAAGCCGAAAGTAGTCTCGATTGACCTCGAAGAATATGCGTTCTGAATCGACTAGAACTCCGTCACTATCCCACAATAGACCACGAAGCATGATCAGGTAGAAGTAGTGAAGTGCTTCAACAACATGTTCAGGCAAACCCCAGCCGCTGCCAGATCGCGGTCGTTAAACCTGCCTGATTAAGCGCGTAGAAATGCAGGCCCGGCGCGCCGCCCTCGATCAGCCGCGCGCACAACTCGGTAACGGCGTCGAGGCCGAAGGCGCGGATCGCGGCGCTGTCGTCGCCGTAGCCTTCCAGTCGCTTGCGCATCCAGCGCGGAATCTCTGCGCCGCAGGCATCCGAGAAGCGCGCCAGCTTGGAGAAGCTGGCGATCGGCATGATTCCAGGCACTATCGGAACGCTTATTCCCGCAGCGCGTGCCGCGTCGACAAAATGGAAATAGGCGTCGGCATTGAAAAAATACTGGGTGATCGCCGAATTTGCGCCGGCATCGGCTTTGCGCTTGAAGTTGAGCAGATCGTCCCTGGCCGATTTCGCCTGCGGGTGCACTTCGGGATAAACGGCCACCTCGATGTGAAACCAGTCGCCGGTCTCGACGCGGATGAACTCGACCAACTCGTTGGCATAGTGAAGCTCACCCGCCTGCGCCATGCCCGATGGCAGGTCGCCGCGCAAGGCGACGATCCGGCGGATCCCGGCGGCGCGGTACTGGGCCAGCATGGCGCGGACGTTCTCGCGGGTCGAGCCGATGCAGGACAGATGCGGCGCGGCGACGTGGCCTTCGGCCTGCATCTCCAGCACGGTTTCCAGGGTGCGGTCGCGCGTCGAGCCGCCCGCGCCGAACGTGCAGGAGAAGAAGGCGGGCTTGAGCTGCGCCAACTGGCTGCGCGCCGCACGCAGCTTCTCCATGCCTTCCAAGGTCTGCGGCGGAAAAAACTCGATGGAAAGTTCGGGTACGTTCAAGTGCGTTCTTTCTTGCCCAGGATCAGGGCCGAGAGCAGCCAGGAGACGATGCTGTAGAGCAGCGATCCGAACAGCGCCGACCAGAAGCCGCCGACGTAGAAACCGTCGACCCAGTGCGCCACCATCAGGAACAGCAGCGCATTGATGACGAAGATGAACAGCCCCAGCGTCAGCAGCGTCACCGGCAGCGTCAGCAGGATCAACAGCGGGCGCAGCAAGGTATTCACCACACCCAGCACCAGCACCACGATCAGCGCGGTGACGATGCCCTCGATGCGGATCGAGGGTACCAGGTAGGGCAGCAGCAGCAAGGCCACTGCGTTGATCAGCCAGACGATAAATAAATTCAGCATCGCTGATTTCGCACAAGCGTTTCCATCTATTGGCCTGTCCTTACTTCGAGGAAAGGATTGACGACCGTCACGCCGCCGTAGTCCCGGTTGTGTTCCATATCCTCGCTAATTACGGTATGGGCGCCGAGGCGACGAGCAGCGCAAAGGATGGCAGCATCCCAGTGAGAAAGATAGTGGCGGTTTCTGAGCTTGAGGGCTTCGATCACGAGTTCCTTGTCTATCGGCTGCACCGGTCGGTGACGGGCAAGCGCGACGACAAAATCCTCCGCCGCTGTGGGTAGCAGATGGTGTTGGGGCTGGCGGGCATTGGCGAAAAATTCCATCAGTACCTGGGTGGAAATGCCCCAGTTCCGGCGTTGCACCCAAGCCCGCGCGGTCGGCGCTTTTTGAGCATGATCGGGGGCGAGCGAGGTGGCGTAGATCAGGATATTGGTATCGAGAAAATAGTCAGGCTTCACGCGTGCTCGCCTCGTCTTTACGCAGGTATTCGAGCTCCCGTATCAGGCGGCGATCATGAATTTGTTCCCGCGTCAGGAGAGGCGCATTGCCCCAATGGCTGCCGGCTACGATGGCGTCCAGCTCGACCAGCAGCTCATCCTGATCCGCTGTGGCAGGCGTATCCGTGGTCACAAGATAAGTTGGCAGGGGTGCGGATTCGACCGTTGAGCGGGGCGGAGTCACCATTACCATGGACTCATTCGCCGCCGCATCAAGCAAGGCCATCAATTCCCCCTGAAGGCTGCGATGGTTGCGCGCAGCGCGCTGACGGAGCTTCTCCGCCAGCGTCTCGGGGACATCCTTGATTGAGAGGTTGGGCATTATTTCAATCCATTATGGAGCCATATTGGCGCCATAATGGATTCCATGGGTTGGTTTGTCAATACCGGTAGCTGTCCGGCTTGTACGGGCCTTGCTTAGGCACGCCGATATAGGCGGCCTGCTGGTCGGTCAGCGTTGACAGCATGGCGTTGAGTTTCCTCAGTTGCAAGCGCGCCACCTTCTCGTCGAGGTGCTTGGGCAAGGTGTAGACGCCCACCGGGTAATCGGCGTTGCGGGTGAATAACTCGATCTGCGCAATGGTCTGGTTGGCGAAGGACGAGGACATGACATAGCTCGGGTGTCCGGTGCCGCAGCCCAGATTCACCAGGCGGCCCTTGGCCAGCAGGATGATCCTCTTGCCGTCGGGGAAAATGATGTGGTCGACCTGCGGCTTGATCTCCTCCCACTGGTATTTCTCGACGGAAGCCACGTCGATCTCGCTGTCGAAGTGGCCGATGTTGCAGACGATGGCCTGATCCTTCATCTTCGCCATGTGGTCGTGGGTAATCACATGGTAATTGCCGGTGCAGGTGACGAAAATGTCGGCCTTGTCGGCGGCGTAGTCCATGGTCACCACGCGGTAGCCTTCCATCGCCGCCTGCAACGCGCAGATCGGGTCGACTTCAGTGACCCACACCTGCGCCGAAAGGGCGCGCATGGCCTGGGCCGAGCCTTTGCCGACATCGCCGTAACCGGCGATCAGCGCCACCTTGCCGGCGATCATCACATCGGTGGCGCGCTTGATGCCGTCGACCAGCGACTCACGGCAGCCATAGAGATTGTCGAATTTCGACTTGGTCACCGAGTCGTTGACGTTGATGGCAGGTATCTTCAATTCGCCGCGCTCGTGCATCTGGTAGAGGCGATGCACGCCGGTGGTGGTCTCCTCGGTGACGCCTTTGACTTGTGCCAGGCGCGTCGAGTACCAGGTTTTGTCCTGGGCCAGCTTGGCCTTGATACTGGCGAACAGCACGCGCGCTTCCTCGCTGTCCGGCTTGTCGAGCACCGCGATGTCCTTTTCGGCGCGACTGCCCAGGTGCAGCAGCAGCGTGGCGTCGCCGCCGTCGTCGAGGATCATGTTGGAATAATTCGCTTTTCCGTCTATCGCGGGCCACTCGAAAATGCGGTGAGTGTAGTCCCAGTAGTCTTCCAGGCTCTCGCCTTTGACGGCGAACACCGGCGTGCCGCCAGCAGCGATGGCGGCGGCGGCGTGATCCTGGGTCGAGAAAATATTGCACGAGGCCCAACGTACCTGCGCGCCGAGCGCGGTGAGCGTCTCGATCAGCACGGCGGTCTGGATGGTCATGTGCAGCGAGCCGGTGATGCGCGCGCCTTTGAGCGGCTGCGCCTTGGCAAACTCCTCGCGGATCGCCATCAAGCCCGGCATCTCGGTCTCGGCAATGCGAATTTCCTTGCGACCCCAATCGGCCAGGGCAAGGTCGGCGACGTGAAAATCGGTAAACTTTTTGTGATCAGCCACAGCGATCTCCTTAGTGTGTGGCCGGACAGCATGCCCACCTGCGCATTCCGTGCCGGCACGGGTTCAGGTGAGCGCCGTTCGAAAACGGTACCGAGCCTAGGGCAGAATGCCTCGCAGCGCTCCTCGGAGTCAAAACATTATAACCAATTTGCGCCTGCCGTTGCATGAGTGGTTGGCGTCGGTTAGCATCGCATCGTTAAGAATCAGGCCCTCATATTCCAGGAAGTATCCATGATTTCGTTGATCCCGTGAGCGACAGCCGCGCCCCATACGCACATGTAGGCGTCTCCATCGTTGCCTATCAGCCGCAAGCGGAAACCCTGGTCAAGCTGCTTGAGGCAATCTCATCCCAGGTTCGCACAGTCGTCCTGGTCGACAACGGAGGGGCGGCGGAGGCTGTCGGAGCAAGCCGGTGCGGTCATATCGTCATTCTCGATCCCGGCTGCAATGTCGGCCTGGCTGCTGGTCATAATCTCGCGTTGGCCCGAATTTTCGCTGCCGGCTGCAGCCACGCGCTGCTGTTTGACCAGGACAGCGTACCGCAAGGCGACATGCTCGGTGAGCTGCTGCGCATTGAACAGAGGCTGACAGCGAACAGCCACAGCGTGGGCGCCGTCGGCCCGCTGCCGATCTCTGAAGGCGATAGCCGCACGACGGGCTTCGTCAGGTTCTCCGGATTGTGGCGAGATATCCTCTCCCACGCCGATGCCGACCTCCCGGCGCCGGCCTGCCGTTGCGATTTTCTGATCACCTCGGGAACGCTGCTGCGCCGTGAGGTTTTTGATCGCGTCGGGCCGTTCGCCGAAAGCTTGTTCATCGACAACGTGGACCTCGAATGGTGTTGCCGTGCCGGCAGTCTTGGCTATGAAATTTACGGGGCTGCCGAAGCCCGCATGCAACACGCCTTGGGGGACCGCTTGATGTTGCTGCCGGTTGCCGGGAAACGCGCCCTCGTTATCCACAATCCGCTGCGTATTTATTACATGACACGCAACCGCCTGTTGCTGTATCGCATGCCGCATATTCCGCTGGGCTGGAAGCTGGCAGATTTTCCGCGCCTGGTAATCAAGACCCTGTTGTTCGGCCTGCTGGCGCCGCCGCGTCTGCGCTACCTGCGCGCCACCCTGGCCGGCATGCTGGACGGCCTGTGGGGGCGGGACGGGCCGGCTCGCAGGCCGTTTTAGCTGCCCCTTGCCAAGAGACTTGTTTTACCAGGTCCTTACGGCCACTACGATTCCGACAACTATTAGCCCCACACCAACAAAATATTGCGGCTGAAAACGTTCCCCAAAAAAGATATGGCTACCAAGTGGGACGAGAACGAATGCCAGGGCCATCAACGGATATACCCGCCCAAGCTCGGTTTTTTGCAGCACCCAAACCCAGGCTATCGAGGTAACCGCATACAGACTCATTGCCGCAAGCAGTGTCACAGCTGTTTTAGGCGAGAAAAAACTGCCGGTCAGCGCCAGCGAGGCGGCACTGGCTTTGAACAAAATCTGTCCTATGGCCAAGCCGAGCACACACAACACCGCGACAATGTTAACCAGCATTTAGCTTTCTGCCTTCCTGATCACTGCATGAAAAACAAAGAACAGGTTTAGATCGATGGATGACACCGGAAAAGGCCACCATGCCTCGGCACGATCCGGAAAATAGTACCGCAGCAACGCCATTAGATTATTGCAGGAATTGACATGTTCTCTTGCCATCACATAGTCGTAAGGAATTCCCTGTGCAATTGCGTTTTTCCTCGGCCCCAAATGCCTGCCCAGCCGCCAGGCAATGCCTGGATCGGTTGGAATGAGTATGGAAAGCACCCCGCCATTTTTGATCACGCGCCGCCATTCTTTTAGCGCCAGATGCGGCTGATAAATATGTTCGAGTACATGGGTTGCTATCAGGCGGTCGAAGCTGTTGTCGGCATATTGCAATCCGCTGCCGCTTTGTGTTTCATAGATCAGCTTGTCACTAAATCTGGTGTCCAGCTTGGACTTGGCAACCGCCAGCGTTTTAGCATCCAGATCTGATAATACATATTTGTCGAAAGTATGCCGAACAAAACCAAGATGCTCGCCCGTTCCGGCGCCAATTTCCAATACTCTCGCAAAGTGATGGGATGCCTGGAAGCGTTTTTCCGTCAGCCGGTGACTGGCCCGCATCACCATCGATTGCAAGGGGCTGGCGTAGTTTGAGTCATCATAGACATCTGCAAACCTGGCGCGGTAATCCAGCCAGGCTTGATCTTCATTTTCCATCCGATTCCTCATTTGAGGTGGAATTACTCCTCGTCCATACGCGTAATTTATGCAATGGCCTGCGCGGTACATTGGCAATGTCATAGCCGAGAAAGGCCAGGATCAACTGGACTCCCATTAAAACGGGCAGTGCCGCCAGCATTACCGTGCCGGCGGATGTAGCAACACCTTCCTGTACCGAACTGATCCAATGATAGACGCCAAAACTGCCGCCGAAAATAGTCAGAAAAATCCCCAGCGGCAACTCTATGGAGGCCAGTGACATATCGCGCAGATAATAGTTATAAAAAATTCTCTTGCCAAAATTCCGGATGTGCTTGAAGAGAAACTCCCCGATGATTTTGGAAATTTTCAGGTTGCTTACCTCCTCGCCATATTTTGCATCCATAGGCACATCAACCACAACCGCACGCAAGGTATTGAGCCTGAATAACATGTCGGTCTCAAAGAAATAACGGTTGCTGATTTTCTCAAATGGCAGATGTCTCGCCACGTCAGCATGGATAGCGGTATATCCGTTGGTCGGATCGAACAAATCCCAGTAACCGGATGAAAGCTTGGTCATAAACGACAGCACGGCATTACCGAAAATTCGGATGTTGGGCATAGCCTGAATTTTCTCAATATCGAAGAAGCGGTTACCTTTGGCGTAGTCCGCCACTCCTGCCACGATAGGTGCAACCAAAGTCGGAATCAAACCCGGATCCATCTGTCCATCGCCATCGACTTTGACAATCACAACTGCCCCCGCCTCGATTGCGGCGCGGTAACCTGTTAGAACTGCCCCGCCCACGCCCAGGTTCCGTGGATTGTGCAAGACAGTCACACGGGCATCGGTGCAGTTTTTCGTAATGAAATTGCCGCTACCCTCCGGGCAACCATCATCCACCGCAAATATTGCCGAAACCTCAGGCCCTATTCTGGCAATCACGTCCAGAACATGGCTGGTGACTCTGTAGCATGGTATGACCACAGCAATCTCTGGCCCCGCTCCCCGTAATTGCGCACTATTTGCCATTAACTCCTCCTGATATTCGAAACCACGCCCACCCTTTCTCGTCTTTGATATAAGTTATCCCGGGATTTCCCCGTAGCGCACTTGCCAAATTTTGGGGCGCGGCTATAAGCGTCGCTCCGGTCTTGTGAAAATCAAAGCGGGCCAGGTCGATGACAACTTTTACCACATCCGCTTGAGGCGATTCAATTCGATAATGGTCTTTATTCTCGACTACTCCGCCGGAAAAAAGCAGATGCTGATATCTATTGTATGTGTTCGATTCTGTGTGATCCCTGTCCAGCCGCTCCCACAATAATTTTTGCGGATAGTAAAAAATTCCGTTTGCCACAGCGTGTCCGCTTGCCAATAAAATCATTGCCGGTACTTGTGTTTCAAGCACCAGCGTCCGCGCTCCTTGTTCAAGAAGCTCCTTGATCGGTGATGCGGCGGTAACGCTATTCGGTGCAATATTGACCGGGTTGAATGACAAGGTTGTTATCACTGACCACGCAAGATTAAGGTATATAAACGCCCTGAATTTGCCCAGCACCAGCCAGTATCCGCCAATAATTACTATAAGCAATACCACCGCCACAATCGGCAACACCAGCAAACTTGACGGGGAGCCGGCCAGCACGCTTTGGTGAAGGTGGGAGACACTGTTGAATACTATCCCAGTCCATATCAGCGCAATCGTCAATGCCAGCACCCTGGTTGGTGTTTTGCCGGGTATGGTCTTCGCGTCCGGGGAAAGCAGTAATGCACATATAATTATGTATGCCAGCCCCAGACCGATGTCTGCCCTGGCTGGCGGAACGCGCCCCAACAGCGAGAATTGAGCCAACTCGAGAGGAACCCCGACCAGCATGAAATACAAAATAAAACCCATGAATGACGCCAGTGCAATTTCCACCGCACCGATCATTTTTGGATATGCGCGTAAAACGAATATCACAGCCAGTGGTAACAGCATATACGGGAAAGACGCGATTTCACTCTGATTGGTATGCGCGTGACTATCCAGTTTATATAGCGTGACCAGGTTAGTGTAGCCGCGCAAAAGATCAGAGAATGCGACATTCCCGCCCGTTATCCCGCTCCTGTTTCCCGGATAAACCGTGGCGAGTATCGCTTGTATCGCCGGATGTGCATCCTGCCACCACCTCCACAGTAAAAACCCGGCAACGATAATTGCGATTCCAAATGATGCCAGCCTGTTCTTTGTGAGGTTTAGATATAGCTTATCTCGGACAACAATACCAGCAACCAGTGCAATAAACACATACGTCAAAGATATTTGCCATGGTGGATACAGCAGCAGAACAAAACCAGCGATGGCGATTCCTAAAATACCAGCAAACACCAGCAGCAAGAATTTGTCATGTGTTCGCAAAATAGCGATGGAGGTTAGTAACGCAATGCTGGGAAAGAACACGGCATATGCCGGCCAATTTGACCATGCAATCGTATAGGGTGAGGCACAGAACCATAAAGCAGTTAAAAAACTCAACTTCCAGTTGTCAGGAGTAAGCAAGGCAACAACACCCCAAAGAGCAAACAGGCAAGCGAAAACCGGAAAGCACCAGTACCAGGATAAGGCGCTTTTCAAGTCAAATAGAAAAAATCCCCATGTGGCTGGTTTGGCTATTGATGAGACGTGTGTCACCGGAACCCCAACCATTCCAGCAATGAGCATGTTTTCACCGCTTTCGCCAACATTGGAGTTTGTCACGGGAAATTTTGGATGATGGTTGTATTGGGCAATAGCCAGGGGCGTAAGCAAAAGCCACTCATCGGATCGGATTGGCCTGTTTTTGCCCCAGATATTTATTGCATCAGATTGGACAAACGGCGTTTGCTGGTATCCCAGACCGAATGAAGACCCCGTGACACCCAAACTAACCAGCGTTCCAAAACTCAAAAACAAAACCAGCCCAAAAATTACGGGTGGCTTGATCAAATATTTTGTCCTGAAGTAAATCCAGTGAGCCAGATAATCGGCTTTCAAATACACTGCACAAAGCAGGAAAAATATAACGATCAAGGCGAGCTTTGCGCCCCGGATAGTTCGGCTTTCCTGATGAAAATTTCCATTGAGGAAAATCGTTTCAACTTGCTTGTTCAAGACTAACTTTACAGAATTACCGTCATCCAGCTTTGCCAATACTTTGACGGAATACTCGCCGCCTTTCAAATTGCTCGGCAATTCCACACGAATACTCCAACCGGATCTGAGCCAATCGTTACGCCCAGTAGCAGCGACTACGTCCGGGCGCTCAAATCGCTCAAACGCGCCTTCGTAAACTCGAGTATTGCCCAACCAAACGGAAAGCGATGCGATCTTCCGGTCGGTATCTGTCGGCCCCGCCCAACCTCGGGCAACAATTTCTCCGCCCACTACAACGAACGAATCGACATGGCCCTGAATTGCCAGCTGCGGCAACTGATCAGGCCCAGCGGTGGCCGGGATCGGTACCGCCAAGAAAAGAAATGCCACGCAAAACCAACCCAAAATAGCTTTTTGGATACTGATCCGATCATAGCGAAAGACCTGCATCGTGCCGCTACTTGGCGTGCGCTACAGGAGCGATTGGCTGATGATGCACAAGAAGCTGCTGCAAATCATGGCAGAACGGGAAGATACGAGCGTTCTGGATGGGTGCATTGAGGTCGATGACGCCTATCTGGGCGGAGAGCGTCCGGGCAAGCAGAACCACTTCTCTAATTAATTACCCCCGTTTTTAGGTCATATATCCATTGTCGAACTGATTTACCAGCAACAACATCATCAAAACGGTATGGGAAAAAATAGACTGACCATGTTTTATTGTTCAGATTGTTTATTGAATACCGTCCTAGCGCAGTCAAATAACTTCCATTCAGAGCCAAAGTTATAATGTCGGGCGAAAGTGTTGCGATAGTTAGGCATTGATCTTCGTATCTATCGCAGACGGTTAACCAATCTTCGCCAGAACTATAATACTGGGGCGGAGGGGGTTGAGGTAGAAACTGACTATTGCGCGTAGGTAACTTAAGCTGTGTGCCAAAATCCGAACGCAAGCGAGTTACAGAAGAGCTTGCATTAGAGTACGGTGTCCCACCAGAATAAAAATAGTACCAATAACTTATTGAGTTATCCGTAAAAATCGCTGGCATTTCTTGGTTGTGCGGCCCTAACGAATAAGGTCCAGAGTATAGGGAAGTATACTTCGCCTGAATAAATGGCCTATCGTTAGGCAGAACGACGGATACCTGCCAAGTTAACCAATTAAAACTCGTTGTTTTTGTAAAATTGTATGGATTCGACTTAGTAAAGGTTACGGTTCCATATTGTTCCGAAATTCCACTAATATCGTTTGAGGTGCCGTTCCAGCCACAATCCACTGCCTGAGCCTGAATAGGATTCCAAGGAGCAGCCGCTGACCAAGTGCCACAACCTTTTTCCGAAATACAATTACTTAATTGCCCACCCGTAATGGGGAATACCCTGCAATCTTGATTGCTGTTAACTGCTTTGCAGGTTGCAGCGTCTGTATATGGTGTTGAACTACAAGAAGTTGTAAGAAAATATCCAGCTCCACTTGCATTAATATCATATCCCCATAAAGACATTTGCACCGCAGAGCCACCATGCTCTTCTATTCTATTTCTTTTATCCACTCCATATAACTCAAATAATGCACCTCCGAATGATCGATTAATTCCCGCTCTTACATAATCATTATATAGATAAACTGTATCTCGCTTACGATTTGTCATGTACTCCGTATAAGTACAGAATTCTTGCTCCGCACTATCCAGTTGCATAGCATTACAGGCAGGTGGTTCAAATTCTGTTTCACTAACATTTTTGTATCGCCCACAACTCACGCTCGCATTGGCTGCTACATCAGTACTACAGCTTCCACCTCCGATTACAGAGAGACAATCCCAATTACCACCTAAGTTACCGCCAAAATGATTAGTACACCACCATTGCCCAGTACGGCCAGGTGCATTTAAATTTGCCACATTAATAGTTTGCGAGTCATCATATTTTGAACAAGAAACCAACTCATTATTTGGAACGGTCGACTCACAGCTGTTCGCACCTGTAACACTGCGGCATTTCCAATTCCCGCCAAGGTTAGCGCCAAAGTTATTATCACACCACCACTTACCTGTTCTGCCTTGCGCAGATTGAGTTACTAAAACACGTTCGACTCTACCATAGCCAAACCCCTGTTTTATGTTATTAATTGGACTGTAATTGGTGGTGCCGTCTTGATTAATTTTTCCGCACTGGATCAAGGTATTATTAGGGGCTTGTGATGTACAATAACTACCGGTATTTTCGGCACATTCCCATATGCCACCTAAATTAATTCCAAAATTATTGGTACACCACCATTGCCCAGTACGGCCAGATGCTGAATTTTGTCCTACGTTCACACTCTGATAATCAAGCCATATTGCTCCCGCCCAACTGGGGGTAACAAGACATAATGAAAGCAGGCATAAAACATTTAGTGGCAGGCAATTTTTAAATTTCGATTCCATAGTGCTCCCCTCCGAGTTCCACAATGCCAACGAAGCTGTCGAAAACGTTCATTCATGCGTCCATACTACCGTAGATCAAATGGGATATAAAGGCTCAGAAGCGGCTCGGTTTGGTAAGTATCCCCCGGCTATGCTCTGATCATTACCCACAACTATTCATTCTGACGCATGATCATAAACATATCGGTGATGTAGGGTAAATGTTGAAATCCACGCCAGAGGACTTGCGGTCCAGGTTCGCCATCATGCTTTCGGGCAAGGAATCCGCCAAGTTTCGCAATCCAGCGAACGGCCTCGCCAAGCGAGGGTGGGAGAAGTGGCTCCGCAAAACTGAACAGCGCAATAAGTGGAAACTCCGGGCATGATACTGGGCCGAAGGCCTGGCAAAAAGGAGTTTTTGATGGTCAAGAAATCAGCACGGCGCACTCGCCGCAAGCACAACCCGGAATTCAA
>JACQAO010000049.1 GCA_016194935.1 Betaproteobacteria bacterium
GCCGGACGTGATCCTGATCGGCGAAATACGCGACCGCGAAGTCATGGAGCACGCCATCGCCTTCGCCGAGACCGGCCACCTGGCGCTCGGTACGCTGCACGCCAACAGCGCCAACCAGGCGCTCGACCGCATCATCAACTTCTTCCCCGAGGAACGCCGTCAGCAATTGCTGATGGACCTCTCACTGAATCTGCGCGCCCTGGTGGCGCAGCGCCTGATCCCACTCAAGGAAGGCAAGGGTCGCGCCGCCGCCATCGAAATCATGCTGAATTCTCCGCTGATCTCCGACCTGATCTTCAAGGGCGAAGTGCATGGCATCAAGGAAATCATGAAAAAGTCGAAGGAACTCGGCATGCAAACCTTCGACATGTGCCTGTTCGACCTCTACGAGGAGGGCCGCATCAGCTACGAAGATGCGCTGCGCAACGCCGACTCGGTCAACGACCTGCGCCTGCAAGTGAAGCTGCACGGCAAAGAAGCCAAAGACCGCGACATGAGCTCGGGGATCGAGCATCTCGATATCGTTTGAGCCGCCAGGCGGCTGCCACACCCGGCTACAGCGCAAGCACACCGCATTTTCGGCCTGGCTCGGCACTGCGCCGTGGAATTCATCGGCAGTGCAAGAACCACTCTTCCTGTTGCAATAGACTCTTAGAACGACTTGCTGAGCTGCAATTGGATCTGCCGTCTGGCGGTCGAATACAGCCCCAGGTTGGAGTGAATACTCGACTCAAGCCAGGACAGGGTTGCATAGTAGCCCCCATTTATTGCCTTGCTCAGGGATAAGCTGCTATTGATGCGCCGGTCTTTCCTGGGTGCTTCGGCCCAAGCTTCAGCTTCTTTGAAATCCGCCCAGGTGTAGATATTTGCAGCGGCAAAACGCAGCCCGTAAGGCAGGCTGCCGCTCACGCTCAGACTCGCCGACCTGGCTAGATTGTCGAAGACGCGTGTTTGAGCGCGCTCCGAGGTAAATTTCAATGCAGGTTCGATCGTCCAGCGATTGCCCATGACATGCCGCCACGCCACGCCCAGGCCGCTGGCCGTAGAATCCCTTGCCGGTGCGGCGGCATAGCGGCTGCGCACGACTGCGATTGAAGTAACCAGCAAGTCCGTATAACTCAGCAGGTAACTGGTTTGGGGCGTGAAGTATGTTGCCGCCACGTATCCAATACCGCCGAGCGTCGTCCTTGAGAGGCCTAGCGGCAGATAGAGATCAGTCTTGCCGCCGGCAGTCATAAAATGCGGTCCGCTATCGATGCTCAGCTGGCTGGTATCGAAACCGTGGTATGTCATATAACTCACAGCATCGAGAGCGGCAACGGTTTGCCAGGACGTTAGTTGATTCAGGGAACGGTTATGAACCAGCGAAAACGCCGCCTGGATTGCCTGGTCGCTCTTCGGCATGCTGTCCTGGCTCATGGTGAACGGCAAGCCATACAGCAACACCTCCGTACCCGATGGGCCACTGTTGATGTTGCTATCGTACAGGGCGCCGAGCGAGGCTGATGCAAACCATTCCTTGGCCTGGGTCCTTTGCTGATCGGCCATCTGGATAAATATGCGCAACAGCCTTTTTGCTTCTTCGGGCGGATTGCCCTGCATGGCAATCAGGAACTGTTCCCTGGCGTGTTCGAATTCCTGCGCGCCGAGATAAGCGCGACCCAGCTCGGCGCGGTAGATGGGGTTCGCATCAATGCCGATCAACCCGGTAAAAAACCCGATTGCTTCGCGGTACTGGCGGCGCTGCAGCGCGCACTCGCCCGATGCATAAAGCCAACCGGCCTTGTCCCTATCTTCCACCTTGGATGCAGCCTGCTGGCAAAAAGATTTCTGCGCAGATGAAGGTCCGGTGGTCGAACCTGGGACATCCGCAGCCATGGCGCCGGATACTGAGATGTGATTGCACAGGAGGCAGACAAAAACCCGCCAGCAAATTTGATCGATCATCCCACGCCGACCGGGAAGCGGGTATATCGGCCAAGCAAAGGCTCTAACTGCCGCCCTTGCCCGGCCGGCATACTGACCATCGATTTATTGCTTGACAGTAATGAAGCCGCCGTTGATCTTCAGGGTGGGTGTGGCTACGAATCCCCACGAGCCCGCAGCGGACAACGGCGCCGATACCACGGCAGGTACGGCTGCGGTCGTCGCAGTGGCGGCGATGGCCGGTGTAACCACTACCGGGCGGGACAGTTCCCCCCGAATAAACCCGGTACCGGTTGCTGCGGTCGCGGCAGTCGCGGCGACGACCGGGAAAGCCGCCGAAGTCACATTCCCTCTGAAATTACGGTTCAGGCCTGTACCGCTAAAAGCCAGATCGCCGATCTTTGCGCCTGCACCGGTCAGTCCGGTTATCTTACCGGTTTCTGTGGTCGCACCCGTGCCGTTAAACGTGACCGCCAGATTCACCGCCCCGGTGGACACGGACTTGACCGGGACGCCGGAACTGCTGTCGCTGACGAGGGCGACGGTGCTGCCGGCATAATTTGCGGTCCCGGCGGGTACCAGGGAAATCGGGACTCTCCGCGCCTCATGAGCTTCACCGGCTTCGGTTTCACCGGCTTCGGCCTCGTGGTTCGAGTTTGCGCGGCTCGCCAGTTGAACCCAGTTGGACCAGGAGTGGCCTTCGCGTCCGTCAGCCATGGCTGAAACGGAAAAAACCGTACTGACAAGTGCAATAGTAGTCTTCTTCATGATCGCATCCTTCCATGTTTGTTAAAAGTTGGCGCGCATCACTATCGTTGCGCACCTCCCATGTCCAATAAATGGGACATATTCCCATTTTAGTAAAATTCCGCTTTTCGTCAAGTGGTTTCAGAAATTTTTTCACTACCCATGTGCAGGCTCACAATTGATCGTCGTGGCGCGTTACCGCCAAACCTGCAAGCGGCCGACAACGCCGCAGCGCACAAAGCCCGGCGGCGCGGGGTACGATTCCTACTGAAATAGGGTCTTAGTCAATTTCGATCCGGCTTGCGGTCAGGATTGATCCGCTTAGCATGCCGTAAACCTGGACCTGGACCCCGTTGGCAAGCGTGGCGCCTCCAGTGATTCTGGCCTTGTCGAACTTCACCGTAATCCCGTTCAGGCTGAAAGTGCCGGCAGACATATCGACGTTGCTGGCAATCCCCTCGATTTCTTTGCTGCCGGGCATGCCGCCGGAACCGTCCCCATTGTCATTTGACTGGGAACCGAGCATAAAGGTGACTGTATTGACCACCCAGCTTCCATTGACCAGCGTTGCATTGACCGTCACGTACTTGCCATTACTTAGATCTGTACTGGCGCCGCCGACAAAGAATGGTGTCGCCGCCAGGGTGACCTGCACAGGCAACCTGCGGTTATCCGGGGTAATTGTGAAGGCCTGGGTTGGGGATGAATAGCCGCCAACGACACCGCTGAGGTCGTCAACACTGCCGCTCGTTTCGTCCTGGAACGAGACGGTGCTTGCCTTGACGATATTGTTCAAAACGGCGCCGTGGATTTCCACATAGGCATTGTTTTGGAGGTTGGCTTGGCTGCCTGCGGAAAAACTCGCCATGCTGGCATCTACCAGTACGCCGCGCACCCGGAAGTTCGAAGCGCTGACATAATTGGTGATGGTGCCATGCAATTCCGCTTGAATCTGGTCGCGGCTGTACCCTGACACGCTGGTTGCGACCAGTTGATTGGCGGCGGGATCGAAGCTGCCGCTGGCAATTACATTGAGTCCATTCGACAGCTTCAGGGTTGCCGGCGAGAGTGCCGCAGCAGCGGCATTTACCGTTACGCCGGCCAAGGTAAAGCTGGCGCTGCTCGTATAGTTGCTGATCGCGCCGCTCAGACGCACATTACCGGCGGTTGTGTTCAGTTTCCTGATTTTGATGGCGCTTGCAGCCAGACTGGCGTCAACCACTGGCGTACTGCTGAACACCGACACCCGCTCACCATTGGCCAGGCTCTGTCCGGCCGGGGAAATAACCGTCCCGCCGGCATAACTCACGTTGAGCCCGTTCGCTCCACCCAGCGTAAAACCCGTGGCCGTCAGCTGACTGAGGATGCCGGTGACGCGCACTGCGCAGCCGCCCGGGCAGATGCTGGGTTTGAGTTCGATGCGCGTTGCTGCGACATAAGGGCCGGCGCTGTCGGTCTTGGGCAAGCCATGCACCTCGACCCGGTCATTCGGCTGAATTGACGAGAATTGCGTGTATCCGCCATAGACGGTGACCGGCAGCGTCGGGTCAGCGGCATTCACCACCACCCTGGTGCCGGCGACGGTGAAGGAGTTGGACGGCGCGGAGACCGCCGAGACCACGCCGATCACCTCGGGGTAAATATGCACGGCGGTAGCATTGCCGCCAGCATCCGTCTCCACTTCGGCCTGCTGTCCGATCTTGACCCGGACCCGGGAAACCGGCGTCGCGTCTTTGCTGTCTCCGGTGACGTCATAGCTGGCCGCCGTGTCAGGATAACGAGCGCCGTCTATGATGACGCTGCCAAAACCGGTGATGGTGCCGATCGTCAAGCCGGTGCCTCCCGTGCCGACTTCAGCAATCAGCGAGGCCGCTGCGCCACCGCCCCCGCCGCAACTGGTCAGGCTGGCGCTGAGCAATATGACGGCGAAGCACTGGAATATTTTGGAATTCATTTTTGTTCTCCTGATTTCACCGAACTGCCTTGCGGCGCACTTGGCACGCTCGGCACGCTTGGCACGCTCGGCACGCTCGGTGTTGAATAAAAATAACTACCCAGCCTGAAGCGATGCGGCTCGGCGACGCCCTTGTCCTGGTCGCTAAGCCGGCTGGCAAGCTTGATCAGGTCCAGAGAATATTCCGCCCAGCGCTGCCGGCTGAGCTTGGACAGTTGGTCCACTGAGGCCTGACTGAAGCCTCTGCCAAACACCGCCTGCTCCAGAAAAGAAGGGCTGGCGCCCCGCAGATTGGAAGTCGCTGCGGAAATGTGATCTTGCAAGTTCGCTGCAAACATGGCCAGCATTTCACTCAAATCGTCCCTCGGTATGAAACTTTCTCTTACCAGGACGATCCGTTCATTCTTGCCCACGCCCTCGTGGCGCACCATACCCTGCGCTTCCATGGATTTGAGGATTGATCCTGGATGGACGTCTTGCGTGATGGACAGGGCCAAACTTTCAAAGGACGGTACCGGACCACTTCTGACCAGCCGCCTCGGTTTTCCGCTTTTTAGAACATAATCCCGATCACTGATCCATTTGGCGAACACCAGCGAGGCGACTGGACCAGAATGGATAACTGATTTGCCGTTTCCCTTGCCCAGTTCGCGGACATCCTTGCGATGCAGGCCGGATAACAGGCTGACGGAGGAATCGGTGATCTTGACCCCACTCTTGCCCAGCTCAAGTTGCGCCGCCTGGGCAAATACCGGTTTGAGCGCCTTGATAAACGAGGGGTAGTCGACACCTTCCAGCAGGCAGTAACGAATTAGCGGCAACAGGCTTGCCGCGCAAACTTCCAGTACCTCGTTGCTTTTGGGTTTTGGCTTCATAGCGCCTGTTGGCCGACACTGACCAGTGTAGCCTGAACATGGGAATATTTCCCATTGTCTACCAAGGCGCACATACTGTCAAGACATATGCTGTGAGTGTTGCGATTTCATAAACTGTCCAGCTTCCCGGTGGAAGCCTATCCGTCAATCACGGCGCCTCAAAGATCAAAGGGTGAAACTGTTGCCCCGGGGTTTAGGGGCGGTGGAACCCGCGACAAATCCCGCTCCGGCGAGTACTACAGATTCTCTTTGACGAACCTGGCTACATTTTCCGGTGTGGGGGTTTCCAGCAGGGACAATCCTCTTACGTTGACCTCGGTCTTCTGCAATTCCCTGTAGATCATCTGCAAACTTTCTTCGCTGATTTTTCCCGAGGCATCGATATCCAGTTCGATCAACTGGAATATGTTCAGGATATTGCCCATATAGTGACTGGTGGCCCGCATTGCGGATTGATAAGTATTGATGCGCTCTTCCGCCAGTTTGGTTTCTGCAAAATGCGCGTGGAATTTTTGGGAAAGCCACCAGGAGATGACGGCGGCAATGACTGAAGTGAACACGACGGTAATTGCATGGGATTCCCAAAGCGACATCTCACCGAAGATCTGCTGCTTGGTCGCCTCGTAAACCGTCATTATCAGCGCTGTCAGCACGAACACCAGAAGCGCCAGCAAGGACTTGGATTCGTAGATTTTATTCATTGGACGCCTGACCTTTCGCTTGCGTGGCGGAGGGACGGGGTGGGCGATTTCCTCCGGCCACCATCGGAAAATAGTATAAACGGCATTCCAGCGGGCCGTTGAACAGCGGAATACGGCGCTTCACTGACAGCCCGATCAGCCTGGGCAGCGCCGTATCGCCGGAGAAAAACCAGCAATCCCATCCTGCATATTGGCGCTTTAACGCATCACCGAGGCGCGGATAAAAGGCGGCCAGCTCCGCCACTTCGCCGAGACGCTCGCCATAGGGCGGGTTGGCGATCAGTATGCCGGCGCTTTCACCCGCGCCCGGTGCGGCGTGTGTAAGGATGTCACCCTGGCGCACTTCAATCAACTCGCCCAGCCCTGCGTAGTCGAGGTTCTGCCGCGCCCGCGCCACGGCATCAGCGGAAAGGTCTGCACCGCGAATCGGCAGCACTGACGGCGCCGATTCGCGCCGTGCGGCGGCGGCGCGGCACAGGCTACGCCAGAGATCGGCATCGAAATTGCACAAGCGCTCGAAACCGAATTCACCCGGCTCGCGCGACAGCCCCGGCGCATCGCCCAGGCTCATGTGCGCCGCTTCGATGAGGAAAGTGCCGCTGCCGCACATCGGGTCGTAGAGCGGAATACCGGGCCGCCAGCCGATCAGGCGCAGGATGCCGGCGGCGAGATTCTCCTTGAGCGGCGCTTCCACCTTGGCGATTTTGTGGCCGCGTTGCCACAGCGGCTCGCCCGAGGTGTCGAGATAAACTGTTGCGTCGCCGGCGGTGAGAAACAGATGGATGCGTACTTCGGGCTGCGCCGTATTCACGCTCGGGCGCTGGCCGCAAGCATCACGAAAACGGTCACACACGGCGTCTTTGACGCGCAGGGTAATGAACTCCAGGCTTTTCAGCGGCGACTTCACCGCCGTTACATAAACCCGCAGCGTGCGTTCCACCTTGAACAGCGCCGGCCAGTCCACCGCGTGGGCGAGGCGATAGACATCCTCCTCCTTGCTGTAAGCACTCTGCGCAACACGCCACAAAACGCGGCTGGCGATGCGTGATTCCAGATTGACGCGGTAACAGGTTTCCCAACTGCCGCCGAACTGCGCACCGCCCGGCGCAATTTTCACCGCGCCGGCGCCGGCGGCGTGTAAATCCTCGGCCAGCAGCGGCTCAAGGCCACGCGGACAAGGCGCGAAAAAACTCTCTGACGGCGGCGTGCTCAAAATGGTTTCAGCACCACAAGAATCACCACTGCCGCCAACAACACCACAGGCACTTCATTGAAAACACGGAACCAGGTGTGGCTATGCATATTGCGTCCGGCTGCGAAGGCGGCAAGCAAGCGGCCGCAATACCAGTGATAGCCAATCAGCAACGCCACCAGCGCGATCTTGGCATCCAGCCAGCCGCCGCTGTAGCCATAGCCCAGCCACAGCCACATGCCCAATCCCACCGCCAGCACGCCCAGCGGCGTCATGAAGCGATAAAGTTTACCGGCCATCAACAGCAGACGTTCGCGCTCCGCGATGCTGTCGACAGGCGCCATCGCCAGGTTCACGAAAATTCTTGGCAGGTAAAACAGGCCGGCGAACCAACTGGTGACAAAAATAATATGCAGTGCTTTTGACCAATACATGTCAGGGTTCCTTGCGGGTGGGGAAAATTTTCGCCAGCCCGGTCATTACATCCGGGTAGGCGAAACGCATTTTCAATTCCTGCTTGAGGCGTGTGTTGTCGAGCCGGCGCGACTCACCCATGAAAGATAGCACGAGCGGCGTCAGCAGCGTTGCCGCCTCGGCGCGGCTGACGCGCGGAGGACGCGGCAGCTTGCCGGCATCGGCCACCGCGTCGAACCAGTCGGCCATGCGCAAGCCGGTGTCGTCGCTGACATGGTAAGCGCGATTCGCACTGCCGAAGCGCAAAGCCGCCAGCGCGCTGTGCGCCAGGTCGTCGGCGTGGATGTGATTGGTGAATACGTCGTCCTCGCTGCGCAACACCGGATCGCCACGCCGGATGCGTTCGAGCGGCAGGCGTTCGGCAGCGTAAATTCCCGGCGCGCGCAGAATGCTCACGCGCGGCCCGCTGACACTCCTGCCCCAACGGCGCAATTGCGCTTCGGCATCGACACGGCGGCGGGCGCGCGCCGTGCGTGGATAGACGCGACGGGTTTCGTCGATCAGGGCGCCGCCACAATCGCCGTAAATGCCGCTGGTGCTGATGTAGACCAGACGGCGGGGCAAATTTTTGCCGCGTTGCAATGCCGCGATCAGGTGACGTGTCCGGGTATCCCGCTGGCCCTGTTCCGGCGGCGGCGCCAGGTGCAGCACCAGATCGGCCAGCCCGGCGAGCCGTCGCAACGAGGCTGGATGGTCGAGGTCGCCGCGGATTTGCACCACGCCATATTTGGTCAACTCGGCGGCCAGTGTAGAATCCGTCGCGCGCACCAAAGCATACACGCGGTAGCGTTGCGTAAGCAGCGGCAGGGCGCGACGGGCCACGTCGCCACAGCCTATGATCAATAATCTTTGCACCAGGCGATTATCTCATGTCCTTCCAGATCACCATCCAGCCCAGCGGCCATCGCTGCGTCGCCGAGGAAGGCGTCAGTATTCTCCAGGCCGCGCTGGATGCCGGACTGACGCTGCCCTATGGTTGCCGCAACGGCGCTTGCGGCAGTTGCAAGGGCAAGCTGCTGAGCGGCGAAGTCGATTACGGCTATGCCCAGGAAGGCGCGCTCCCGGAAGAGGACAAGGCCGCCGGGCTGGCGCTGTTTTGCTGCGCCACGCCGCGCTCCGACGTCGTCATCGAATGCCGCGAAGTCGGTTCGATCAATGATATTCCGGTCAGGATCATGCCCTGCCGGGTGCATCAACTGGAGCGCCTGGCGCCGGACGTGATGGCGCTGTCGCTCAAGCTGCCGGTGAATGAGCGGCTGTTATTTCTCGCCGGCCAGTACATCGAAATCCTCCTCAAGGACGGCAAGCGCCGCGCCTTCTCGCTGGCCAATGCGCCGCATGATGATGCCTTGCTGCAATTGCATATTCGCCTGACGCCCGGCGGCCAGTTCACCGAACATGTCTTCGGCGCCATGAAGGAGCGCGACATCCTGCGCCTCGAAGGGCCGCACGGCAGCTTTCATCTGCGCGAGGATTCCGCCAAGCCCATCATCCTGCTGGCGGGCGGCACCGGCTTCGCGCCGATCAAGAGCCTCATCGAGCACGCCATACACAATCACATCGTCCGGCCCATGACGCTGTACTGGGGCGCGCGCGACCGCGCCGGGCTGTATCTGCCGGAGCTGCCGCCGCGCTGGGCTGCGGAGCACATGCACATTCAATACCATGCCGTGCTGTCCGATGCCGATGCGGCAGACGCCTGGGCGGGACGGCGTGGCCTGGTGCATCTGGCAGTGCTGGAAGATCACGCGGATCTGTCCGGCCACCAGGTGTATGCCTGCGGCGCGCCGGCGATGATCGATGCCGCCCGGCGCGATTTCATCGCACAGGGCCTGCCGCCGGATGAGTTTTACGCCGATGCTTTTACCTTCGCCGAGGACACATTAAATACATAAAATCATTTATTTACCAAATAAAAACAAACTTTGGTAGCATGTATTATAATGCATGTCGGCTATATGCCGCATATACCTAAGTTGTACGCAAGCACACAACATTACTTTTGAGGGAGCAACACAAATGTATGACACTTTCAAACCGGAACAACCCGTCGGCTTGATGGATTTCGTGCGTGCCGCCAAGGCCTGCATCAAGGAAATTACACCTGCGGAGCTCAAGGCCAAACAGGACGCCAAGGAACCTCTGCTGCTAGTCGACGTGCGCGAGCCTGGCGAGTTCGAGCTTGGCCATATTGACGGGGCATTGCTGGTGCCGCGCGGCATGATCGAAGCCACCGCCGACACCAGCTATCCCAAGCACAATCCCCTCTTGTCCGGCGCCCGCAACCAGCAGGTGGTGCTTTACTGCGCTACCAGCGGTCGTTCTGCGATGGCCGCTGCCGTGTTGCAGATGATGGGCTTCAAAAACGTGCTCAACATGGCCGGCGGTTTTACCCGCTGGGATGCGGAAGGTCTGCCCAAGGTCAGCAAAGCCGGCTAAATTGACCAAGTTGACTGAGCCGCCGGCTTCAGCGCCGCTGGAATGCCGGCCATAAAAAATGGGGGGTCTAGTCAGACCCCCCGTGCATTTTGCAGCAGACGCTGCCGTCAATCAGAAGAAGTTGTAATGCACCGTGGCATTCACCCGCTCCTGCGTGCCGACTTCCGGCCCAAAGGTGGTGCGCTTGCCGTATGCATACTCAAGGCCCAGCTCGGTGTTCTTGGCGATACCCCAGAAGGTGTTCAGGAAGACCTGGTCGATTTTCTTGTTCGGCACCAGATCGGCTGAGCCGAGGCCCCGTCCGAAGGCGTCGAGCTTGGCGTCGCTGGCGAAGTGGGTCTGCGACACAATGAAGTTCGAACGTACTGCCGGCGCCCAAACGTGGGTATAACCAAGATGCCAGCCTGTAGCGCGCCACAGACGAATTTCGCTGCCGACATCAGCAGCGCCCTGGATCAAGGAATTCAGCATGTAGCGGCCGATGCCGTTGCCGGTATTCACCTGGCCGACCAGGGTGTCTTTGCCAAACGCCATGCTGCCGCCGAAGCCCACGCCGTAGGCGCGTTTGCTGTGCACGGTATTGCTGTACTCATGCGATACGGCGCGCAGCGAGAAGTGGCCTGTGTCGGTGCTGTAGGTCCAGTTGCCCACCAGATCCGGGTTCTTGTCGAAGTCGCTGCCGCTAAAAGTCAGGCTCTGCGGATTTTCCAGCGATACTGCCAGCGTGTTGCCTTTGCCCAGTGTGGCGGTATAGCGAACCTGCGGATGACGCAGCAGCGGGTTCGCGCCAGGGCCGTTGAAGTCGACGGTGTCGGCAAAGGAACCCAGGTCGAGGAAGTTGCCCCAGGTCTGGCCGATCAGCCAGTTGCCCACCTGGCCATAAGCATGGCGCAGACGGAAGATGACTGAATTGGTTGCCAGCTCGCCCTGATAGCCGTTCGGCGCATTGAAGTCGCCCTCCAGCTTCACCGTCAGATCACCCATTGCGCTCGGCGTGCTGGTCATCACGCCGAGGCGTGAGGTCTTGCTGGTCAGATAAACTTGCCCCTTCTTTTTGCTGCCGGCGGTGGAATTGTCGAAGGGCTGGACGAAAATTGCGCTGGCCCAGTCGTTGTTGTTGATGTCGTCGTTCCTGCCCTTGAAGTCCTTGGTCATGTCGAGCTGGGCGTAACCGTAAATCTTCAATGAAGTATCGCTGCCCGGCACCTTGATCGAGCCCGGCATGCTGCCCGCAACCACCGCATTTGCCGGCGCTGCGGCTGCAGGCGCGGCTTTCTGCTTGGCTTCGAGCTGGGCGATGCGCTCCTGCATCTGCTTCATCATGGCCTTCAAATCATCGATTTCACCGGCCTGGGCCGGGCCGATGTAGCTGCCTGCAAGCCCGAGAGCCGAGACGGCGAGGGCGATTTGTTTGATTTTTGTCATTCTATTTCTCCTGTAAATGTGACATTGTGGGACGCTGATCAACTGCTGCTGACGGTGAAACTGCAATCCGCAGGTTTTGCAGACTGGGTGAAAATCCATTGTACCGCTTCATTCGCCAAGATAGGCCTCGCGCACGCGCGGGTCGGCGAGCAGCGTGGCGGCGCTGTCGGCCAGGGTGATGCGGCCGCTTTCCATAACATAGCCGCGGCTGGCGGTCTCCAGCGCCAGCCTGGCGTTTTGCTCGACCAGCAGGATGGTGACGCCGCTCGCGGCGACCGCGCGGATGGTCTCGAACACTTTCTGCACCATCAGCGGCGCCAGGCCCATCGACGGCTCGTCCAGCAGCAGCAATTGCGGCCGGCCCATCAGCGCCCTGCCCAGCGCCAGCATCTGCTGCTCGCCGCCTGAGAGCGTGCCGGCAAGCTGTTTCTGGCGCTCTTTAAGGCGCGGCAGCAAAGCATGGATACGCGCCAGGTCGGCGGCGATTTCGGCCTTATCATCGCGAATGTAAGCGCCCATCGCCAGATTCTCGGCGACACTAAGGCGGGCAAAAACGCCCCGGCCTTCCGGCACCAGCGCCAGGCCTTTGCCGATCAACTGATGCGGCGGCAGCGCAATGATTTCTTCGCCGGCGAGACGGATGCTGCCCTTGGCGCCGAGAAACAACAAGCGCGCCAGCGCCTTGAGCGTGCTGGTCTTGCCGGCGCCGTTGGCGCCGATCAGCGCCACCGTCTCGCCTTTATTGACGGTGAAGCTGATGCCCTTCACGGCGGCTATACCGCCGTAATGAACCTGAAGGTTCATTACGGCAAGCATGGGTGAGCCTTCCCCCCCACCCCCTTCCCGAGGAAGGGGGTGACTATCCTGACTCGCTATGCTCGTGAGTTCGTTGTTATACGCCAAGGTAAGCCTCTATGACCTTGGGATCGCGCTGTACTTTCTCCGGCACGTCCTCGGCGATTTTTTCGCCGTAGTCGAGCACGGCAACGCGATCACACAGACCCATCACCAGTTTCACATCGTGCTCGATCAGCAGCACGGTCAGGCCGTCGGCGCGCAGACCTGCGACCAGGGTGCGCAGCGCGGCGGTCTCGGTAGCGTTCATGCCGGCGGCTGGTTCATCCAGCGCCAGCAACTTGGGATCGGTGGCCAGGGCGCGGGCGATTTCGAGCCGCCGCTGATCGCCGTAGGGCAGATTGCGCGCCAGGTCGTTGGCGCGGTCTGCAATGCCAACGTAATGCAGCATCTCCAGCGCGCGTCGCTCGATGGCCGCCTCTTCGGCGCGCGTGCCGGCGTCGCGCAGCACTGCGCCCAGGACGCCGGCACGGGTGCGGACATGGCGACCGACCATGACATTCTCCAGCGCCGTCATGTTGGCGAACAGGCGGATGTTCTGGAATGTGCGGGCTATACCCGCCCTGGCGACCTGATGCGGTGCGCTGATCTTGAGTGGTGCGCCGGCGAAGGTAAAGCTGCCGGTGGTGGCGCTGTAAAGCCCGGTCAGCACATTGAAAAAAGTGGTCTTGCCGGCGCCGTTGGGGCCGATCAAACCATAGATTTCGCCCTGGCGTATGGTCAGTGAAACGTCATGCAAAGCGCGTATGCCGCCGAAGCGCTTGGCGACGGCATGCGCCTCAAGCAGGATGGCGCTCACTTGGCGACATCCTGTTTGCTGAACTCGCGCTGGCGCGCACGCAGAGGCCACAGGCCGGCGGGACGGTAGCGCATCATCAGCACCAGCGCCAGGCCGAACAGCAGCATGCGGATCACTTCCGGCTCGATCAGCAGCCGCCCGAAAACCGCCATTTGCACCGGCACCACGGTATACCGCAGCATTTCCGGCGCGAAGGACAGCAGCAAAGCGCCGGCAATGACGCCCCAGATATTGCCCATGCCGCCCAGCACCACCATCGCCAGGATCATCACCGATTCGGTCAGGACGAAGCTCTCCGGGCTGATGAACTCCTGGATGGCGGCGAACATGCCGCCGGCTACTCCGCCGAAAGATGCGCCCATGGCAAAAGCCAGCAGCTTGATGCGGGTGGTGTCGATGCCGATGGCGCGCGCCGCCGTCTCGTCCTCGCGGATCGCTTCCCAGGCGCGGCCAATGCGGGAATTCTGCAAACGCATATTCACTACAATGACCGCTATCAGCAACAGCAGCAACAGGTAGTAATACTTGGTTGGGCCGTTCACCGTCAGGCCAAACCAGACATCATCGCGCCCGAAATTGATTCCGTCCAGGCGTACCGGGTCGATCCGGGCGATGCCCTGCGGACCATTGGTGATGTTGATCGGACGCGAGAGGTTGTTGAGAAAAATCCGCACGATTTCGCCGAAGCCCATCGTCACGATCGCCAGGTAATCGCCGCGCAGCTTGAGCGTCGGCGTCCCCAGCAATACGCCGAAAATCGCCGCCAGGGCCGCGCCTATCGGCAGGATGATCCAGAAAGGCAAGTGTATTCCCAGATGCGGGCTGGCCAGCAACGCATAGACATACGCGCCGACGCCGTAGAAGGCGACATAGCCGAGATCCAGCAGGCCGGCGTAACCGACCACGATGTTGAGGCCCAGCGAGAGAAAGACGTACAGGATGGCGAGATTGGTGATGCGCACCCAGGCGGTACCCGCCGCCGACAAGGCAAAAGGCAGCGTCATCAGGGCCAGCGCGACCAGCATTACACCGGCGTATTTAAGAAAAGGGATTCGAGCATTCATCGCGGACTCAGGCCCTATCGGCCACGCGCTCGCCAAGCAACCCGGAGGGGCGGAAAACCAGCACCAGGATCAGGACAACGAAAGCGAATACGTCCTGGTAGTTGCTGCCGAACAGTACAAAATATCCGCCGTCGCGGCATTGCTCATGCAGCATGGAAGCCAGAAATTTATAATGGCACAGGTCGGTGAAATCGCCGATATAGCCCGCACCCAGCGCTTCGACCATGCCCAGCACCACGCCGCCCACCATCGCGCCGGGAATATTGCCGATGCCGCCCAGCACCGCCGCCGAGAAAGCCTTCATGCCCAGCGTCGCGCCCATGGTGTAGTGCGCCAGCCCGTAGTAGATGCCAACCATCAGCCCCGCCACAGCGGCAAGCCCGGCGCCGATGATGAACGTGGCGGCGATAACGCGATCCACATCCACCCCCATCAGGCGCGCAATATCCGGGTTCTCGGCGGTGGCGCGCATCGCTGCGCCCAGCCTGGTGCGATACACCACGAACGCCAGACCGGCCATCATGGCAAGGCACAACACGATAATGGCAATCTGCAAGGCGCTGATGCTGGCGCCGGCCACATTGTAGATCACCATCGGCAGCGTCTGCGGGAAGGCCAGCACATTGCGGCTCCAGAACATCATCGCAACTTGTTGCAGCACGATGGACATGCCGATGGCGGTGATCAGCGGCGCCAGTCGCGGCGCCCGGCGCAACGGGCGATAGGCGATGCGCTCCAGCAGGTAACCCAGCAGCATGCAGGCGGGAATCGCCACCAGCGCTCCCGCCAGCACCGCCGCCAGTGGCGGCAAGCCGCTGCTGGTGGCCGCTGAAATCACCGACAAGGCGATCATCGCGCCGAACATCACCACTTCGCCGTGGGCAAAATTGATCAGTTGGACGATGCCGTAAACCA
>JACQAO010000043.1 GCA_016194935.1 Betaproteobacteria bacterium
ACCGATGGAAACGAAGATCGGCTTGTTTTCGCGCCGGGCCTTTTCCAGCGCTTCATCTCCCCAGGGATACCAATCGACGGGATTGTGGGCATGCAGCAACAAGTAAGGATCGTGGCTGTCGATCAGCCGATTGGTGTAGGCATGGGTTTCCTGGCCGTCCGGCGCAGCGGCTGCCTGCAGGGACAGTAGCGCTGTGAGGCACGCCGCCAGGAAGTGCATCAATAGCCTCGGAGACGGTGTACTGATCATCGGGAACATGATCAGTCTCTCAAACGCAACTCCGCCGCCCTGGCGTGCGCCGCGAGTCCTTCGCCATGCGCCAGGGTGGAAGCGATGGGGCCGAGCGTCTGCGCGCCGGCTTCCGATACTTCGATCAGGCTGCTGCGTTTCTGGAAGTCGTAGACGCCCAGCGGGCTGGAAAAACGCGCGCTGCGCGAAGTTGGCAGGACATGGTTGGGGCCGGCGCAGTAGTCGCCCAACGCCTCGCTGGCGTAATGCCCGATGAATATGGCGCCGGCATGGCGGATATTTTCGACCAGCTTGCGCGGCTCACTCACCGCCAGTTCCAGGTGTTCCGGCGCGATGTGGTTGGCGATGACACAGGCCTCGGCTAGATCAGCCACCTGGATCAGCGCGCCGCGCTTACGCAAGGAGGCGGCGATGGTCTCGCTGCGCGGCAGGGTCGGCAACAGTTTATCGATGCTCTGTTGCACGCGCTCGATGAAGTCCGCATCCGGGCTGAGCAAAATCGACTGCGCCAGTTCGTCGTGCTCGGCCTGGGCGAACATGTCCATCGCCACCCAGTCCGGGTTGGCGCTGGCGTCGGCGATCACCAGCACTTCCGACGGCCCGGCCACCATGTCGATGCCAACAGTGCCGAAGACGCGGCGCTTGGCGGCGGCCACATAGGCGTTGCCGGGGCCGACGATTTTGTCCACCTGCGGAATACTCTGCGTGCCATAAGCCAGCGCGGCGATGGCCTGCGCCCCGCCGATGGTAAACACCCGATCTACCCCGGCCAGGTGGGCGGCGGCCAGCACCAACGCGTTTTTCTCGCCGTGCGGTGTCGGCACCACCATGATCAGTTCCTGCACCCCCGCGACCTTGGCCGGCAGTGCGTTCATCAGCACTGACGACGGATAGGCAGCCTTGCCGCCCGGCACATACAGGCCGACGCGGTCCAGCGGGGTGATTTTCTGGCCCAGCCGGGTGCCGTCGCTTTCAGTGTATTCCCATGATTCGGCTTTCTGCCGCTGATGATAATTGCGGATGCGCGCCGCAGCCTGCTCCAGTGCGGCGCGCTGTGCAGGCGGCAGAGCGGCAAAAGCCGCCGCAAGCTCAGCCGGCGGCAGTTCCAGCTCCGCCACGCTCTGCCGGTCGAGTTTATCGAAGCGCCGCGTATAGTCGAGCACCGCGGTATCGCCGAGCCGGCGGACATCGGCGAGAATTACCGCGACAGTCGCTTCGATGTCCGCATCGGCGGCGCTCTCGAAGGCCAGCAGCGCATCGAGTTGCGCCATGAATTCCGGCTGGCGCGAGGACAGCCGGCGTATCGCCAGCTTGTCTGTCCCCGCAGTCATGGCGTCGCTCCGCCACTCCGCACCGCTCCGGCGAAAGCGTCGATCAGCGGTTGCAGCAGCTCCCGCTTGATTTTCAGCGCCGCCTGATTGACGATCAGACGCGCGGAAATCTGCATGATTTCCTCCACCGCCACCAGCTTGTTGGCCTTGAGCGTGCCGCCGCTGGACACCAGATCGACGATGGCGTCCGCCAGGCCCACCAGCGGCGCCAGTTCCATCGAACCGTAAAGTTTGATCAGATCGACATGCACGCCCTTGGCGGCGAAGTGCTCGCGCGCCGTGTGGATGTACTTGGTCGCCACGCGCAGCCGGGCGCCGCGTTGCACGGCCTGCGCATAGTCGAAACCCGCCGGCACGGCAACGCACATGCGGCATTTGGCGATGTTCAAGTCGAGCGGCTGATACAGGCCCAGGCCGCCATGCTCCAGCAGCACGTCCTTGCCGGCGATGCCCAGGTCTGCCGCACCGTACTGGACGTAGGTCGGCGTATCCGATGCGCGCACGATGACGACGCGCACATCGGGCCGGTTGGTGTCGAGTATCAGCTTGCGCGAGGTTTCCGGATTCCCGGATGGAATGATGCCCGCCGCCGCCAGCAAGGGCAGGGTTTCCTCGAAGATGCGGCCCTTCGACAGGGCGATGGTGATGCCGTCCACAGTATGGTCCGAAAGCGAAAAATTGATTCTACCGTAGCGGCTCAGTCACTGCGCTGCTTTTCACCCCATTCCGCCGGTGTCAAGGTCTGCATCGACAGCGCGTGCAGTTCGCCGGAATCGAGTTTGTCCTTGATGGTCTGATAGACGCGCTGCTGGCGCTTGACGCGATTCATGCCGTCAAACTCGCGGCTGACGATGACTGCTGCAAAATGGTGGCCGTCGCCGTCGATGACGATGTGCTCGCAGGGAAGTGCGGCGGCGATCCATTCCTGAATTTTTACCGGGTCCAGCATGATGTACTCCTAGGCTCGCAGTTTATATCCGCGCTTCAGCATCTCCAGCGTAAGCGCCGAGAGCAGCACGAAACAGGTCGTGACGATGGTGAAACTCTGCCAGGGCGAAACATCGGAAATGCCGAAGAAGCCATGACGGAAACCATCGATCATATAAAAAATCGGATTCCAGTGTGATGCCAGTTGCCAGAACGGCGGCAGCGTATGGATCGAATAGAACACACCGGAAAGAAAAGTCAGCGGCAGGATGATGAAGTTCTGGAAGGCCGCCAACTGGTCGAATTTATCCGCCCAGATACCGGCGATCACCCCCAGACAGGCCAGGATGCCGCCGCCCAGCATTGCGAACACAATGATCCACTGCGGCTCGACAAATTGCAGCGGCGCGAACCACAGGGTCGCCAGCAACACGCCCACACCAACCGAAACGCCGCGCAACACCGCCGCCAGCACATAAGCCAGATAAAACGCGCGATAGGAAATCGGCGGCAACAAAACAAAGATGATGCTGCCCGTCACCTTGGACTGAATCAAGGACGATGAGGAATTGGCGAAGGCATTCTGCAGCACCGACATCATCACCAGTCCCGGCACCAGAAAAGCCGTGTAAGTCACGCCCGGATAGACCTGCACATGAGCTTCCAGGACATGGGAAAAAATCAGCAGATACAGCAAGGCGGTCATTACCGGCGCAGCGACCGTCTGAAAACCCACTTTCCAGAAGCGCAGCACCTCTTTGTAAAACAGGGTGGAGAAGCCGGTCATGCCCGCACCTCAGCCCCGGCCTCAACTTTGCCCCGCATCACCCTGACAAAAACATCTTCGAGGTCGGGCTTGCCGATCTCCAGATCGTCCAGGCTGCAGCCGGCGGCGCGCAGTTCCGCCAGCACCGGCTCGATCTCCTCGAATTGATCGAAGGCGATCGTCCACACCCCTTCCTTGTTTTCCGCCCGGCGCAGCAGCGCAGTCGGCAGTGTGGCGCCCAGCATCGGTTTCAAGCGCAGCGCATGGGTAGAGAAACTGCGCAACAGATTAGCCGTAGTATCCAGCGCGACCACCCGACCAGCCTTGAGCATGGCGATACGACCGCAGAGGCTTTCCGCTTCTTCCAGGTAGTGCGTGGTGAGCACCACGGTATGGCCGTCGCGGTTGAGGCGGCGGATGAACTGCCACAGCGTCTGGCGCAACTCGACATCGACGCCGGCGGTCGGCTCGTCCAGCACGATCACCGGCGGCCGATGCACCAGCGCCTGCGCCACCAGCACGCGCCGCTTCATGCCGCCGGAAAGGGCGCGCATATTGGCGTCCGCCTTGGAAGTCAGGTCGAGATTCTCGAGGATTTCGTCGATCCAGGCGTCACGTTCCCGGCTCTGCCGGATGCCGAAGTAACCGCACTGAATCCTGAGTGTCTCGCGCACACTGAAAAATGGATCGAACACCAGCTCCTGCGGCACTACGCCGAGCTGACGCCGGGCATTGCGGTAATCGGCAATGACATCGCAACCCATCACTTCGATATGTCCGCTGTCGAGGCGCACCAGCCCGGCCAGCGCAGAAATCAGGGTGGTTTTGCCGGCGCCGTTGGGGCCGAGCAGGCCGAAAAATTCACCCTCGCGCACCTCGAGATCAACACCTGCCAAGGCTTGAACCGAACCAAAACGCTTGGTGACCTGTTGAACGTGAATTGCGGATGTCATGGGCTGCCGATAGCGCCGTTGCAGGGCGCGCTCAGGCGAACGGCAGCAACTCGCTGACGTCGTAGACTGCCGCAAGGCTCAGGAGATCTTCAGGCGGATTGACGATACTCAAGGTTTTCTCTCGCCGCTGCGCTTCCCGCAGCCAGCCGAAAATCACCGCGATGCTGGAGGAGTCAACATCCGTGACCGCCGCAAGATCAAACACTGTGGCGGGGTGTTCCAGGGCTTTACCGCCCTCTTCCAGCAGCATGGCGGCACTCGACAAAGTCATGTCGCCGGCGACCTCGACGCGATTTCCGGAACTGCGGATCATTTTGCTTCCGCGTCGCGGTTTTTCGCCTGCAAGGATTTGATCAGACCGTCGACGCCGCCACTCTTCACTTCGCTGGCGAAAGAATCGCGGTAGTTGGTTACCAGGCTGATCCCGCCCACTTCGATGTCCACCACTTTCCAGCCCTGTGCCTGTTTTTCCAGATAATAGTCGAGCGAAATCGGCTTGGCGCCGGATTGGATGACCTGGGTGCGAACCTTCACTTCCGTTTCGCCTGCCTTCAACGCGAAGGGCTTGAATTCAATCACCTGGTTCTTGTATTCGGTCAATGCCTTCGAGTAGGTTCGCACCAGCAGCGTGCGGAACGCATCGGTCATGGCTTTCTGCTGCGAGGGCGTGGCAGCGCGCCAATCACGCGCCATGGCAAGCTGGGTCATCCGGCTAAAGTCGAAGTTCGGCAACACTTTGGCCTCGACCAGATCGATCACTTTCTGACGGTCGCCGGACTGGATGTCTTTGTCCTTGCGGACCACTTCCAGCACTTCGCTGGTTACCTGCTTGATCAGCGCGTCGGGCGCCAGATTGGACAAGGCCGCCTGCGCGCCTGCGGCTGCGGGCAGCAACAAGGCAATGACGATTAACGGTAGGTTCAGCAGTTTCATGTGAAATCCTTGTAATTCTGGTAATTAGATTGGGATTTTTAAAACCCGGGCTGCGGTCGCGTGCAAACCCGCGACCACTGGGCTATTGACCAGCCACCGACACCGGCACCGGCACCGACACCGGCACCGACGCTGCGGCTGTCTCCGGCGCGTGCGCCGGAGGTTCGGCGGCGTTCGCCGAGGAATCGAATTTCTCGCGCGGCGGATTGCCGTCGTAAATCTTGCTGCGGCGGCGTTGCAGGTAGGCGTCACGAATATAGGAATAACGATCCAGCGCGGCTTCTTCGACAATCTTGTCGGTCGGCAGCAAGCGCGCGCGGTCGCTGATGCCGCGGGTTGCGGTCAGGGTGTTGCGCGACGGCACATCCTTGAGCTGGGAGACAGGGTCGGTCTGCACGTCGAGCACCAGCCCGAAAGTATCGCGCAGCGTGCGCGGCCCGAATACCGGCAACACCAGATACGCGCCGTCGCCGACACCCCAGCGACCGAAGGTTTGGCCAAAATCCTCGTCATGCTTCTCCAGCCCGGCATCGCTGGCGACATCAATGACGCCGAGCAGTCCGACCGTGCTGTTGATGAGCACCCGGCCGGCATCGCTCAGCGCCTCGGGCAGCTTGCCTTGCAGCAGGTTGTTCACGGCGACGAATACATCGTCGATATTGCCGAAGAAATTCGCCACGCCGGTACGCACCGGCGCAGGCAGGGTGCTCTCGTAGCCCTGCGCGACCGGCTTGACGATGGTCTTGTCGATCCCGTCGTTGATGGCGAACATGACGCGATTGAAACCTTCGATGGGATCTTTTGGATTGCCCGAGGTGGCGCAACCGCCAAGCAGCAACAGCGTGGCGGCGGCCAGAGATGATCTGGATAAGCGTTTTGTAAAAACTTTCTTCACGGCTACCTCTTGTTTACCACTCTCAGTTACCAAACTTCGCCTGGACATTATTTCTTGCCGCCGCCGTTTTCACCCGCAGCCTTGTCGAACATGAACTGGCTGATGAGTTTCTCCAGCACTATCGCCGATTGCGTCTTCTTGATGGTGTCGCCGTCTTTCAGCATCACGGTATCGCCGCCAACCTCCAGGCCAACGTATTGTTCGCCGAGCAGGCCTGCGGTATTGATGGTGGCGAATGTGTCGCGCGGAAACTTGTAGCGCTTGTCGATATCCATGGCAACCAGCGCTAAATAATTTTCGGTATCGAAGCTGATCTTTGCAACCCGGCCAACCACTACGCCGGCGCTCTTGACTGCGCCGCGCACCTTGAGGCCGCCTATGTTATCAAACTTTGCCTCCAGCCGATACGTCTCGCCAACGCTGGATGAGCCAAGATTGCCCACCTTGAGTCCCAGAAACAGTATTGCCCCAAGGCCGATGGCCACGAAGATGCCAACCCAAAGGTCTAGTGTGACTCGGTTCATTATGTCCCCCGAAACATGAAAGCAGTGAGCACGAAATCGGCGGCGAGAACCGCCAGCGACGCTGTCACTACGGTGCGTGTAGTCGCCCCTGAAACGCCTTCTGCGGTCGGCTCGGCGTCGTAGCCTTCGAAAACCGCGATCCAGCTGATGATGATGCCGAAGACGAAACTCTTGATGACGCCGTTAATGATGTCTTCGCGGAAATCCACTGAAGCCTGCATCTGCGACCAGAACGCGCCCTCGTCGACGCCGATCAATTTCACCCCGACCAGGTAACCGCCGAAAATGCCCATCGCCGAAAACAGCGCCGCCAGCAGCGGCATGGAAATTACGCCGGCCCAGAAGCGCGGCGCGACAATCCTGGCGATCGGATTCACCGCCATCATTTCCATCGCCGACAACTGCTCGGTGGCCTTCATCAGGCCGATTTCCGCAGTGATGGCCGAACCGGCGCGGCTGGCGAACAACAGCGCCGCGACCACCGGCCCCAGCTCGCGCACCAGCGACAGGGAAACCAGCACGCCCAGCGACTCGCTTGCGCCGTAGCGTTCCAGGGTATCGTAGCCTTGCAGGCCGAGCACCATGCCGACGAACAGGCCCGACACGAGGATGATGATGAGGCTCAACACACCGGTGAAATACATTTCGCGGATGGTCAATTGAAAGCGCCGCAGCGCCGTGCCGGAATTGAGGATGATCGCCAGGCAGAAGCGGCTGGCAAAACCCAGCCGCCAGACCGCGCCGGTGACGCGATGGCCGAGATTCCTCAGCGCACACGCCAGCTTGCCAGTGAAAGTCGTCGGTCTTGGGTCGCTGGGGAACGGCTCACCATGCGGCTTGCGGCGTGGCGCAGTGGTTTTCGGGGTACCCGAACCGGTACCGCCCGCAGGTTTTTTGCGGGCTACGGCGGGTTTCTGGTTGGCGGCATCCGGAGGATTGAGCGGGATATTAGCCATGACACGCCGCCTTCTCCAGGATCTCCTCGCCATACGACTGCGCGGCGGGATAGTGGAAAGGCACCGGGCCGTCGGCCTCGCCCCAGACGAACTGATGCACAAAAGGCATCTGGGAAGCCTTGATTTCCTCGACCGTGCCTTCGGCGACGATCTTGCCTTCGGAAACAAAATACACGTAATCGACGATCTTCAAAGACTCCTGCACGTCATGCGTGACGACGATGGAACTGGCGCCCAGCGCATCATTAAGCCGGCGGATCAGGTCGCCGACGATAGACAGTGAAATCGGATCGAGGCCGGCGAATGGTTCGTCGTACATGATCAACATCGGGTCCAGGGCGATGGCGCGGGCCAGCGCCACACGCCGCGCCATGCCGCCGGAAAGTTCCGCCGGCATCAAGGCATGCGCGCCGCGCAAGCCAACCGAATGCAGCTTCATCAGCACCAGGTCGCGGATCAACTCTTCCGGCAGGTCGGTATGTTCGCGCATCTGGAAAGCCACGTTGTCGAATACCGACATATCCGTGAACAAGGCGCCGAACTGGAACAGCATGCCCATCTTCCGGCGCAGCTCGTAGAGGCCGTCGCTGTCCAGCGCATGCACCACCTGGCCATTCACCCGCACCTCGCCCTGCGACGGCTTGAGCTGGCCGCCGATCAAACGCAGGGTCGTGGTCTTGCCGCAACCGCTGCTGCCCATGATCGCCACCACCTTGCCGCGCGGAATCTCCAGATTGATGCCGGTCAGGATGGGGCGATTATCATAGGCGAAGCTGAGATTGCTGATTTTGACCAGGCTGTCGCTAGGTGCGGAAGTCACGGGGCTGCCACCGAATCCGTTCTCATTATGCAAATTCGCAAAACGCGGATTCTACCAGATCGCGGTGTTTCTCCTGAGGTGATTTATGTCACACTTGTATTTTAGGGATCAGCCGCAAAACGCCGCCCACACGTGATAGCCGCCACCCGCAAACCGCAGTTGCTGATCGTCGACGACGATCCCCTGATTATCGACACGCTGAGTTTTTTTCTCGGCGGGGACTTCGATGTATCTGTCGCCGCCTCGCGCGACGAGTGCATACTGCACCTGCGTAATTGCGGCAGCGACGGCAACCGTGAAACGCCGCAGGTGGCGCTGGTCGACCTCGGCCTGCCGCCCCTGCCGCACCGTCCGGATGAGGGCTTCGCCTTGATCGCCAGCCTGCTGGCGCATTCGCCAGGCATGAAAATCGTGGTTCTCTCCGGCCAGAACGAGGAAGATCACGGCCGCCATGCCCGCGCCCTGGGCGCCAGCGAGTTCATTGCCAAGCCGGTCGATCCGGAGCGCTTGCGGCAAACACTGCTCAAGCTGCTGGCCTTCCACGATGAAGCGCTACCCGCGCTCGCCACCCCCAGGCAATCGGCCGAATGCGCGCTGATTGGCGCCAGCCAGCCCATCCGCAAACTGCGCGAGCAGGCCCGCCAGTACGCAAACTCGCCGTTTCCGGTATTGATCGAGGGTGAATCCGGCAGCGGCAAGGAAATCGTCGTCCACTGCTGCCTGCATCGTCAAACAGAAAGAAAAGACCGCCCTTTCTTTGCCCTGAATTGCGCGGCGATCTCGCCGGCCCTGGTCGAGCCGATACTTTTCGGACATGCCAAAGGCGCTTTCACCGGCGCCAATGCCAGTAAATCCGGTTATTTCGAAGACGCCGGCGACGGCACTTTGTTTCTCGATGAAATTGGCGACCTGCCCCTGGATTTGCAGCCGAAATTGCTGCGCGTCCTGGAAAACGGAGAGTTTCAGCGCGTCGGCGAAACCCAGCCGCGTATTTCTAATGCCCGCGTGATTGCCGCCACCAACCGCGATCTGCGCCAGGAAGTTCGTGCAGGGCGCTTCCGCGCCGACCTCTACCATCGCTTGAGCGTATTTTCAATCAGTGCACCGGCACTGCGCGAAATGGGCGAGGACAAGCGCCTCCTGCTCGATCACTTCCGCGCCATTTACGCGCAGCAAACCGGACAAGCCCCATTTACGCTCGGCCCGGACGCAGAAACCTGCTGGATGGCTTACAATTTTCCCGGCAATGTGCGTGAGCTGCGCAACATTGTCATTCGACTCACCACCAAGTACCCCGGACACACCGTATCCGCGACCGACCTTGAAGCCGAACTCGACAGTCAATCCGTCCAACCGTCGCCCGGCGGACTGCCGCCGACCGATCCCGTCGAACTGGTCGACACCGCGCTGCTTCATTTGCGTCAACGCGGCGATTTCAGCCTGGACGACACCCTGCAATTGTGGGAGCTTGCCTACATCGAAGCCGCCCAGCGCCTCACCCAGGGCAATCTCAGCCAGGCGGCGAAACTGCTCGGCATCAATCGCACCACCTTGTACAGCCGCATCGGCACACTGGCCCGCATGAAAAACCCGGGAGGCAATTGACGATGTACCTGGAACACTACGGATTATCCGAGGCGCCGTTCCGCATCACTCCCAATACCGGCTTCTTCTTTGCCGGCGCCAATCGTGGCGCCACGCTGGATGCCCTGATCTACGCCATCACCAATGACGAAGGCATCGTCAAGATCAGCGGCGAAGTCGGCAGCGGCAAGACCATGCTATGCCGGGTGCTGATGGAACGCCTGCCGCCGCATGTCGTCACCGTCTACCTGGCCAACCCTTCGCTGTCGCGCGAAGACATCCTCTACGCCATCGCCGAAGAACTCGGCGTGGAGATCGCTGCGGGGCGCAGCAATGCCGTGTTGCGCACCTTGCAGGAACACCTGATCCAACTTTACGGCGAAGGCCGCCAGGTGGTGGTGCTGATCGACGAAGCCCACGCCATGCCGACCGAAACGCTGGAAGAAATCCGCCTGCTGTCGAACCTCGAATCGAACAGCCACATGCTGCTGCAACTGGTGCTGTTCGGCCAGCCGGAGCTGAACGATGTACTCGCCCGCTCGGATATGCGCCAGTTGAAGGAACGCATTACCCACAGCTTCGCCCTGGAACCGCTGGTGCGCAACGACATCGACGGCTACATTGATTTCCGCCTGCGCGCGGCGGGCTATCGCGGCCCCAAGCTGTTCAGCAACGCTGCGGTCAAACTGATCGCCGGCGCATCGCTGGGACTCACCCGCCGCATCAACATCCTCGCCGACAAATCGCTGCTCGCCGCTTACGCCGCCAACACCCACCAGATCACCCCGAGGCATATCCGCGCGGCCATCCGCGATGCCGAGTTCGGTAACTTTCGTCCCGCCGCCATCAAGCTTTGGGGCGGCCCGGTCGGTCTGGCTGCTCTGCTTCTGCTGCTGCCGGGTTGGCTGGTTTACCACTACGAAACCGCCAGGCCGCCTCCCGCCGCCGCTCAACAGATCGGTAATGCAGCGCCGCAGACAACACCCCCACCGCCTCCTGTGGCTGCGGCGGAGCAGCCGGTGGCCGCCGCCGCCCCGATCCCCGACATGCCGCTCAAATCGACCAAACTGGCCGTGCTGACGCCAGTCCTGAAACCGGCCACTGATCCTGCGGCAAGCCTGGGTGCGCAAACCCGCGCCCGCCTCGATGCGGCTCAATACTGGCTGAAAACCGCGCCGGACGAGCACTGGTTCATCCAGTTGCTGGGTTCAGACACGGGCCAGGCGGCGGCGATTGAAAGTTTTGTCGACCGCAGCATCGCGCTGCTCGGCGCAGAACAGGTGCGCGTCTACCTCGTCAAGGCCCGAGGCATACAGCGCGTCGGAGTCATCTACGGTGAATATCCGACGCGCGCTGCGGCACTCAACGCGATCCAGCAACTGCCGCCTGCCCTACGCAGTCTCGGCGCTTTCCCGCGCATGGTGAAACATTTGCGCTGAGAAACCGGCATTCGACGAACGCGAAACACCTTTTGCTCCAGGCTCCCTCCCGCATTGAATTTTAAAATCATGGAATTGTGTTTAATTCTTAACGTGCTATCATCGAATGAATCGCCGAACAGGATGCTGCGTCCGCTTTCACCATGGCCTTCCGCGACTTATTCATTTCTGAAACACTCCTTGCCGCCTTCCTGGCGCTACAGCTTTCCGGCTGCGCCAACGCCCCATATCAACCGCCGTCCGGCGGACATCTGCGCACTGAAAATCTGCCGCCGCCGGTTTCTTCGAACGACATCCCTCCGCTCGTCCGCCAGCTCGCGGTGCTGCCGAAACCACGCGCCGCCGCCAAGACCGAGACCTACAGCGTGGTGGTCGACAACGTCAAGGTGCAGGAACTCCTGTTTGCCCTGGCCCGCGACGCCAAGATCAACGTGGACATTTATCCAGGGCTGCAGGGCCTGGTAACGCTCAACGCCATCGACCAGACGTTGCAACAACTCCTCAGCCGCATCTCCCAGCAGGTTGACATGCGCTGGGAAATCGATGGACCGAATCTGGTGGTCATGCCGGACACGCCGTTCCTGCGCACCTACAAGGTTGACTATGTCAACATGTCGCGCGACACCAGCGGCTCCACCACGGTGACGACGCAAATCGCTTCCGCCGGCAGCACCGGCGCAGGCGGGGGAGGCAATAATTCCCTGACCAAGATCGACAACGTCTCGAAAAACCATTTCTGGGAGACCCTGGAGAAAAATCTCAAGGACATTCTCCGCGAAACGGACAAGATACTGCCCGAAGGATCCAGCGAAACGGTGGTCGAGCATGCCGATCAACAGTCGACCACTGGGACTGGCGCTCAGCCTCAGAAGAACCCGGGTCGCGCCCGGGCCTATCCCGGCCTCCCTTCCATTGCCGGCAGTCCCAACCCGGCATCGCTGCAACAGGAAGGCACCACCGTGGTACGCCGCACCACATTCCGCGAAGCCGCTTCCGTCATCGCCAATCCCGAGAGCGGAATTTTGAGCATCCGCGCCACCAGCCGCCAGCACGAGAAAATCCAGGAGTTCCTGGATCAGGTGATGTCCCGCGTCAGCCGCCAGGTGTTGATCGAGGCCACCATCGCCGAAGTCCGGCTGTCCGACAAATACCAGCAGGGCATCGACTGGAGCATCCTGCCGCTGGGCAGCGCCGGTTTCAAGCTGGTCCAAAAAGCCGTCGGCGACATCTCTGCACCCTCATCCAGCATCTTCGAGCTGAGCAACAGCAACACCGCTGTCAAAGGCGTCGGCAACGTCAGCAGTTCCATCAAGCTGCTGGAAGCCTTCGGCACGGTGAAAGTGTTGTCGAGCCCGAAACTTTCGGTCATCAACAACCAGACTGCGGTGCTCAAGGTGATTGACAACAACGTCTATTTCACCATCAAGGCCGATGTCACGCCGGGCGTTTCCGGGGCGAACCCTATCGTTTCCTACACCACTACGCTGAATACCGTGCCGGTCGGCTTCGTCATGAATGTGACGCCGCAGATCAGCGCCAACGATACGGTATTGCTCAACATCCGCCCCAGCGTCTCACGCATCGTCGGCACCGTACCGGACCCCAACCCGTCCCTGAAAGCCAGCGCCGCCAACGGCTTCAGCAGCGACATCGTCAGTTCCATCCCGGTGATCCGCACGCGGGAAATGGAATCCATGATCCGCGTCGCCAACGGCAATATCGCGGTGATGGGCGGCTTGATGGAAGACTCGATGAACAATGTCGACAACGCCGTACCCGGCCTGTCCAGCATACCGGTGGTTGGCAATTTATTCGTCAGCCGCAGCGATGAACATGTCAAAAC
>JACQAO010000036.1 GCA_016194935.1 Betaproteobacteria bacterium
ATCTATAACGGCTATGTGCACGACTACAAAATGGGCGAGGGCATCGCCCTGCCGGGCTATCTCAACCCGCGCCGCACGCCGCTTGCCGCAGAGCTTGACGATTTCTTCTTCGATCAGTCGTATGCCAATGTGATGGGCGCTTCCAGGGAGGGAAGAGGACAGGTAGTGAATCTCGACGCACGCCGCAAGATCGCTGATCTCGACCTGCCCGGCATGCCGCATCTCGGTTCCGGCATCACCTGGGAATGGCAGGGACATCATGTGATGGCCACGCCCAATCTCAAGGAAGGTGCGATCAGCGTCATCGACATGCAGAACTGGAAAACGCTGAAGATTATTCCCACGCTCGGCCCCGGCTTCTTTATGCGCAGCCATGAGAACACGCCCTACGCCTGGACCGATTCGATGATGTCGCAGCACAAGGACACGCTCCAGATCATCGACAAGCGCAGTCTGGAAATGGTCGCGGAAGTGCAGGCAGCGCCCGGCAAAACCCTGGCCCACGTCGAATTCACCCGCGACGGCAAATACGCACTGGCCAGCCTGATGGAGCGTAAAGCCGACGGCGGCGCCATCATCGTCTTCGACGCCGCCACCTTCAAGGAAGTGAAGCGCATCCCGATGGACAAACCGATCGGCAAGTACAACCTCTACAACAAGATCATGCGCTCAGAGGGAACCAGCCACTAGTACCCGCTAGGGTCTAGGGTATTAGTTTTCTGGGATCAACTGCCGGCAGGAACGCATCCGAGAAACAAAATTCTTCGGTAAGCCCCCGCGCCAGAAACGCCGGGAAAGCGGTCTCCACCATTTTTACCGAGCCGCAGACATAGACCTGATAGCCGGTCAGGTCGGGGAAGTCTCGCACGATTGCCTCATGCACCAGCCCGGTACGGCCCGGCCAGCGATCTTCCGGGCCGGCTTCGGAGAGCACCGGGATGAATTTGTAGTTTGGATGCCCGCGTTGCCATTGATCGGCAAGTTTCAGCATGTATAAATCCTTGCGCCGCCTGACACCCCAGTACAGCAGCATTGGCCGGCGGATGCCGCGCTGGAAGGCGTCTTCGACGATGCTCTTGATCGGGGCGAAGCCGGTTGCGCCGGCGACGAAAATGATCGGTCGGGTACTCTCATGCAGGGTGAAGGCGCCGAGCGGCCCTTCAAATTGCAAGCTGTCGCCGACCTGCATTTGCGTGAATACGTGGGTGGTGAACAGCCCGCTGGGAACCAGCCGCACATGCAGTTCGATGTTGTCGTTCTGATGCGGCAGGTTGGCGAAGGAGAAGGCGCGGCGCTGGCCGTTGTCGAGCAGGATGTTGATGTACTGGCTGGCGGCGAAGGCGATGGTTTCTCCCGATGGGAGCGATAGGATTAACCGCATTACATCATCAGACAGGCGCTCCATGCGCTCGATTCGACCGTTGTAGCGTTGTACCCGGACAGCGGCAGCCGCGTGGTCGGCTGCATATTCGATTTCAATATCCGAAAGCGGCACTGCGCAGCACATCAGTGTCTGGCCGAGCGCCCTGTCCGCCGCAGAAAGCGCACCGGGCTGGTAGGTGCCGTGATTGACGCTGCCGTTAAGGATGGCGCAGCAGCACGCGCCGCAGCCGCCGTTGCGGCACTCGAAAGGCAGAGCAAGGCCCGCGCGCAGCCCGGCTTCAAGAATGGTCTCGCCTGCGCGCACCGGGATGTTGCAGCTGTCCGGGTGCACCGTGATATGAAATTCCTGGTGCGCGCCACGGCGGAATTTCGGCGGGAGCCAGGGCAGCAGCGCCAGCAGGGCAGTTGCGCCGCTCACCAGCGCCCACACGCGGCCCAGTGGCCATAGATAGGGCAGCGGGAAAATCGCCAGATAAAACCAGTCGAACTCCAGCGTGCCGATGTCCATACCGAAATTGGCTGCGCCGCCCTGGCTCAGCGCCGGCTTCAACAACGCCAGCGCCAGCATCGACAGGAGCAGTGCGGCGATGATGGGCCGCGGCGGGTTGGTGCTGGCTTTGGGCACGCGCTGCACATGGATCCACATCAGCAACAGCACCAGCAACGGCGCGCCGAGGTGGATGAAGGAGAGCAGCGAGAACAGGCGGTCATTGACGCTGGCTTGATAGATGAAGTTGCGGATCAGTGCGCCGCCGAACATCGGCAGCCAGTCGAGCCACTCGAAACCGGCTGTTACCACAAACTGCGCTGTCTTGTCCCACGGCAGCATGTAACCGTTAATTCCTGAAACATACACCAGCCAGATCAGCATCACCCCGGTGACCCAGGAGAACCAGCGGAATCCATGCAGCCGGTCGAATGCGTAATGACGCAGCATATGGATCAGCATGGTCAGCACCATGCCGTCAGAAGCGTAGCGGTGTACGCTGCGCATGATCCCGCCGGCATACCACTGGCCATGCGTCAGCGCATCGACGGAAGCATAGGCGCCGGCCACGCTGGTTTCGAAGAAGGCGTACAGGTACAAACCGCTGACAACCACGATCCAGAACTGGAAGAAAGTAATTGCGCCGAGATGATAGAGCGGGTTCAGCTTGTCGCCGAAAGCCGCATTGAACAGCGCTTCGACGCGCATGAACAGCCATTGCAGGAGGTGTTGCAGACGCTTGGTCATGGCTAGGTACTTCCTTGAGAAGATGCCGGGTTGGCGGGTGCAAGCATCGCGCGGAGCATCACTATTACGAACAGCAATCCGCCGATAATGGCGATCAGCCCGCCCAGGCCCATTAGTCCCATGCCGGCGATTTCGCCGGCGCCGCGCAGCACCTGATCTGCTCCGCCTACCTTGCGTTGCACGCCATAGCCGCCCGACCAGACCAGCCCGACGATGTGCATCAATTGACCGGCGCCATACAGATAAGGTTGCAGGGTGGCCAGCCTGCCGCTCGGCGCGGCATAGCCAAGGCGGGGCAGCAGGTGATACGCCAGGCCCATCAGCGCCAGCGTGACGCCGACGATGCTGCCATGGTAGTGAGCGGGAATCTTGACATTGCTGCCGCTGATGAAAATGCCGATCATGCCGCCGACGGCGAACAGCAGCACCGAGGAAATCAGCGCCGCGCGCAAGGGTCTCGATTGTTCCGGCAATTTCGACAATTCAGACACAGGGCTCAAGGCGACCAGCACCGCCAGGCTCATCGGCAGGATCGCCAGACCGCCGCCGAAACGCATGGCCCAGGTGAGCAGGTTGCGGTGTTCGACCGAGGCAATCGGGTAGGCCAGGTAAGCGTAGGGCGTGACGAATACGCATAACAGCGCCAGCAGGAACATCAGCAAGGCGATGCGTGGACTTAGCGGTACCCGCGCGCCAATGGCGCTGGTCAGCCACAGCCATGCCACCAGCATCAACAGGGTCCAGGTGAATTGCAGGGCGTGTCCGCCGCCCCAGAACAGGATTTCGTAATAGGCTTTGCCGCTGAGGCTGTCCGGCACTGCGGCGTAAGACCAGCCGAACGCCAGCAAGGCCACAGCGGCGGACACGACGCTGGCATTCAGGCCGAAGCGCAACGCGCCGCCGGCGTCGAAGCGGCGTCCGAGAATCGGCGCCAGCACCAGGCTGCGCAGCACCAGCAGGGCGAAGCCGGTGGCGAACAGCACCAGGCCGGAGAGAAACAATGGGCCGTTGAGGACAGGAATATAGTTGGCCATGATCGCCTCGCCCCAGCCGAAGAACGGGGCCAGCGACAACAGTACAGCGCCGCTCGCGCACAGCCACAATGCAGTTTTTGCCAGGAGCAAAGCGCGTGTCGAGCTGTTGATGCTCCACAGCATGCCCGCCTGCGAAATAAACCAGACCAGCACCGAGAGGTCGACGTGCACCACCAGCGCAACGTGAAAAAAATCCGCCAGCGGCAGCAGATTCTGTAGCACCGGTGTGCGCGAGAGCACCAGCAGCACCGAGAACACGCCGGAGCCGATCAGCGCCAATAGACCCAGCCACAACCAGCCACGCGCCAGAGTGCGGCGTGCATCGTCCGGCACCGTCAGCGCGTAGTCGACTGCGTACTGCAAGTTTACGGGCTGGCTCATATGAAAGTGATTTGACCTTTTTCCGCGTCGAAGTCGATCACCAGTATCTGGCCGGGTTTCAGCGTCAAGGTTTCCGTGCGGTTGTAGTCGAAACCCGCAGAGCGTGTGTTGTCCTTCAGGCGCACCGCCAGGCGGTGTTGGTCAGCCGGTACTTGCAGGCGCCGATAGACTGTTGAAGCGCCGTCTCTGGATAACCCGGAAGGTTCGGCGACATGCCGGTAGGCCAGCGTGCCGTCGAGATCGACCTCGACGATGACGGGGGAACGCTCACGCGGACATTGCAGCGGGGCGCGCATATTCGGTGAAAGTTTCGCCAGTTCCGCGGGTGTGCGCTGGACGCAATCGGCCACGCGCTTGCCGGTGTGTGTGAAGCTTAATTTAATCAATGCCTGGCCGGCAGGCAGTTGCCGATAGTGCGGCCAGGATGAGAAAGTGGCGATGCCCAGCGCAAACAGCGCGTAGAGCAGCCCCTGCGCTACCCATGCAATCCATGCGAACGGTTTAGATGAGAGCATGGTCATGTGCTGCGATCCTGTTCCTGAAATCTTCCAGCGCGTTGTGCAAGGTTTTTTCCTCTCCCCTGTCAGCCCAGGCGATGCAGATGCGTAGCCGGTCCACACTGGCGCGCAGATGCGGCTCACGCGTGCCGTGCAAACGTTCCTCGGTCCACCGGCTGCCCAGACGGAAGGCGCAGCCGTCCGGGCGGCAGCCGGTCAGCAGGACGCCCGCCGCGCCGTAGCGCAAGGCGTATTCAATAAACGAAGGCGGCAGCATGCCGGTGCAAATCAGGCTGATCGTGGCGACATTCTTGCCAGCCAGCGTGTCCATGCGCGCGCCCTGGTCGCAGCCGAAGACGACAATACGGTTGTCGCCTTGCAGTGTATCGAGTTGATCCTGCAAGGCCTGGCGCAACGCGCCGATGGGAAGTTGCGGCATGTCGATGCCGGTGACCAGATCGCTGACACTGCGAAATGGTGTCGCCGATGGACAGGAACCGGCGCAAATGCCGCAGCTTGCGCACAGATCGGGGATAACTTCGGCGAGCTGCATGCGGCCGTTGGGGTGGGGAATCATGGTGATGGCGGCGTATGGGCAATCGTCGAAGCAGCGGCGGCAGCCGTTGCAGTCGCTGGGGTGTACCTGTGCAATCGGTTGTGCGGCATACCCGCGTGGCCGGGGCAGGAAAGGCAGCAGGAACAGCAGCAGGGTCGCGGTGACTACCAAAGCCCACACGCTGCCCGGAGATGTCGCGTACATCAGCGGATGCGGGAACAGGTAGAACCAGTCCAGCGGCAGCGGGCCGGGTACGACGGCGAGATCGGCGGGCGCCTGGCTCACCACCGGCACTGCCAGTGCCAGTATCAGCAGGCTGGCGAAAGTACCCAGGGCCAGCGGACGCGGCGGGAAAACGCCGGCGTGGCTGATGCGCTGGATATGGAACCACAAACCGAAGAGCAACAACAAAGGCACGCCAATGTGAATGAATACCAGCAGCGAGAACAAGCGGTCATTGACGGCGGCGTTGCCGAGAAAGTTGCGCGTCATGGGGGTGGCAAAGATCCCCAGGCTATCCAGCCATTCGGTCGTCGCAACGGCGGAGAATTGCCCGAGGCTATCCCAGTTCAGCCAGAAGCCCTCGATGCCGGAGATATACATGAACCACAGCAGCGGCACGCCGGTGAGCCAGGAAAAACGGCAGAAACCGGAATAATGCCCCAGCAGGAATTCGCGCAGGACATGCAGCAGCGTCACGACGATGAAGGCGTCCGCAGCATAGCGGTGCAAGCTGCGCAACACGCCGCCCAGATACCACTGCTGGTGCGTCAGCCAGTCGATGGAGCGATAAGCGCCGCTGGCCGAAGTATCGAGCACGATGTAGAGATACACGCCGCTGACCGCGATGATCCAGAAGAACAGGAAGCCCAGCGCCCCAAGATGCCGCCAGGGGTTGAGCGCGGCGTCGAAAGGCTTATCGAAGAGCTGCTCTAGTCGCCGATAGACCAGCAGGCCGCCGTTTCGAGTTGCATCAAGAAAACTCATCATTTATTGTATGGGGCGACCGAGCCGATGAGTTTGATGCGCATCAAACGCCGGGGAACCTCCGGGATTTTCGCTGCGCGCGCCACTCGAGCAGGAAAAACCAGGCGATGGCGATGAGGAAGGTCAATCCTCCGGCAACCTCCAGCGCCAGTCCGTTTTTCACGCGATATTCGCCGGTGACCGGGTCATACACGGTGCACAGGATTCGCACCCGCTCGAGGATCGCGGAAAGGCTGACCTTGTTTGGCATGGGCGCATCCGTGATGAGTTGCCTGAGCGGTTCGCCCAGCATGTCGCCGGCAAAACTTTCGCCATAAATCTGCCGGTAAATCCTGCCCTGCGCATCCACCACGGTGACTTGCCGGATATGGTCGAAACCCGCTGGCGTGGCGGCAAAGCTGAAACCGAAATCATGGGTGAGGCTGGCGACCATCGAGGCAGGCGGACTGAGGAATTCCCAGTTGGGATAGTGGATGCCGTTTTGCGCAGCAAATGACTTGAGCGCCTGCGGCGAATCCGCCGGCTGGTTGAAACCGATGCTGATCACGTTGAAGTGATCCGACCCCAATCCATCCTGTGCCGCCTTGACCGCCTGTAGCAGCGCACGGGTGGTGGCCGGGCAAATCTGGAAGCAGCCGGTGTAGATGAAGCTCACCAGCAGGGGTTTGCCGCGATAGCTGGACAGCCGCACCGGACGGCCATTGCGGTCAAGCAGGGTGTAGTCGGGAATGGTTTCTCCCACCACCGCCTGGCTGGCGCGCAAGGCGGTGGTCTGGTCGAAAGGCAGCGCAGCCGACGGCGCCGGGAACAATATGACGAATACCATGAGCGCCGTCAGAAAATTGAATCTGATGCGCATACCGGTCCCGGCTGTCTCAGTGAAGCAGGACATCCACCATCGCCACAATCAGCAACAGGCTCAGTTGCAGCAAGGAGGCAAAGAACGAAGCCATTGCTGTCTTGCGGCTGGGAGCGCGCGCCAGTTGCCCGGCTTTGTAAATGAAATAACTGCCGCCGGCCAGCGCTCCGGTGAAATACAGCGGGCCGGCGCCGAAAAAAACCGGCAACAGCGAAACGCCAACCAGCGCCAGGGTACTGGCGAAGACGATGCGCGCGGCTTGGGCGTCGCCCACCACCACCGGCAGCATGGGTACGCCTGCGGCGGCGTAATCATCGCGGTTGGCGATGGCCAGGCTCCAGAAATGCGGCGGCGTCCACAGGAACAGCACCAGCGCCAGCAGCAGCGGCACTGTCCCCAACGCAGGATTCACCGCCGCCGCGCCGGCCAGTACCGCGAAGCTGCCCGCCAGGCCACCGACTACGATGTTCAGCCAGGTGCGGCGCTTGAGCCACACCGTATACACGATGGCGTAGAAGAAAGCGCCGAGAAACACGAATAATGCGCTCAGCGGATTGAGCGCATACCATGCCGCCGCCACCGATCCCGCCAGCAACAGGGTGATCGGGATCAGCCACATCGGCGTGTGGCGCAGCGCGCCGGTGGCGAAGGCGCGTCCGCGCGTGCGCGCCATCAGGCGGTCGCTCTGGTATTCGACGTACTGGTTGTAAGCGCCCGCGCTGGCCGATGAAATCAGCACGGACAACGCCAGCACGACGAATTGCACGGCGCTCAGCGCCGGCCCCGGCGTTACGGCATAGCCGGCCAGCGCGGTAATCATGATGACGAAACCGATGCGCAGCTTGAACAGGCCCAGTACATTGCGCATCTGCACTGCGGCGTTCAACTCAGCCCCCATACCTGGGACAAGTATTTCCAGTTGATGAAGTAGTACAGCACGAAGGCCACCAGAAACACCATCGCCAGTGCGAAGGTGCCCGGCGCCGCGAAACCAGCAGAGCCGTATCCTTGCACCGCCACCGAAGCAGGGGTTGGGGGGATCGGCGTCGGCAGGTTGCTTTGCTTGCCGCCATCCAACTTCCTGCCCCATAGCAGCGAACCCACGGTGATGTAGATGTAGAGCGCGCCGCCGACAATCGCCGCCATCGCCGCGATGCCCACCAGCCCCATCATCAGGTAGGCTGCACCGGGCCATTCGTAGGTCATCGCCGCGCCGCTGAATGCCATGTCCCAATGGCGGCGGGAGACGCCAAGGGTGCCTGCGCCCATCATCACCAGGCAGAAAAAATACATCGACAGGCCGAACAGGTAGGGCTGGATTTTCGCCAGTCCCGGATTGATCATTTCGCGCTTGAACAGCACCGGGATCAGGAAGTAGGTGAGCGCCATAAAGGACAGCGTTGTGCCCACCACCACCGTGGCATGGAAATGCCCCGGCACATAGACGGTGTTGTGGATGATCATGTTGAGCTGCTCGGTGCCCATCATCACGCCCGAGATGCCGCCGAGGAAGCCGAAGCCGATTAGCGAGATGAACATTCCCGAGAACACCGGGTTGCCCCAGGGGGCTTTTCTGAGCCACTCGAACAGGCCCTTGGTGAATCCCTTCTGGCGTTGCGCGACTTCAATGGCGCCGGGAATGGTGAGGCCGTGGATCATCGAGGCCAGCACCGCGAAATACATGAAGTAGCTGGTGTTGACCACCTTCCAACCGGTGCTCAGGCCCGGGTCGGCCAACAGGTGGTGGGCGCTGGCCAGTTGCAGGAACAGGATGTAGAGCAGAAAAGCGCCGCGGCTGACGCGCTCGGACATCGGCTTGGCGCCGAAGGCAATAGCGGCGATGGCGTACCAGATGGAAATATGCGCGGCGACGTTGATCTGCTGCGAGGAGTGGCCGAAGGCCCACCAGATGGTGCGGTACACCAGCGGGTCGACTTCCTTGACGATGCCCACCGACATGAGGAAAGTGGGGATCAGGATAATCGCGCCCGAGGTGATGGTGAACACCGCGATGATGGCGGCGACGATCGCCCCGAAGGTGACCAGCGGCACCGAACCCTGATAGGTCTTATCGCGTTTCGCCACCACCAGGGTGCCGAAGAAGACGAAGCAGGCGACCAGCGCGCCGACCGCGAACAGGATCAGGCCGAGGTAGAACGACGGCGCGGCCATCATCGGCACATAGGAGGTCATCATCACGCTCGACTCGCCCTTGAAGACGGCGATGTTGGTGGTGACGGAACCGATCAGCATCAGCGCGAAAGCCAGCCAGGCGATGCGCGGCGTGGCGATGCGACAGCGCAGCAGCGTCGAGGAGCAGAAGTAGAGCACCGCGACTTCGAAGAAAATGATCCAGAAGATCAGCATGTCGATGCCGTGGGCGGTCAGCGTCATGTAGAACGTATCCGCCGCCAGCCAGTGCACTGCCGGCCAGCGGGTCAACGCCACGCCGATGGCGAGGATGCCGCCGATCAGCAGGAACACCACCGCCACCACGGCGTTGGCCAGCATCAGTTTCTCGGCCTGGGTGTCGAACTGCAAGCCGGAACGCGGACAGGTGCGGTAAGTAGCAGTGTTAGCAGTATGAGCCATGTGCGCCTCCCCTTATTTGACGTAAATGCGGCCAAGCATGGTGTGATGGCCGATTCCGCAGTATTCGTTGCAGACGATGGAGAAGGTTCCCGACTGGTTCGGCGTGACTTTCACCACATGTTCATAGCCCGGCACCACCTGGATGTTGATGTTGGTGGGTTGCAGCGAAAAGCCGTGGTTGTAATCCATCGAAGTGAGGTGCAGGCGATAGGTCTTGTCCTTCTCCAGTTCGATGATCGGCCACCAATCCCACAAACGGCCAATCAGATACACGTCGCCGCCTTCGGGTGGATGCACCACCGGGTACTCCTTGTCGCCGTATTTTTCCTGGCGCACGGTGTATTTGTCGACTACTGCCTGGGCTTTCGCCGAATACATTTCCCGCGTGGTCTTGTAGGTTTCGGTCGACAGGTTCTGCTTGCCGTAGATGTGCCAGGAAATCATCATGAAGAACATGATCAGACACCAGATCAGCGCGATGACGATCCATGTGCCCTCGACGCGATCCAGCGGGTGTTTCCACCAAAGCCGCTCTGACGGCGGGAGAATTGCGCTCATAGTTTGTACTCCTTATCCGTTGAGGCTTGCGGTTGATCTTATTTGGCAAGCGGAACCGTTAAAATATCGATGACGCCCCACAGCGTGTAAACCACCATGGGAATCATCACGCCGAGAAACAGCAGGATGAACGGGTTGTCGAGCAACTGTTGCATGACCGGGATTTTTTCTTCTTCCAGATATCTGTCCGCCATTTGAGCTTCTCCCTGTGGCACGGCAAGTGCGCCGATGATGAAAGTGATAACAAATGGTATTTTCGCGTCGAAGCGGGATTGGGTTGTTTGATCTAGGACAAGAATCCGCAACATTTGTCGCCGCAGGGTGCGTGCCTAAGCGGCGTTTTGCGGCGATAATATTTCGCTCAATGACTCATCAAGGAACCTGAATGGATTCATCCGCCCGTCGCCAGATTGCCGTCTGGCTGTTTATCTGTTGCGCCATGGTGTATGCCACGCTGGTGGTGGGAGGTGTAACGCGGCTCACCCACTCCGGCTTGTCCATCGTCGAGTGGCAGCCCATCGTCGGCACGATTCCACCGCTGAACGATGCGGAATGGCAAGCCACATTCGACAAATACAAGGCAACGCCGGAATACATCAAAGTCAATCACAGGATGGACCTTGATGAATTCAAGGGCATCTTCTGGTGGGAATACTGGCATCGGGTGCTGGGCCGCAGCATCGGCATGGTGTTCTTTATCCCCTTCCTGTACTTCCTGTTGCGCGGCAAAGTAGCGCGGCCATTGATCCCCAGGCTGCTCGGAATTTTTGTGCTGGGCGGCCTGCAAGGGGCAATGGGTTGGTACATGGTCAAGAGCGGCCTGGTGGACGACCCGCGCGTCAGCCAGTATCGCCTGACTGCGCATCTGGGCCTGGCCTTCGTGATCTTTGCCGCGATGTTCTGGGTCGCGCTGGGGCTGCTTGCCGAACGCGCGCGCGCCTCCGTCGACGAAGGTTTGCGGCGTCTGCAACGCTTCGCCGGCTGGCTGGCGCTGCTGATTTTTGTCATGGTGCTCAGCGGCGGTTTCGTCGCCGGCCTGCATGCGGGGTTGACCTACAATTCCTTCCCGTTGATGTACGGCTATTTCGTGCCGCCGGACATGTTCATGCTGACGCCGTGGTTCTCGAATTTTTTCAACAATCCGGGTACGGCGCAGTTTGATCACCGCCTGATCGCCTGGCTGCTGTTTTTTCTGCTGCCCTATTTCTGGCTCAAATCGCGCAGCGTGGCGCTCACATTGACTCCGCGTGCGCGACTGGCAAGCCATGTGTTGCTGCTGGTGTTTGCACTACAGATTACCCTCGGCATTTCGACCTTGCTGCTGGTGGTGCCGGTGCCTCTCGCCGCCAGCCACCAGGCCGGCGCGTTTTTGTTGTTCGCCACCGTGCTGTGGCTCAACCATGAGTTGCGGGTTGAAGCCGCGCACACATGACGCTTGCAGTGAACCTCGACGTGCGGCGATTGCTTCTGCTCAAACGCATGGCGACGCTGTGCGCCGTCCTGGTACTCGTCATCACCAGCATCAGCGCTTTCATCCGCCTTTCCAACGCCGGCCTGGGATGCGCTGACTGGCCGCAATGCTACGGCCAGAATCTGCGTCAGGCCCAGCAGGGGAGCGCGGCGAAGGTTGCTAAAAACGTTGCCAAAAACGCCGCCACGGTGGGCGCGCGGATTGTGCATCGGGTGGCTGCAGTCTCCGCCTTGCTGCTCATCGTCATTATGGCGATGACCTGTTTTACCGCCCGCCCGATGCTGCGGGGCGCCGGCTATATGGCGCTGGCGCTACTGGCGCTGGCAATATTCCTGGCGGTGCTGGGACGCTGGAGCAGCGGCGCGCGCGTACCGGCAGTCGCCATCGGCAATCTGCTGGGCGGCTTTGCCATGCTGGCGCTGTGCTGGCGGCTGCGGCTGGAAGTCAGCAACGCGGCGCAAGCCATGACAGCCACTGACTTTGATACCCGCGTTGCGCCGCTATCCGGAAGGATGCGGATATGGGCCTGGCTGGGCGTGGTGGTACTGATTGTCCAGATTGCCCTGGGCGGCTTGGTCAGCGCCGGTTACGCCAGCCTGAGCTGCACCGGCCTGCCCGGTTGCGGCGGAGGCGCTTCCGCAGATATAGGCTTGGCATCGCTGAACCCGTGGCGCGAACCGGCATTCGCTGCAACCGCCCATGCGCCGATCAATCCGGCAGGCGCAGCATCCCACATGGCGCACCGCTATGGCGCGCTCGCCACCCTGCTGGCGCTGATCCCTCTGGGCCTGGCGGCATTGCGCAGTGGCCGGCGGCGAACGGCATGGCTGATAATTACTTTGCTTGTTGTGCAAGTCGAACTGGGCCTGCTGATGGTCGCCCTGTCCCTGCCGCTGGCGGGCGCGCTGGCGCACAATCTGATTGGCGTCTTGTTGTTGGCAGCGGTGTTCAGCCTGGTTTGAAAGGCTTGCGTGATCCGCCGAGGATGCACACCCGATCCGCGCTAACTACGCCGCCTGTTTGACTGGCGCCGGAATGGTACGTTTGCTGATAGCAAGCACTTCAATACCCACGATATGCCCCTCGGCGTCATAGTCCGCAATGATGCCTGGCTCTATTTCACGGGTTGTCTTGATTTCCATATCTGAAATTTCCAGATAAGCGGCATCTGCCTGGGGATCGAATTCAAGTTTCATAAGTCGGTAACCTCGTCGTCGAAATAAACCGTGACCACGGTAACAGGATCAACAGTTTCATTGTAAATCACGCGCAGTACGCGGAAATTCTTTTCTGGGATTGTGAGCAGAGCATGGACTAGTGTTGGGTCGTCGGTATCGTTTTCTGTTCTTGTTGGATGAGCTAGTGCCGCAGCGATCCAATCGATTTGAATCTTTCTCCTGATGCACCGCTTTCGAGCGTGGGCTGTCAGTATGTAGTCCATGGCGTGAAAATCCAGTGCTTCAGGTTTGAGAGAGTGTAGCGGTTTTCACGAATATTTTCATTCCACCAACGGTTAGTCTTCCCGCAGTGAGTCCGAGCGTCTGTAGTCGCAATTTACATACTGCACATACCGCTGTCCCTGCCGCTGGCAGGCGCGCTGGCGCACAACCTGATCGGCGTCTTGCTGCTGGCGCCGGTATTCAGCCTGGTTTGAGCGGTTTGCAGCGATTTGTGTACGCGCCACCGTCGATGTTGATTTTTCTATTGGTACTTCTGAAAAACGCTACGCGCATCCTGGTGGGCGCGTTCCAGGGTGCAGATCGACGGATCGTCGTCGTGTCCGCTGAAGAAATTATCAGCCTGGGCGCGCATCGCCATCTGGATTGCCGCTGCGTCGCTGACGGCGTATTTCTCGGTGATGAGAGTGGTCACTTCGTCGAGATGTTCTTCATAGGTCATATCGGCGCTACGCGGCCTTATCGTTCAGCGCTCGGTTAGCCGCAGGTTGGGCGCTTATTCGCCGTTTGTGGCCAGCGGGGACAAGTTCAATTTTCAGTGAGCAATTCACAGCGGCTGCATATTTCCTCAGCGATGCCACGGATGGAGTGTGCTTGCCTGCGGCCTCCAGGCGGGAGATGGCGCTCTTGGTGGTACCCATGCGGACGGCAACCGCTTCTTGCGTGAGGCCCGCGCGGGCGCGGGCAGCAAGCATTTCATGAGCGAGAGCGTATTCGACCTCAAGAGCCTCATATGCTTCACTAAAGCCGCGACGCCTGGATGCTTTCTCAAGGAACTCTTTGTGGTCATGGCGCGCAGCTTGAAATTTCAAATCAGCCATTTTGAATCTCCTTCAATCGCTTGCGAGCAAGCTTGATTTCGTGATCCGGCGTCTGCCGGGATTTTTTGATAAAGGCATGCAGCACGATTACACGTCGTCCGAGCAGGAAGCAGTAGAACGCTCTACCAATCCCAGACCTGCCGCGAGGCCGCAACTCAAACAAGCCATCGCCGAAGGCCCGCGAATAAGGCAGTTTCAGGTTGGGGCCGTGCTCAATCAGCAACTCGACGATTCGCGCGTAATCGGCGAGAACATCGACGGGCCACGATTCGATCTCAACCTGAACTCTGGAATGAAAGTATTCAACAGAAAACGCCATAAACCAAGGTTAGCAATAATGAGAACATCCGTCAATGCGGAGAGCGGTTTCCGGGACACCCTGGGATGCCACACGGCGGTGAGCTAACCGCCAGCCGCACCAGGGACAACCGCGTAGTGCGACACCGCAGGAAAAGGCTCATAGAAATGATGCAGCAGGCGTTTCCATTCCTGATATCCGGTGGATTTGCGAAAGCCGGTTTCGTGCGCGGCCAGTGATTCCCAGCGCACCAGCAGGATGTATTCGCCGGGGCGTTCAAGGCAGCGTTGCAACTCGTGCGACAGGTAGCCCGGCATGGACGCGATAACGCTTTGCGCCGTTAAAAAGGCGGCTTCGAATTCCGCCGTTTGACCGGCGCGAATATGCAAGGGCGCAACTTCGAGGATCATATGTCGCGCAGTGTAACCCATCTCTACTGTGGGTCTCAACGCGGAACATGATGCCCGCCGAGTCAGCGCTTAGTACAGCGCTTAGTCGCCTTTGATGTCGCTGTTGGCGTCGTTCAGGACATACCCCGCAGTGTTGATCCGGAAGGTGTCGTCAGCCACTGGCCCGGCATCGACCTGTGTGATGCGCCATTGAATGACTCCGTCTTTGCCGGTGATCAGCATGGGCAGACGCAGGCTGTGGCTCCAGCAGATATCGCTGCTTACGCCGCCATACGCCAGGGCGTACCACTTGCATGCAGTGATGGGTTTCTCTGTGACGCCAGGCGCAGTCGTCCGGGTCAGCGTGTACGAGCCGACAGGGTGCGTCAGGGCGTGGGCCAAACCGAACCAGTCGGTAAAGTGTCCGACCCGGTACAGGTTGCTGCGGTCAATATTCGTGAGAATTTTTCGTTTGAGGTCAACAACCGTCATGCGCCACTCGGGGTCATTGGCCGGCTTGACGAGATAGGTCTCGATGGCGTCGTCGGTGCGGCGTTTCAGATGCTGGTCTTTATCGCGCCACACTTCCACGGTGTGCCTGGCGCCATTCACCGTGTAATTCGCCAGAAAATGCGCTTGCTGCGGCGCGCCTTTGGCGTTAAAGGTATTGTCAAAATCCAGGCTGCCGGCTGCCTGGGCATGGGTAGTAGCGGCTTGGGCTGCGCAGGCAAATAATGCGTGCAACAGCCACAAGCCTTTCCGGAAAGTCGTTGTACTCATGCTTGCCGTCAAGCTACGCTGACTTTAGTTGCGCACCGCCTGTGCGTAGTCGAAGTAACGGTAGCTCTTGCCATCGACAGCCAGGTTCTTGACGACCAGGTTGACTGAGTAAGTTCCGGCGGGACGAGTCGTATCAATTGCGCCGCCGCTCGGGTCGGTGGGCAGCTTGAAGCTCAGGCCGGTGGCCGGTGCGGCGGGGTTTATGACACTGGCCTGCACCACTGCGGACGAGGTGCTGGCGGGCGTGAGCAAGGCTTCGTTCAGAACCCGCCCATCTGCTTGAGGCATCGACTGGCCCAGGATGTAGGCCACAGTGGGTGCTACATCGACGTTACCGGTCGGATTATTTACGGTGGCGCCGGAACGGAACGAAGGACCATAGGCGATCAAGGTATTGTGAACATCAATCGGGCTGAAGCTGCCGTGCATGCCGCGGTTGCCGCCGAAGCTCTCAAACTCGATGCCGGGCATGCCGTTCACGAGTTGCTGTGCATCCCAGTTGTAGCTGGCCACTACGTCAGGCTGCCCTTTATTTTGACGCACGGCATTCTCCAGGTTCACCGAGGCCATGGACAAAGTACCGGGCAGCGAGCCGTAGCGGCTGTCGGCGAATATCGCGCCGTACTCTTCACGACTTTGCAGGAAGCGCACCAGATTGGCGACCGTGGTCGGGTTGTGGTCAGGTACATAGAAGTAGTCGGAGCCACCGTTGGCGGCAACCACAATGCCGGTCGGCGGCAGCGTGGCCGGTACCTTGAAACTGGCCACCGGCGTGCTCAACGATGCGCTGATCGCCTGGTATTTGGCGTTGGTCGTCCCGCACAATGCCCCCGTGGTGTCGACGCCCACCGGGTAGACAGCGGCGCCATCGGCCTTGATGCCCGCCATGGGTGTGGTACCGCAGCCATTCCCGTCATAGGCCAGGAAGCCGGCGTAGGTGAGCAGGTCGGCGGAGCGCACGTCGCCGGAAACGGAAAATCCGTTGACCGGATCAATGCCTCCCAGCGTTGCGTTGGTCACGCCGCCGCTCGACACGCTGGTGCTGGGATTGATGGCGCGCAGCGGGAAAAACTGCGTCGGGCCGGAAACATTGCTGTGTCCGTGATCGGAGACAACAATGATGTTGGTGGTGGTGTCCAGCCCGGCGCTCTTCAAGCCTGCCTGCAACTCGCCCAAACGCGCATCCTGCGACGCCAGGGCTTTGCGGTAATTGGCGGAACCGGGGCCGTAAGCGTGCTCGGTGTTGTCGGGGGTCCTGAACCAGATCAGCGACAGGTCGGGCAGTTTTTTGGGCAGGATATAGTCGGTATACACTTTCATCAGGTACTTGTTGGCGGCGTCTTCCGGCGCGCCCTGGGTGGTGTCGGTGGCGTCGCGCGCTTGCAAGCCATTCGGCAGGGCGAAGGTCAGCGGGCCTGAGCGTGTCGTCGGGTTGCCGTTGTTGGCGACAAGGGTGATGGCGCCGGCTGGATAGGCAAAGCCGGTATTGGCCGGCAAGGCAAAATTCGCCGCCTGCATTTCTGTCGCCAGCGCCTGGGGCAGCACCGTATTTTCGTCCAGGAAATAACCGCCGCGCACCAAATCCTGAATATAGGCCGCGCCGGATTTACCGATAGCGGCAGTCTTCAGTCCGGCGTCCTGGGCGGTTTTGAACAGCGACTTCACCAGCAGCAGTTGCCCGCCGTAGTAATCGTTGAGAGTCGCCAGCACCGCGTAGTCTTCCGTGAATACCGGCGATTGGTAGTTCTGGGAAGTTCCCGTTGCCGAGTTGCCCACCGGAATCGGCTGCGCCGCACCCGCCTGGGGCGGCGTCCAGAAAGTATTGCCGTAGAAGCCGCTGGTCTTGGGAAAAGACCCGGTGGCAAATGACGAGCCGTTCATCATGGTGAAGGTCGGGTAAGTCGAGTGATTGTCCGCAAACTTCGTACCCTGCTGCTGTAGTGCATACAGGTTAGGCGTGTCAGCGGAGTTAATGGAATCGGGCCGCAAGCCATCCCAGACCATGATGATGGTGCGCTGGTGTGGCGCAACACCGGCGATATTGGAACCGCCGCCGCAAGCGCTTAAAAGAGTCAGGCTGGCGGTCACTGCAAGGAAGGATGAGAAACGAATACAACGAATGCTCATGGCTGGAACCTTTCGAAAATAATGTAGGGACAAGCTCCGCCTGCGGCCGGTCAAGGAGACGGTTAACCAGATGGCGAATTTACACGCAAGATATGACTCTTTTATGTCATGCAAACAGCAATCAAAAGGCAATCAGGAAAATCAAAATATCCTCCGCAGCGCCGTCGCGCGCAAATCTGTTAAAGTTGAAATCAAACAGATGGCGAGGGAAGAATATGAAGCGGCTTAAATTGTTTGGGGCTTTGTCTTTGCATATGTGTATCGCACTGGCCTGGGTCTATTCAGGTGCGCTGGAAGCGGCGCAAATCACTTCCGGCCCGATGCTCGGCGTTGCGGCCATGCGTGAAGCCCAGGCGTGGTTTCAGGCGGATGGCCCGGCGCGCGCTCACGCCGAATACTGGCGCAGCGACAGACCCCAACAACACCGCCGCAGCCCGGTGGTTACGTTGAGCCAGGCGGACGACTACAGCGCGAAAATCAGCTTTACCGGTTTGGAGCCAGGCGTCGAGTATACCTATCGGCTGGTGCTGGAAGACAAGCGGCGCGTGGTATCACCGCCGTTTCAGTTGCGCACCCAGCCGCTGTGGCAATGGCGCAGCGACCCGCCGGAATTTTCCGTGGTGTTCGGCTCCTGTGCGTACTTGAACGAGGCCGCCTACGACCGGCCCGGCACAGCTTACGGCGGCAGCACCGAAATTTTTACTTCGATGGCGCAGGCCAAGCCTGATCTGGTGCTGTGGCTGGGCGACAATTTATATTTCCGCGAGGCGGACTTCTCCCCCTGGGGCATGGCCGACCGCTATCGCAAGACCCGCGCCCTGCCGGAATTGCAGGCGCTGCTGCGCACCGGTCAGCACGCGGCGATCTGGGACGATCACGATTACGGCCCGAACGACTCCAACCGCAGCTTCATCTACAAGGGCGAAGCGCTGGAATTGTTCAAGCGCAACTGGCCCAACCCGAGCTTCGGCCTGCCGCAGACGCCGGGCATCTTCACCGTAGTCAGTTATGGCGACGCCGACTTCTTCATGCTCGACGACCGCTATTACCGAGATTCCGACAGCATGCCGGAGAATGCGCAAAAAACCATGTTGGGGAAGGAACAGTTGCGCTGGCTGCAAGACGCGCTGTTGAATTCCACCGCGACTTTCAAGCTGATCGTCAATGGTTCGCAAATCTTCAATGACATCAATCGCTACGAGGGCTGGTCCAACTTCCGCCGCGAGCGTGACGGCTTCGTGGCCTGGCTCACCCAGGCCAAGCTCAACGGCGTGATGTTCCTGAGCGGTGATCGCCACCATACCGAGATGTTCAAAGTGCCGCGTGCGGATGGATATCCGCTCTACGAAGTAACCTGTTCGCCGCTGACGGCAGGCACGCATCCCATCGAAGACGAGAAAAAAGCCCCCAACCTGCTGCCGGAAACCCTGGTCGGAGAACGCAACTTTTGCCGCATCGTCTTCTCCGGCCCGCGCGGCAATCGCAGCATCCGCTTGAGCAGTCACAGTGTCGCGGGCAAACAACTGTGGCAGGTCGATGTCAGCGAGAAAGAACTTAAAATGTAGCTGATGAAGTAAAAGTTTTACCCAACGCTTGACTTGACCGACCGGTCTAGTATGATCCGGCCTATGAGTCCAGAGACCGACACCCGCACCCGCATCCTTGCCACTGCCCGCGAAATGTTCCATAGCCGCAGCTATGCGGATGTGGGCATTCAGGAAATCTGCGATGGCGCGAAGGTGCAGAAGGGCAGCTTTTATCACTTCTTCCCATCCAAACAGGGCTTGGCATTGGCAGTCATCGATATCGTTGCCGACGAATGGGCGCAAGGGTTTGTAGCCGAAGCCTTCGACCAGAATCTGCCGCCGGTGGAGCGCCTGGATTACCTGATCGACGCCGCCTACTACTGGCAGATGGCCTCCCGTGACATTGATGGACGCATGCCCGGTTGCCTGTTCGGCAATCTGGCGCTGGAGATGAGCACGCGCGACGATGTCATGCGGGCCAAGTTGAACGCCATCTTCGACAAAGCCAAGGCCAAGTTCCGCGCCACGCTTGAAGAGGCGGTGCGCACCGGGGCAATGGCGGCACTGGATACCGAGGCCACCGCAGCCGCCATGCTGGCCTACCTGGAGGGCATCATCCTGCTGGCCAAGACCCGCAATAATCCGGACGTGATTTTGACCCTCGGTCCGGCCATCAAGACGCTGAGAATCGAGCTGAGACACTGATGCCGGGAACCGGTGTATCAGGCAACATTTTTTTGATTTTAAACTTGACCGACCGGTCAGTTAGTGCAACACAGCCGCATCACTTAAAGGAGAGTCACCATGGAAGCCAATCAAACCCTGGACGCACGTGGCCTCAATTGCCCCCTGCCGATCCTGCGCACCAAGAAGGCCCTGAACACCCTGAAATCCGGCGACACCCTGAAGATGGTGAGCACCGATCCTGGCTCACTCAAAGACATTGCCGCCTTCTGCAAGCAGACCGGCAATGCGTTGCTGTCTTCGCAGCAGTCGGGCAAGGATTTCGAATTTTTCATTCGCAAAGTCTGAGGAGATCACCATGAACATCGCCAAACTGCAACCCGCACATAGCCAGACGCTGGATGTCCCGAGCGACATTGCCAGTCTGGAGGCCTGGTTTGATCAACGCTTCGAAGAGAAACTGGCGGAGCGCGAGGCGGCGAAGACACCCTCCCTCGCCATCATCGCCACCAAAGGCACCATGGACATGGCCTACCCGCCTTTCATCCTGGCCTCCACCGCTGCCGCGTTGGGTTGGGACACATCCATCTTCTTCACCTTCTACGGCCTGGAACTGCTGAAGAAAGACTTGCAACTCAAAGTCTCTCCCTTGGGCAACCCGGCCATGCCGATGAAAATGCCTTTTGGCCCGGATTGGCTACAGCGCATCAACGTTCCTGTCCCCAACCTGATTGCCAGCAACCTGCCGGGGTTCGAGAATTTTGCCACCACCATGCTGGAGCAGACCGCAAAAAGCAAAGGGGTTGCCAGCATCAAGGAACTGCGCGACGCCTGCATCGAAGTGGATGTCAAGCTGGTCGCCTGCCAGATGACGGTCGGCCTGTTCAATTACGACCAGGACGAATTTATTCCGGAAATCGCCGAGTGGGTCGGCGCCTCTACCTACCTGGCGGCAGCGCAGAAGTCGAGTATTTGCCTGTTCATTTAGAGCGTACCTAAATTTCCAGGTTGTCGATGAGGCGCGTAGTTCCCAGGCGCGCGGCACCGAGGACGACCAGTTCGGAATCGCCGGTGGAAGGCGGCTGAAGATTGCTGCGCTGGCGCACCGAAACATAGTCGGGAACCCAGCCGTGGGCGGCCAGTTCCGTTATGGCCGCGCGCTCCAGCCGCGCGTAGTCGCGCTCGCCAGCCTGGATGGCTTGCCTCACGCCTTCCAGCAAGCGGTGCAGGCGCGGCGCTTCGGTTCTTTCCTGCGCAGACAGAAAGCCGTTGCGCGAAGACAGGGCCAGGCCGTCGGCGGCGCGCACCGTTTCGGCGGCGACGATGTCGACGGGCAGAGCCAGGTCCCGCGCCATATTACTGAGCACCAGCATCTGCTGGTAATCCTTCTTGCCGAATACCGCCACTTGCGGCTGGGTAATGCTGAACAACTTCATCACTACGGTGGCGACGCCGCGAAAATGATCGGGGCGGAACTCGCCTTCGAGAATATCGATCAGCTCTGCCGGCGGCATCACAAAATAGCGTTGCGGCGTCGGATACATCTCGCTTTCGGCGGGGAAGAACAGGTGGTCGACGCCGGCCGCGACCAGCCGCTCGCAATCCGCCGCGAAAGTGCGCGGATATTTTTCGAAATCCTCGCCGGGGCGAAACTGCAAACGGTTGACGAAAATGGATACCAGCACCGTGTCGCCGTAGTCCTGCGCCTGCCGCATCAGCGAGATGTGGCCGTCATGCAGGTTGCCCATGGTCGGCACCAGCACCACGCGCCCGGCGTTACTCACCCCGGCGCGCAGGCCGGCAACGGTTTCGTGAATTTTCATCGTGGCGGTACTTCAGTAAGTGTGCTCAGGGGCGGGGTAGCTGCCATCCTTGACGGCCTTGACGTAAGCCAGCACCGCGCCGTCGATGCTGTGCGCCTCGGCCATGAAGTCTTTGACGAAACGCCCCTTCTTGCCGGGATAAACCCCGAGCATGTCGTGCAGCACCAGCACCTGGCCGTCGCAGCCGGGGCCGGCGCCGATGCCGATGGTGGCGCAGGTTTTGAGCAATTGCGAAATCTCCGTGGCGAGCAGGGCCGGCACCATTTCCAGCACCATCAGGGTGGCGCCGGCTTGTTCCAGTGCCTGCGCTTCGGCTTTCATATGTGCGGCGGCTTCTTCACCGCGGCCTTGCACCCGATAGCCTCCCAGCGCATGCACCGATTGCGGCGTCAGCCCCAGGTGCGCGCATACCGGCACGCCGCGTTCGACCAGGAAATGCACCGTCTCGGCCATCACCAGACCGCCTTCGATTTTGACCATTTCAGCGCCCACGGCGAGCAGACGCGCGGCGTTGCGCAATGCCTGTTCCCTGGATTCCTGGTAACTGCCGAAGGGCATGTCGGCGACGCACATGGCGCGTAGCGCCATGTGGCCGACGCATTCGGTGTGATAAACCATCTGCTGCATGGTCACCGGCAGCGTCGAGGTTTTGCCCTGAATCACATTGCCCAGCGAATCGCCGACCAGGATTACATCCACGCCGCAGCGATCTTCCAGCGCGGTGAAGCTGGCGTCATAGGCGGTGAGCATGGCGATCTTCTCGCCTTCGCGCTTCATGCGCAAAAGTTCGGGCAGGGTGATGGGTTTGTTGCTGGCGAGGTAGGTCATCGCAGGCCTCTTTCAACGGAAGACGAAATAAATGCCGCAAGGATACACAATTACAACTCGGCACACGAAATATCAAGCTGCATACCCGCTACCCACAACACGCGCCAGCCGCTCGATGCGCTGATCACGGCAGTCGTCGAGCAGCGTGCGCGCTGCGCCCAGTCCAGGGATGCGGCAGTCGGGCGCGATCTCCAGCAGGGGCGCCAGAACGAAGGCGCGGCTATGCATGCGCGGGTGGGGCAGGGTCAGTTGCGCATCTGCGAGAATGCTCTCGCCGTACAGCAGCAAGTCGAGATCGAGGGTGCGCGGCGCATTAGGCACGCTGCGGCTGCGACCGAAATGCGCTTCGATGGCGAACAGTGCCGCGAGCAGATCGTGCGGCGCGATGCTGGTTTCCAGCGCCACCACGGCGTTGATGAAGTCGGGCTGGTTTTTCAGTCCCACCGGCGCGGTGCGGTACAGCGAGGAAGTAGCCGCCAGGCGGGTCGCGGGAATATCGGTCAACGCCGTCATCGCAGCGGCGATGGTGGCCAGCGGATCGCCCAGATTCGCGCCGAGCGCAACGTAGGCAACCGAGGCCAACGAGGCCAACGAGGTCAACGGGGCCAACCCATCGGCATGACTCACTCGCCAGACTCCACCGCGGGTACTTTTCCTTCCTGCGCCTTGACTCCAGACCGGCGACCACCGCGGCGGCGTTTGTTCTTGTTCTCCGGCAGCAACATGGCCATGCGCTCATCGCCGTCGACCGCCTGGAAGCGGGTCCACCAGTCGGCCAGTTCCATTTCCACTTCGCCGCTCTGCGCGCGCAGCAGCAGGAAGTCGTAACCGGCGCGGAAGCGCGGTTGTTCCAGCAGGCGCAACGCTGTCTTGCCGGTGCGTTTGTCGAAGCGCGGTTGCAAGGACCAGATATCCTTGATGTCGCCGCTGATGCGGCGGGTAATGGCGAGTTTTTCAGCCTGCTGGTCGAGCACTGCGTCCATCGCCTGGAACAGCGCCGGTATCGGCACTTCCCCTTGCTGTTTGCGCGCTTCCCAGTCAGCCAGCACCTCGTGCCACAGCAAAGTGGCGAACAGAAAACCCGGCGATGTAGGCTTGCCCAGCCGCACCCGCTCATCAGTGCTGGCCAGCGCCAGCATGACGAATTTTTCGCCCATCGGTTGTTCCAGAATCACGTCGAGCAAGGGCAGCAAGCCGTGATGCAGGCCCTCATCGCGCAGGCGATGGACAGCATCGACGGCGTGGCCGGAACACAGCAGCTTGAGCATCTCGTCAAACACCCGCGCCACCGGAACGTTTTCCATCAGCCCCGCCATCTCGCGGATCGGCGTGCGCGCCGCCGGATCGATGCTCAGCCCGAGCTTGGCCGAGAGGCGTACGGCGCGCAGCATGCGTACCGGATCCTCGCGGTAGCGGGTGCGCGGATCGCCGATGATGCGCAGGGTTTTCTGCTTGAGATCGGCGACGCCGTGATGATAGTCGAGCACCGTTTCGGCGACCGGATCGTAGTAGAGCGCGTTGATGGTGAAGTCGCGCCGCGCTGCGTCGTCCGCCAGGCTGCCCCAGACATTGTCGCGCAGCACCCGGCCATGTTCGTCCTTCTGCGTATCGGCGTCGTGAGCGGCGCGGAAAGTGGAGACCTCCAGCGTCTCGCCGCCCTGCATCACATGCACGATCTGGAAACGCCGGCCGATGATGCGCGAACGGCGGAACAGGGCGCGCACCTGGTCAGGCGTGGCGTCGGTGGCGATGTCGTAATCCTTGGGCGCGATGCCGGCGATCAGGTCGCGCACCGCGCCGCCCACCACATACGCCTTGAAGCCGTCCTGTTGCAGTGTCTCGCAGGTACGCCGTGCGCCCGAGGAGATTGCTTCACGGTGAATGCCGTGGCGCGCCAGCGGAATCGCCGCCGGTTCGGAGGCAGAGGTAGGATCGCGGCGCAACACATTGATTGCGCGCCGCAGCAGCTTTCGGATCATGCGCAGGGGAGGGAAAACGGAAGGAAGGTACGAAGTGGCCGCAATGATACAGGAATCAATACCTTGCCGGAACCACAGCGGGTGCACAATTGAGTTGGGCGCCGCGACAAGCATGGACAGAGTACAGGCTCATAACGGCCTGCAGCCAGCCGCCGGCGGAATCTCTTGTCAGATATTATCATTATCATTATCATGTTCACATATTCTATCGGAGTATCCCAATGAAGACTGCCCGCATGACCATCCTGATGACACCGGAGGAAAAAGCCGTCATCCATTCCCGTGCCGAGAGTTTGGGCGTATCGACCGGTGAAATGGTGCGCCGCGCCGTGGAAAGCTACAGCACCGCAGCGAACGAACCGCCATCCGAGTCCGAGGCAGTGCTGAACGCCCTGGCGGATGAACTGTTCGCGGCGGCGAAAGAATCCAGGGCTGCACTGGCGGCAGCGACGCGTGACATACAGGCGACAGTTAAGCGATTGGCCAAGAATCGTGGAGTTGCAAATGTCAGGGTTTGACCGAGTCCTGGAGGGTATCAAGGCGGTGCTCTTGGCTACCGAGGAAATCAGGCGCCTGTCAGCCAGTGCACAGGAATTGAGCCGCGAGGTTCGAGAGATAGACCGGCGCGTATCGCGCCTCGAAGGCGTTGCAGTGGGGCAGGCTCAGGCCTCTACACCGCCGCGCAAACGTCTGTCGAAGAACACGGGCTGAATGGGAGACATTTTTTGTTCCGTAACAGACCGGGAAGGATGTCTTTTACCTTGTAAATTGGGTCAGCTTGTCATAGAATGGGCATGTGCTGACCATGTTCATCAAGGAGTAAATCAATGGCGACTGCAACAGAACGAATTCCTGTGCTGGTAACGGCGACCGAGAAGGGCCAGATCGCCAAGACGGCCAAGGCGGCAGGGCTATCGATGGGTGAGTTTCTTCGGCGTGCTGCCGCATCATTCCACCCGTCCGAGGATGACCGGGTATTGGATGGTTTGATTGACCAGATGAACAAATCGACCATTCGAGCGAACAAGGCAATGGATGAAGCGCTGGCGCTCTGCGAAGCATCCAACAAGAGGATTGCCAGGATGGAAAGCCAGCACGCTAAAAGAATGGCCACCCATGAGCATCACTGACAAATTGTGGGACTCGATCACCACCGTTATGAGAATGAACGACAAGGTCGAGCGAATGTCCGCCCAGGTAGTCATTCAGGCGCAGAAAATAGAAGACTTGACAGGCAGGATAATCCGCCTGGAGACGGCGCTGGAGCTGGGAATGGCGATGAGTCGGCTGCAGGCTGGTCACCAGATTGAAAACAAAGGCTGAGAGGCCGGAATAAGGGAGGTTTGCCATGAGAGTCTTACCGCGTTATCGCAATCGCCAGGGCCATCAGTACGCTGTTCTCGTCAGCACCTTGTTGCTGGCCACAACCCCGGCGCATGCCGCTTTAGCAGTTTGTTGAAATTATCCCCAATTTTGCAGATCGACAATGGTGCATGACAAGATTTTGTCGCCGAACGCCACACGGCACACCCAAACAGGTGAGGGTTTGCCGCCATGCCTGGTTTTTTTGCCGGTTCTGCATGGCA